>DAIDGW010000161.1 GCA_027452245.1 Acidobacteriaceae bacterium
ATATCCCACCATCAACAGTTCGGCGGCGGGAACACGCCCACCAGTGCGCCGCGGCAGCAGATTCTGCGTTAGCATCGCCGCCAGCGCCATGGCCATTTCCGCGCGAATCGAGTGCTGCCGCTCCTGCGGGAAAGAATCGGCGATGCGCGAAACCGTCGAGGCCGCATCGGTGGTGTGCAGGGTGGTGAAGACCAGGTGTCCGGTTTCGGCCGCGGACAAGGCAATGCGGGCCGTCTCGGGATCGCGCATCTCGCCGACCACAATAACGTCCGGCGCCTGCCGTAACGCGGCGCGAAGCGCGGTAGGAAAGTCGGGAGCATCCACTCCGATTTCCACTTGCTCGATGATGCTGCGCGCGTGGGTGTGCTCATACTCGATAGGATCTTCAATCGTCACAACATGCCGGGTATCGCGCTGGTTGATTTCGTTGACCAATGCGGCCAGCGTTGTGGTCTTGCCTGACCCGGTGGCTCCTCCAATGATCACCAGGCCGCGCTGCAAGGCCGCGAGACCTGCTACGGCCGCGGGCAGGCGCAGTTCCGCAAGCGTTGGAATGCGCGAGGGTAAGGCCCTCAGAGTGGCGGCGGCGCGTCCGCGCTCGTGGTGCAGGTTGATGCGAAAACGGCCCAGTCCGGGCACGCGATAGGAAGAATCCGCAATGTGATCCTGCTCATAATCTTGTACGGCATGGGCAGCAAGGGCCGGACGCACAGCCTGTTCGATCTCCTCGCCGCTGAGTTTTTCCGGGGCGATCTCGCGGATCTTGCCTTCCACGCGGATCGATGGCGTAGCATCAGGGACAAGCAGCAGATCGCTTCCCTTCTGCTCGACAAGTTGTTCGAGCCAGCGGTTCAGGCGCTCGACCGCGGCATTCGCAACAGCTGCAATTTCAGAATTGGTCGGGTTCATCGTGTAATCCAGATATTTTCAGACGCGCGGTGGGTGATTGTCATCTTCGACGTAGTAGGTTGGATTCGTTTCCCTAAGCAAGAGATCGCAAAATATCCCGCGTATTGCGGGTAAAATTCTGTAAACAGCGCATTTATCTAAGGATCCATGGCCTTACGAGAATCAGAGGCGATCGTGCTGCGCACCTATCCGCTGCGCGAGGCGGACCTGCTGGTCACGCTACTTACGCGTCTCGAAGGCAAGGTCCACGGCGTCGCACGCTCGGCCAAAAAGTCCAAGCGGCGCTTCGGCGGTGCGCTCGAGCCAATGACCGTCGTGCGCGCGTTTTACGACGTCCGCGAACGCCACGAACTGGCTCGTCTGGATGCCTGCGAAGTGCTCGAATCGCCGCTGGCCAGCGAGATCAGCTATGCCCGCGCCGTCGCTCTCGGTCATATCGCGGAGCTGCTCGACGAACTTCTGCCCGACCACGAGGCCAATGATGCCATCTTCCGGCTTACCGTCTCGGTGTTGCACGCGCTGGAACAAGCCAAAACCGGCGCGGATCTGTGGATGCCCATCACTTATTTCGACCTGTGGCTGACGCGGCTCGTCGGCTTCCTCCCCAACCTGACCGAATGCATCGTTTGCGGACGCGCGCTGAACGGCAGCCGCGCCTACTTCCACGCGCTCGCCGACGGACTGATGTGCACCGATGATAAGCGGCTGGCTTCCTCGGAAATATCGAGCGAGTCCCGCTCCCTTGCCGCCCAGATGTTTCGCGCTCCAGTGGAAAATTTCGCCGAAGCGTCAAACAGATGTCCTCCGGGGGAGGGTGCTGGCAATTCCCGGGAGGCACGAGCCCGGGCGCAGGCCTCCGATCTTCGCAAATTTCTTGTCCAAACCCTCCAGCGGCACATTGAAAAGAAACTGGTCACGGCTACCATGCTGGAGAAGATCACGACGGTCTGAAATCCACTCGTCCACTACCAATGCCCGCCTTCCTATCTTCTCCAGAAGACACCCCGAAATCGCGCCAAATACATGGGTTCGTCAGAAACAGCCACCGGGGATCCTCAGAGCTATCGCATGTAATATTGAAAACATATAAGTGTTGTTTCTGCAGCAGGTTACAGAGATTACTTCGGTGGTTCTTCGTCCTTTGGAAACATTGCCCACCCCCTCCCCCGCGCCTATAATCGTCCTACTCTGGTTAGAAATTCTCCGTCAGGTTCCGGGTAGATTTTCGGAGGCGGGAGTCTGTCCTCCGGAGGAAGTGAAAACCATGATCGCCCGGATGAAGCGAAAACGCCTGCAATTCGCCAGAATGCTGACGGCCACTACAGTACTCGCGACCTCCTTTACTCTCCCCGCCTCACACCTGTGGGCATCGAGCGACGGCGAATCTCCCCAGACCATCACTGCAACCGAGGAAAACGGGCGCACCGTCTACGTGAACGAATCGGCTCCGGCAAAGCCAAAACGTGCGGAGGCTGCCGAGGTTTCGCACCGGCATCTGATGTACTGGAGCGTGAAGGAAAGCCGGTGGAAACCCGTACCCGGTCCCAGCACCCAATCAATGAAGGCGGCGCGATCGGCCGCCGCGGAGATTACCCAATATTTCGGGCGCGATTCTTATCAGTCGGCCAACGCAAAGATCATTTCTGCCAATTACCGCGACCGGACCTCCAGGACCGATCAATACTCAAGTTCGCGCGCGACTCCGGAAGATGTCGAATCGGCCATCGATATGGCGGCGGCCCGGCATAACGTCGATCCCAACTTGGTGCGCGCCGTCATCAAAGTGGAATCGAATTTCAATCCCAACGCCGTTTCGCGCAAGGGCGCCATGGGACTGATGCAACTGATGCCTTCAACCGCCCGACTACTGAAGGTCAAAAACCCCTTCGACGCCGAGCAGAATGTGGATGCGGGCGTGCGTCACCTGAAAAGCCTTCTGGAAAGCTACAACGGCGACGTAAACCTGACCCTGGCCGCGTACAACGCGGGAGAAGGTGCGGTGGCCCGCAGTAAGGGCGTTCCGCATATCGCCGAGACACAAGCGTATGTCCGGCGGATCACCAACATTTATTACGGTGGGCTGAACATCGCCCCGCCTGAGTCGCGCTCGCCCCTTGTGGTTCAACGGGATGCGCGCGGCGTTCTTTACATCAGCAACACAGAGTAATTTAAGCAGCATCGATTCACTGGCAGTTTTATTTTTCTCTCAGCGTCACGAGCGTTACAGGTTCCACGCACCACAACAAGAGCACCGCTTTAGGTCGACGATTGAAGGTTGCGATCTCGAGAATCGTAGGAAGCAGGCGTTCCGGGCGCTGCGGCGCAGCCTTATTAGTCGCGCTGCTGGCCGTGATGCCGGCCTATGCGCGTCCGCATCATAGCGATGCCTGGGCGAGGGAGCACTTCGCCAGGGCCGAACACCTGCGCGAGGCATTGAACGCACGTCCTCCGGCCGAGCGCACCCGCCGCGACTATCAGCGCGTCATCAATGCCTACCGCAACGTGTTCTTCGGCTCGCCTGCTTCCACGAAAGCGGATCCCAGCGTCGTGGCCGTCGCCGAAACGCTGCTCGAAATGGGCCGCAGTTTCAACGATCCGAAGATCCTGAAGGAAGCCATTGCGCAATACCGGTTCCTGCGCCGCGAATATCCGGGCAGCAAGTATCGAACCGACGCTCTGTTCACGATTGCCGAAATCTACCAGGAAGATCTGAACGATGCCCCGCAGGCGCGCTCCGCCTTCGAAGAATTTATCCATCGCTATCCTCACAATCAGCGCGTCGAGGACGCCCGCCATGCGCTTGCGGAACTCGATCACAGGCCGGCGAACAAGACTGAGGAAGCGAAGCTGACCGGCAGCCAGCCGGCCTCGGATGCGAAAGCTAAACCGGAAGAAGCGGCTGCCGAATCCAGCGATGGCAAAGAGAAAGATAGCGACACGAAAGATACAAACAAGGACTCGTCGGACAACTCGGCTTCAGCTTCCAGCGAGAAATCGGCTCACCCCAGAATTGCCCGTGTGACCGGAATCCGCCACTGGTCGACTGCGGATTCGACGCACGTCGCCATCGATCTGCAAGGTGATGTGAAATTCACTTCCGAACGCATCGAGCATCCGGAGCGGATCTATTTCGACCTGCGGGGAACGCGTCTGGCTCACGCACTCATCGGAAAGACGTTCGATGTCGAAGACGGATTTCTCACCAAAATTCGAATCGCTCAATTCCAGCCCGGACGCACCCGCGTGGTGCTCGAAGTCAAGGATCTTTCCGATTACGAAGCCGTTCTGGTGCCGAATCCCTATCGCCTGATCATTGATATTCACGGCAGGGATATTCACGGAAAGAATGCCTGGGGCAAGCTGCCCAAAGCGTCTGGAGACACCGGCAGCGACACCCTGGCCAACAGCGAGACTCCTGAGGCAGCGGGCGACTTGAAATCTGATCTGCTCCTGCTGGCGGGACGCGCGCCGGTCACGAGCATGGATGTGCCTGACGGAACCAGAATTTCCGCACGCGTCACTCCTCAAAGACCAACTTCACTACCCAGGAATAAGCGTTCAACCGGTCCGATCAAAAGAGTGGTTGAAGCTGATGACGATTCGGAAACTCCAGCGCCGAAAGTTTCGACGGCGCGGCGCGGCCTCGGCAGCCGCTCCCGCCGGAAACATGCCGCCGAACCAGCCTCCGACGATACCGCGTCCGAAATTGAATCGCGCGAGGCGCAACCCACCGCCAATGGCGACCGTTCGCTGATCCGCGCTCTTGGGCTGAAGATCGGCAAGATCGTCATCGATCCCGGACATGGCGGTCACGACACCGGCACCATTGGCCCCAATGGATTGGAAGAAAAGAATCTCGTGCTCGACGTCGGGCTCCGCTTGGGCAAGCTGCTGGAAAGCCGCCTGGGAGCGGAAGTCGTTTTCACGCGCAGCGACGACACTTTCATCCCGCTGGAACGGCGGACCGCCATCGCGAACCAGGAGCGCGCCGATCTGTTCATCTCGATTCACGCCAATTCCAGTCACGATCCCGACGCGCGGGGAGTCGAAACCTACTACCTTAACTTCACCAGTTCCGCCAGCGCTCTCGAAGTGGCGGCACGCGAGAATGCCGGTTCGGAGAAGTCAATCTACGAACTGCAGGATCTGGTCAAGAAGATCGCGCTCAAGGAGAAAATTGAAGAGTCGCGGGAGTTTGCCTCCGATGTCGAAACCGCTCTGCACAGCGGGCTGGCCGCGAAGAGTCCCGGAATTCGCGACCGGGGCGTCAAGAAAGCACCTTTTATTGTGCTGATCGGCGCGAATATGCCGTCGATCCTCTCCGAGATCTCTTTTGTCAGCAATCCTGCCGACGAGCGCCATCTCGAAACCGGGGACTACCGGCAGAAAATTGCCGAATCGCTCTATCGCGGTATCGCCAAGTACGTCAATGGCTTGAGCGGCGTCAAGGTGGCCAGCAAGATCGAGAAGACCGCCGGCGGGCAGTAGCCGCCCGCTCCCCAGAAACTTTTCCCTGCCCTGTGTGGTCTAATAATTGAAGGCCCTTTCTATTCTCCATGCGACTTTTGCGATCGATTTTCGTGCCTGTGGTGCTGCTTTGCGCGGCTGTGTTCAGCCAGGCGCAGAAAGCGCCCACAACTCCAACTCCGGCAATTCTGCCGCAATCGTTCGCTGGATGGCAGCTCAAGGGAAAGCTGCAAATCAGTGCTGACGCCAACCTCGCCGATCCCGTCAATGCCGGAATCCTGAAAGAATACGGATTCACCGATGTGGCCATTGGCAACTACGCGCGCGACGACGGCCGCTCACTAACCCTGCGCGCGGCCCGGTTTACCGATGCTACGGGCGCCTTCGGCGCATACACGTTCTACCTGCAGCCCGACATGACGCGCGAGGAAATCGGAGATCAGGGTGCGTCTCTGGGCCGCCGCGTTCTGTTCTACCGCGGGCAGATCGTCGTCGATGCATCATTCAGCGCGGAATCACCCATGTCTGGCGGAGAACTGCGCGAGCTTGCCGGTGTGCTGCCCCCGCCGACAGGAAATGCGGGAAAACTGCCACCGGTGCTGAGCTTCATGCCCCCGCGCGGCTATATCTCGAACACGCAGAAGCTGGCCGTCGGTCCCGCATCGTTCAGCGCACTGGCCGCGCCCATCTCCGCTGACCTGGTCAATTTCAGCGCGGACCCCGATGTCACCATGGGACGCTACACCACGCCGAGTGGCGACGCGGCGCTGATGCTGATCTACTACCCCAATTCTCAACTCGCAGCCGAACAGTTTCGCCGCATCGATGGGAACCATCCTGCGGATAATTCCAAGGGAATTTCCGAAATCGATAACACCGGGCAATTCCTGGTGAAGCGCACCGGGCCGATTCTTGCAATTGCCTCCGGCGAAGCTTCCGCCAACGACATGAAATCTCTGCTCGGGCAGGTCAACTACGAAGCCAATGTCACCTGGAGTCAGCGCACCTTCCTCGACAAGAACAATGACGTCGGCGGATTGCTCGTCAACATCATCCTGCTCTGCTTCATTCTGGGTGCGATGGCCATTGTGGCCGGAGTGGCGTTTGGCGGGTTCCGCATTCTCATGAAACGCTGGTTCCCCGATAGGCTTTTTGACCGCCCTGAGCAGATGGAAATCATTGCCTTACATCTGACCGAAACCGCGCCCAGAGGGCCCTCCCGCATCGGCACCGAAGAGCCTCCTACCCCCCGCGGGAAGGCGTAAGTACCTTAAGAATAGCGGTTTACGGGCACCCGACCGGCCATTTGTCTCATTTTGATACAGTTTCGGTGCATATTGATTGGTTTTGCAAGTCATTGCAAACAAAGGGATTTATTTACCAAAAATAGCTTGACACCCCGGTTTTTTGGCTCATAAGATTTCGCCAGAAAGTTTTGACGGAATCTTCTAAGCCTCCGTTGGAACTATTCTCCCTTGAAGAAGAGGCCGCCCACGTTGCCGGGTGGCCTTTTCGTTTTCCCATCAAAACTTTTCTTGCGGCGTAGTGCAAAAATTTTCCGCGTCGTTGCTCTGAATTTTTTACGAACTATTGTTCGTGCTTTACGTATCCTTGTCAGACGATGTGATGTGTAGCATGGTCGGGCTTCGAACCTGACGGAGGATTGCAATCATGTTCTGCGATGGATGCGGTGCAGAAGTTCAGCCCGGACAATCATTTTGCGGACGGTGTGGCAAACAGATTATTGGGTCCATCCTTCCTGCGCAGGCACATGCGCGCCGCGTCGCAGAACACATTCGTCTGGTCGGAATTCTATGGCTCGCCATCTCCGCCTTGAACGCGCTGGGCGGCCTGACCTGCTTCATTGTCGCCAACACGGTTTTTGCCCCGGGCGGCGGACTCCATGTGCCTCCATTTCTTCATCCGCTGATGGGGATCATCGGATCCTTGATCCTGGGCAAGGCCGCTCTGGGATTCGTTGCCGGCTGGGGATTGCTGCAGCGGGAATCCTGGGCGCGCGTCCTTACGCTGATTCTCGCCTTCATTTCATTGTTCAACGTTCCCTTCGGAACGGCGCTCGGCGTCTACACGCTCTGGGTTCTGCTGCCCACCGACTCCGGACGCGAATACGACAACCTGGTCGCGCAACGCGTCAGCGCATAGGATCGCGAAAGGCTCGAAACTTGTTAGTTCAGATTTAGAACCATGGGATGTCCCACTTCTCGCTGCCTTTGCGAGCAGTGGGATAACTCCGAAGTCTGCGCTCTAAGGTCTGACCTGCTACCATGTTGCGCACCCGAGATCCCGGCCATGAAACTCACCTCTGCCCTTCTGCTCTGCTCGTTCCTAACTGGCTTTATCGCTCAGGCCCAGCAAACATCGATCATGGGGTTCACGCCCGCGCACGCGGCGAATGAAGCCGAAATCGAAAAAGAATTCAAGGTGATTCCTTCGCCCGAAGAAGAGCAGAAGCAGCATCGCCTCTTCACCGCGGAGCCGCACGTGGCCGGATCTCCGCGCAATAACTATCTCGCCCGCTACATTGCCGGCGAGTGGCGAAAGCAGGGCCTGGAAGATGTGGTCATCCGGCGCTATGACGTGTATGGCACCAATCCTAAAAGCGCATCGCTCGAAATGATCGCGCCGGTCAAATATCAGGCGACGTTGCAGGAAGAGCCGATCGCGGCCGATGCGGACACAAAGAATCCGGCGATCAGCCGGTCGTGGCTCGGCTTTTCGATTTCAGGCGAAGTCACCGCGCCCGTGGTCTATGCACACAGCGGCAATCCCGAGGATTATGATCTGCTGCGAAAAAACGGGATCAGCGTCAAAGGCAAGATTGTTCTCGTCCGCTACTCGAATCCCTACAGCTATCGCGGATTCAAGGCGCTCACGGCGCAGCGGGAAGGCGCGGCGGCGATCCTGATCTACAGCGATCCGCAGGAAGATGGATTCAAGAAGGGCCCGGTCGTGCCGGATGGGCCGTGGGGTCCGGAGTATCACATTCAGCGCGGATCGATCACCTACGATTTCATGGTGCCGGGCGACCCGCTCACTCCCGGATGGGCCAGTGTTCCGGGAGCGAAACGGATTCCGGTCGATCAGGCAGTTTCACTCCCGAAGATCATGGCCCTGCCGCTCTCCTGGCACGATGCGGAACCGCTGCTGAAAAACATGGATGGCCCGCTCGCCCCGCCGGACTGGCAGGGAGGATTGCCCATCCAATATCACATGGGCGGCGAGCGCGTGCGCGTCCATATGAAGGTTGAGATGGACAACTCCATTCAACCCTATTACGTGGTCGAAGGACGCATCCGCGGATCGGAGCGGCCGGACGAATGGGTCGTGCTCGGCAATCATCGCGACGCGTGGGTCTTCGGCGGAGTCGATCCCTCGAGCGGCACGGCCTCCATGATGGAGATGACGCGCGCCCTGGGTAAGTTGGCCAAAGAAGGCAAGCGCCCGCGGCGGACAATCGTGGTCTGTAGCTGGGACGGAGAAGAGGTTGGCCTAACCGGCTCGACCGAGTGGGGCGAGCAGTTCGCCGATCAACTGCGCAAGAACGCCGTGGCGTACATCAACGTCGATTCTTCTACCTCTGGCCCGAACTTCCACGGACAAGCCGTGGCCTCGCTCGCTCCTATGCTGGTGGAAACCAGCCGGTCGCTCGAAGATCCGTCCGGAAAAAACCTCTACGACGCCTGGAAGGCGACGATGCAAAAGGAGAAGGACCAGGGCAACGCGTCTACGCAGTTCAACAACTCCGGGACCGAGAGCGGCACGCTCGCCGACACCCGCATCGGCAGCGGCTCCGATCACACCGTGTTTCTGAATTTCATCGGCATGCCGGTGCTGGGGCTCGAATTCGATGGCGACTATGGCGTGTATCACTCCGCCTATGACGATTATTTCTGGATGAATCACTTCGGCGATCCGGGATACCGCTATCACACGCTGATGTCGCAACTGTGGGGTGTTCTGGCGCTGCGCCTCTCCAACGCCGACCTGCTGCCCTTTGACTTCGCGACTTACGCGGATAATGTTCGCCAGTTCGTCAACGAACTCGCGAAGGCCAACGAGAAGAACATGTGGGGAGAGCCGTCCTCAGCTGTCCAGTCGGGCGTAGCCCAGCAGCCTAAACTTGACCTCAAACCGGTGCTCGACGCCATCGATGCCTTCGACGCCGCGGGCAAGGATCTGGATGCCTCGGTGCAGCGGGCGCTGACCGCCGGTAACGCTGACCCCAAGCTCGACGACACGCTCAATCGCGGCATGATGCAGGTCGAACGCAACTGGCTGAATCCGAATGGAATTCCCGGCAGGCCGTGGTTCAAGCACATTCTTTACGGCGCACGATTCACCTACGCACACCTCGAACTCCCCGGGCTCACCGAAGCGGTCGAGAAGCAAGATTGGACGACGGCTAAGCAGCAGGCAGACATCCTGCAACACGCACTGGAAAAGAACACGCAACTGCTGCAGGACTTAAACCGCCAGCTGCACTGAGTGCTCACCACATAAGACACAGCACCACCCCATATGCCCGATTCGCAAGCACAGGCCACGTTTTCCACCACTTTCCACGCTTGCATGAAACGGCGTGCTGGCCGAAGATGGACTTAACAATTCCTTGCCTCCTACGGTTCAGAAGCGAAAAACGAAAGCGGAGAGCGACGGTCTCTCACGCGCCGCGGCCAAGCTGCGCCTGCTCAAGCGCCTGAAGTGCACTTTGAAGTACGAAAAAATGGCATGGGAATCGGGCGCGATTCTCGTGGCTGGCGTTGATGAAGTCGGCCGGGGATCGCTGTTCGGCCCAGTGGTGGCGGGGGCTGTGATCCTTGACCGCGGCTATCGCATCCGCGGGCTGCGCGATTCGAAACTGCTGCTGCGCGAGCGGCGCGAAGTGCTCGCAGAACGAATTCGCGAGCATTGCATCGCGTGGGCCGTCGCCGCCGTCGACGCGGCGCGCATCGATCAGATCAATATCTACCAGGCATCGCGTGTCGCCATGCTGGAAGCCGTGACGAAGCTGGCGACCGCCGCCGATTTCCTGCTGATCGATGCCGTCAAGATCGACTGCGACCTGCCGCAAAAGGCCATCATTCATGGCGACGCGCTCTCCGCGTCGATCGCGGCGGCGTCGATCCTGGCCAAGGTCGAACGGGACCATATGGTCTGTGAGTGGGACCATGTCTTCCCGGAATATGGCCTGGCGTCGCACAAGGGATACAGCACGCCGAAGCACCTCGCCGCCCTGCGCGAGTTTGGCCCCACGCCTCTGCATCGGCAGTCGTTTGCCCCGGTGTGGCAGAATCCGGTGCCGCAAGAGGCATTCGCGTTCATGGAAGAAGAAGCCGCGGTGGGCGAAGACCTGGCTGGCTAGGAGATTTCCACAGTGTTCCTTGCGGAACATTTTAATGTATAACATTGTATGTACGTAATGGTACATCGATTGCCGGTAAGTCGTTCAATTAAGGGGCCTTCTGCGACGTAAGGATGATCCGGATTGCCCCACCCCTGCAAAACCACGAAAGAGCGGCAGCCAGCGTCCACTCCGGCTGCGCCCGGCGTTACGGCGCTCCATAAGTTGCAGAAAAGCAGGCATTTAGGGTCTTTCCTGCCGTCCTTCAGGTGACCCCAGTAATCATTACGGAGGTTACGCCCGTACATTGTCCCTCTGGACATGTACTGCTATCGTTCAGTCATTGTGCGGCGAGGAGTGGGGATTTCGTGAACGAAGCAATACAGACCTTGGACGACAGCCTAGAAGCCAGCCGGATCGTGCATCTGGCGATACCCGTCCGTTGGAGCCTGGTATCGGAAGACGGACGCGGCCCGGTGGAGATGGCCTGCACCTATGACATCCATCCGCGGGGCGCCCGACTCTGCGGCATGCGGGAAGTGAACGTGGGAGATCTGGTGCAGGTGGAGCGCGGCCGTAATCGCGCCTTGTGCCAGGTGGTCTGGACAGGAGATCGGAATTCGGCGCTACGCGGCCAGTTCAGCGTGCAATGCATTGAGGGCGGCAAAGCCCCCTGGGATGACGATCTGAAGCAGGCGCAGGAGGATTACCTGCCGCTACTGGATGCCGCACAGAAGAAATTGAGCCGCGGCAATGATAATCGGCGACGGCGGCCTCGTTACTTCGTGCAGGGCAAGGCCGATTTGATCGAGGGCCCCCAGCACATGGAAGGAATTGTCCAGCAGCTATCGGAATTTGGAGCGCGCATCGATGCCAATGAACTCCTGAAGCCGGGCACCGACTTCAATCTCATGCTGAACATCCTTGATGTCAATGTCGGGTTGAAGGCCCAGGTGAAATATCACATGGACAATCGCGGCATGGGCGTTGAATTCCAGGAGATTCGGCGCGGCGACCGTCCTTTGCTGGATTATGTGCTGAACCGTCTCCGAGCGCGTAAAGTTGAGGAATTCGGCAAGGTCGAAGTGGTCGGCAGCCTGACAAATCCCGCTGCTTTGGCGGCTGTCGCCGGATAGCGACGGCGTTGCAGTCGCGCACTCTTCACTCGGTAAGTTCCGCTACTAAGTCCCGTCTCCCTGAATCGATGCTTACGCCCACCGGTTCATGCCCGACAACAATCGCTTTCCCATTCGGCTCGCGCAATCGCACCAGGATGCAATGCAGTTTAGATCGGGATAAGATCAGGCTAACTGGTCTTGCGGTTCTCTTCGAGAACTTCATCGAGAGCACTCGCTAATAGATGCGCTCGCTTCTGATAGTCGAGTGATCCGCTGTCTTGCCTGCGCTTGAGCAGGTGATATTCGTCGGCAATATTCAGCGCGGCCAGCACGGCGAGGCGGACAGTGTCGATGGTGTTGGTGGCTTCGGCAACGGCGCGCATCTTCCCATCGACATATTCGGCCAGCTTGAGGATGTATTCCGGATCGGAGCCGCGGAGATTGTAGGCCTGATCGAAAATTTCCACGCGCACGCTGGAGTTTTGCGCATCCTTGAGCGTCTGATCCTTGATTGCGGTAGCCATGACTCTTTTCTCCGCTCGTGCGTGATGACCGAAGAACTCCTGCTCTAAGCCTCGCGCCTGTTGCCGGATGACGCGTTAACTGGCGGCGCGGTCCTCGGCAATGGCATCAATCTGCTCGAGCATTTTCTCGACGCGGCCGCGGATCTCTTCCCGTTCCTTCTTCAATTGCACGCTTTCTTTCCGTAGAGCGTCCAACTGCTCTTCGCGCTCTTCCAGTTGCTGGCGAAGACGCTGGGCGTCGCGCTCCGCCGCGCTCTGAGCCTGACGCGCCGCTTTGCACAATTCTATGGTGCGATAAACTTTCTCTTCGAGCGTCTGAAAATCGTCACCCGGAACCCGATCTGACACCTGGTCCAACGCTTTCGTAGCCATAAATTGCACTTCGTCCTGAGGAGATGAAGAACTTAGCGCAGTATACTCCAGGGCCCTGTGGAGATCAGCGTGTAATCAGCGCACTTTTCGAACCTTTGCAGTAATCAGAGTCACCAAAGCATTCCGCTCCGGTTTAAACCGAACTGAGCTTCATGGTAACCTCGCTGCATGGCCAATCGTCGATTCGGAAAGCAGGATTTCGTCTTTGGTTTGGTACATGTGTGTTTCGCCGGTCTGATCGTGCTCAGCATTTGCAGCGCAAGCAGCGCCGGGCAGGCGAAGAATGCGGGCGCTACCGCCAAAGCCCCGGGCAATAATGCGCTGGCGGCGCGCGGGCAATACATTGTGAATGACGTGGCAATGTGCCCCACCTGCCATACTCCGCGGAATAGCGCAGGAAATCTGGAGCGCAATCACTGGCTGGATGGAGCTTCGCTGTGGCTGCTTCCGGCGCGCCCTACAGCCAACTGGCCCTTGAAGGCGCCGCGCATTGGAGGGAATCCTCCGGCAACCGACGATGAGATGGTGACCCTGCTGACCACCGGCATTTGGAAAGACGGGACCCGGCTGCGCGCTCCCATGCCGCAGTTCCGCATGACGAAAGACGATGCGCAGGCCGTGGTAGCGTATCTGAAATCGCTCACACCGCGGGCGACCGAGTAGCTTCAGGCTTTCGGGTAGATACATTTGTCGTTCTTCTGCTTTCCTGGCTCTGAAAGGCGCTGCCTATTTCGAATGCCCCTCCGGGGTGGCGCTTTCCGCAATTTCTCCTCATGAGTTATGGAGAAGCCCCAGTCCCGCCAGAAACAGGGTACCCACCTGCTGATCGGATTAGCGAGCGACTGCTCTAGGAGTGCCGCAGCTTGCTGAGGCGTCTTGCGGCTTCGTCGAGGGTTTCGGGTTTTTTGCAGAAAGCGAAGCGGACCTGCTGGGCTCCGTCAGAAGGATCGCGGTAGAAGCTCGATCCGGGAACGGCAGCGACTCCGATTTCCTGCACCAAGAAGCGCGAAAACGCGACGTCGTCATGGAAGCCGAAGGCGCTGATGTCGGTCATGACATAGTAGGCGCCGCGCGGACGGAAGCAGTGGAATCCCGCAGCGGTGAGTGAGGGGATGAGATGGTCGCGACGCGTGCGATATCCCTCCGCGAGCTTCGCATAATATTCCTGCGGCAGGCTTAATGCGACGGCGCCTGCCTCCTGCAGCGGAGCGGGCGCACCGACGGTCAGAAAGTCGTGCACTTTGCGGATCGCGTTGGTGATCTTTTCCGGAGCGACCGCCCATCCTACACGCCAGCCGGTGACGCTGTAAGTCTTTGACATGCCATTGATGGTGACGGTGCGATCGCGCATGCCGTCGAGCGAAGCCATGGAAACATGCTGGGCGCCGTCGTAGAGGATGTGCTCGTAGATTTCATCGGTGATGGCGAGGACGTCGAACTCGAGGCAGAGGTCGCGAATGAGTTCGAGTTCCCTGCGGGTGAAAACTTTTCCGGTCGGGTTGTTGGGCGTGTTAACGACGATCGCCTTGGTGTGACGGTCGAACGCGCGGCGGAGCTCCTGCTCATCGAAGGTCCACTCGCCGCCGTCCTTTTCCGGCGGACGAAGTTTGACGAATTTGGGGCGAGCGCCGCTCAGGACGGAGTCGGGTCCGTAATTTTCATAGTAGGGCTCAAAGATGATGACCTCGTCTCCGGCATTGCAGACGGCGAGCAGGGTGGAGATCATGGCCTCGGTCGACCCGCAGCAAACCGTGACTTCTTTTTCGGGATCGACGGAAATGCCTTGCCAGACGCCCATCTGGCGGGCAATGGCGTTGCGAAGATTTTTGGCTCCCCAGGTGATGGCGTATTGATTCACGTCGGCCGCAACGGCTTCCTGCGCGGCGCGCTTGATGTCGGCGGGAGCCGGGAAATCGGGGAATCCCTGGGCGAGGTTGACGGCGCCATGCAGCATGGCCTGGCGAGTCATTTCGCGGATCACGGATTCGGTGAAGAAATCGACTTTGTCGCTGAGAAAGTGCTTGCGGTGCGGCGGAGTGACGACGTCGGACATAACGGCGAGAGTAGCACAGGGCGCGCGCGGGGGAAAATTGAAGTTGCACCGCCGAGCACGCTAAAGGCGCCGAGTTAGTGAACGCACTGTGAATCTGGAGTCCATCGCATTGACTTCGCCCGCGGGTAGCTGAGATCATCCGACAAAATGTGGGTTCCAGGTGCGACCGGTGTCTGGGGAAGTTTGAGGAAAGCTCGCGGGGCATCGGGGTTCGTGCTGCTGCTGTTCTTGACGCTGGCAGGTTCGCGGGCGTGGGGGCAAGGGCCCCCGTATCAGACGGATGATCCTGTTCCGGTGGATCTGCATCATTATGAGTTCTACGTTTTTGGCGGAGCGGACGGAACTCCAGTGGAGATGGACTCGGTCGGTCCCGCATTCGAGTTCAACTGGGGCGCGATTCCGCGGGTGCAACTGCACGCAATCCTGCCGTGGGGAGTGGTGGCTCCGTCCAACAATCCGCTGTACCTGCCGGGAGGTACGGGACCGACCGTATTCGGGCTGACGGATATGGAGTTGGGTGCGAAGATCGCCTATTTCAAGGAGACCAAACACATCCCGCAGATCGGCAGCTTCACGATGTTTGAGATACCGACCGGAAATTATTCCAAGGGACTGGGTGTGGGCAAGGTCTGGTACAAGCTTCCGCTGTGGCTGCAGAAGAATATTGGGAAATGGCTGATGGATGGAGGTGCCGGGTATCAAGTTGTTCCCCAGACCTCCTACCGCAATTTTCCCTATGGCGGGTTCCTGCTGAAATACACGTTCAGCGAGCGGCTGGAGCTAGGCGGCGAGGTGTTCTCGCACGGCGCGGAAGGTTTCGCGACACCCCAGACACGGGCCGCGACCCTGATCGATTTCGGCGGATATTATCACTTCAAGCACAATCTGAATCAGCAGTTCCTGTTCTGTTACGGGCATTCGGTGGCGGGGCAGACCGAGAATTATGCCTATGTCGGAATGTATTGGACGTGGGGCGGAAAGGGCAATCAGAAGCCGGATGGCGCGCTGATGCATCAGCCCGTCACGCCGAATGGGTTTGAATAGGTGGCTCCCATGCAGAGATTCGAGGACGCGTGGAAATCGCACTGGGGTCCTCTGAAAATCGACGCATCGGTTGGAAAAACGTTGTCATCTAAACTTAATGCTGTTTTGTGATCAACACCGCAGGCGCTAAGCGCGAAGGTATCTTTAAGGCTCGGCGAAAGCCGAGCCCTTTCAAGACCGAATCATCCCATGAACTGGGTACGAAATCTTTTTGGGCGAGGTGGAACGGCAATGGCGGCATTAACGTCGGGAACGAAGGCTCCAGCAGTGGAGTTGAAGACGATCGATGGCAAGGCGTTCTCGCTCCGCGATCAACTGGAGAAGACTCCGGTCGTGCTGGCATTCTTTAAGATTTCGTGTCCGGTCTGCCAATATGCATTGCCTTTTCTCGAGCGATTGCATCAGGCCTATGGCTCGAAAAACGTAGCCATTATTGGCGTGTCGCAGGACAATGCCAAAGATACCGCGCGGTTTCTCAAGGAATTTGGCGTGAAGTTTCCGGTGCTGCTGGACGAAGGCGGCTATGCGGTTTCGAATGCCTATGGGCTGACGAACGTCCCCAGCATTTTTTGGGTTGGCCGGGAGGGCGAGATTGAGATTTCGAGCGTGGGCTGGGTGAAGGCGGATTTTGAGGAGATCGCCCGGAAGATGGCTATGGCCGGGAACTCCGCGCCAGTGGCAGTGTTCAAGCCGGGTGAAGATGTTCGCGATTTCCGCGCCGGTTGAGGTTCGAAGAACTGATCCCGCCGGGTGCGGGACCATTCTCCATCTCGATTCCCCGGGGTTTCATCTCAAGCACTAGCCATTCGCCTGCGCCCGATCTGCCGGAAGCATCGATACCGTTCCTTACCTGTCCGAAGGGCCGACGGGTATTACTGGCCTGTGGTGCTGGCCAGACGCCAGTTCAGCACTCCTAAAGGATCGCATCTCCGATACAATTTCTTCAGATCATCCTGAAAACCTCATGGGCCGCCGCTTCGTTGGGGGAGAATACCAATCTTATGCACGCCATCGTTCGTAGAAGTGTCTGTATGGGAGCGCTGGTCTTTCTGGCCGTTTTGGCCTGGGCCGAAGGAGCATCGAGAACGCCACACAATTCGACGCCAGCCTCGGTACGACTGCCGGGGACGGCGTTTGCCGCCCTGGAAACCATCAATCCGGAACATATTCGCTGGCATGTCCGATTCCTTTCCCACGACCTGCTGGAGGGCCGCGGCACGGGACAGAGGGGCGGCGACATCGCCGCCGAATACATTGCCACTCAGTTTGCCGAATATGGATTGAAGCCGGCCGGCGACAACGGAAGCTACATGCAGAAGGTTCCTCTGGTGGGAATCACTCCGCTTCCGGAGAGCACGTTTCGGATTCAGGCGAAGTCGGGCGCGATGATGAACCTGAAGCCGCTCGATGAGTACGTGGCTTACGACGATACGCAGCAGCCCGAATCGGATGTCGATGCAGACATCGTGTATGTGGGATATGGAATCGTCGCTCCCGAATATAACTGGGACGATTACAAAGGCGTAGACGTCCGGGGAAAGGTTCTGCTGATGCTGGTGAATGAGCCTCCGTCGGACGATCCGAAATTTTTCAAGGGCCGGGCCCTGACCTACTACGGGCGGTGGACCTACAAGTATGAAGAGGCGGCGCGCAAAGGCGCGGCCGGCGTCATCCTGATACATCAGACTGAGATGGCGAGCTATCCGTGGGAGGTAGTGCGGAATTCGAACTCGGGTGAGAAGGCGGCGCTCAAGGTCGACGGCCCTGCTTTGAAAGTAGCTTCGTGGGTACAACTGGATGTAGCGCGCAAGCTGGCCGCCTCCTCGGGGATGGATCTGGACAAGATGATGGCGGATGCGCGGTCGCGCGATTTCCATCCCGTAGAGATGGGAGCAAAGTTGAAGGCGCACATGGTCAGCAAGATCCGCAACTTCGACTCAAATAACGTGGTGGCGATTCTGCCGGGAACGGACCGCAATCTGAAGAACGAAGCCATCATGTACACGGCGCACTACGATCATTTGGGCATCCGGCCCGACATGCCGGGAGACAACATTTATAACGGTGCCGACGACAACGCCACGGGATGCGGCATTCTGCTGGAACTGGCGCGGGCGTGGGCGGGATCTCCGCAGAAGCCCCGGCGATCGATCATTTTTGCCTCGGTCACAGCGGAAGAGCAAGGACTGCTCGGGTCGGAGTATTTGGGCAAGCATCCCCCGATCCCTGCGGGTAAGATTTCGCTCGATCTGAACTACGACGATGTGCAGCCGCTGGGTGCTCCCGAGGAAGTTGAGGTTTCCGGGGCGGAGCGGACTACGTTTTATCCGATCGTGGAATCGATGGCGAAGGATTTCCGGCTGGCCATTCGTCCGGATTCGCGGCCCGAAGCGGGACACTACTACCGCTCCGATCATTTCAGCCTGGCGCGCGTGGGCATTCCTGCCTTCTCGATCAATGAGGGAACGAAGTTCAAGGGGCATGATGCTGCCTGGGGACTTGAGCAGGAACGCCAGTACACCGCGAAGCATTATCACCAGCCAAGCGATGAATACAATCCGAACATGGATTTCGTAGCCGACTCGGCGATGGCGCGATTTGGATTCGCCTTGGGATGGGAAGCGGCTAGCATTCCCAAGATGATCGAGTGGCAGAAGGGCGACGAGTTCGAGGCGGCAAGACAGAAGAACCAGTAGAATCAAGCATCCCGGGCGCCGGTCAGGCGTGCTGACATTCGGCATTCCTCGAAATTCCCAGCCGCATAGGGCGCAGATAGCAATCCTCCCGCGCAAAAAACCCACTTCGCATTTCGGACTACGGCTGGGGAGCAGGTTCGTTGCCGTTTTCGGGAGCCAGGGGCAGGCGCGTCGCTCCGCGGAGCATGTCGCGTTCCTGTGGCGAGAACATTCCTTTAAAACGATCGGAATCGATGACCCGCTCGCGTTGATCCGGCGGCATCGTGCGCAAATCGCGCATGGCCGTCATCACCTGGCGACGTCGGTCGGGTGGCAGCTGCTGCATCTGGTGGAAGATCTGCGTGGTCTGCTGCTTCTGCCCCGGAGTCAGGTGCTCCCACGTCTCCATGCGGTTCAGCATCCGCTGCTGTTGCTGAGGGGGAAGGCTGGAGAAGTGCTGCAAACGCTGGCGCAGTTGCTGCTGGCGCTCCGGTGGAAGCCTCTGGAATGCGGGATCATTGCGCAGCGCGCGTTCCTGTTCGTTGGGCGGAAGATCTTTGTAGCGGCGCAGCCAGTCTCCGGCATGCCCTGGCCCGGGACGGAACTGCCCTGCTTGCGCGCGGGATTGCTGGCGTGCACCGCCTTGCTGCCGCTGCCCCGGGCCCCGCCCTGCGCCATTGCGCTGAGCCGATGCTGGAAACACAAGTACCCCGAAAAGAGCTATCACGGCCAGCCATCGCGGGATGTATCTCGCCCAAATCATTTGAATTGAAAAAGAAACCGAACCTGCGGGTACTCAACCCGAGGCTGGAATTCCAGGACAACTGCCACTGCGCACACATACGTTCCCGCTTTACGGCTGGGAATTTGTACTCAACGCGACAAAAACGCGGACAATTATGACTGGCCAGGGATTCTCCGACTGCGGTCCAGAGGTTACGGATTGGCAGTGACGTTATTCTGAACCTGCAAATCGTCAAGCAAATCAAAATCCGCAAGCATGTCGTGGTTCTTTTCGAGGGTCTGCAGATCGCTCACCGCGGTTCCGGGCTGGGCCTGGATATCCGCCGCCACAATGCTGTCGTCCTGGGTCGTGAATGCGCCATGATGGTCGGCGACAAACAAAGCGATGCCAAGTCCCATCAGCACCGTAAACGCGGACGCCAGCACTGGATGCCGAAACCACGCCAGCCATCCCGCTTGCGGTCTGGAAATTTCCTCCCGCAGGCGGGCTTGCAGACGAATATCAAAATAAGGCGAAGGTTCCGGTGCCTGCCACTCGTCGAGCAGCGCCATGGTTCGGCGGAACTCTTCCAATTCCCCGGCGCAACTCGCGCAAGTCGCCAGATGCCTGGTTTCTTCGGACGTGGTTCCGGCCAATCCAGCGGCCACATCCGGCATCTTTTCCCGAATCTGCTTGCAAGTCATAACTACTATCCCCTCAATCTTCGCCAATCGCTTCAATCCAACTGCCAGCCAAACAGCCAAACTAAATAAAGTCTTTCAATTGCTCGCGCAAAGTCTCATACGCGCGGAACAGCAACGACTTGGTTGCTGACTCGCTCAGCTTGAGGACTTCGGCGATCTGCTTGTAATCCATCTGCTGATACTTGTGCATAATGACCGCGGTACGCTGTCGCTCGGGCAGTGCCTCGACCTTGCTGCGGATGGCTTGCAGACGCTCCCGGCGCACCATTTCCTGCTCGGCGGTCAGCTTGCCGTCGCGCAACTCGAATGTCGTACCCGTTTCCTCGTCGGG
Source organism: Acidobacteriaceae bacterium (assembly GCA_027452245.1). GTDB lineage: Bacteria > Acidobacteriota > Terriglobia > Terriglobales > Acidobacteriaceae > Sulfotelmatobacter. The sequence continues at coordinate 20,284 of DAIDGW010000161.1, forward strand.
CTCATCCAGGCTCACCGAAACTTCGGGACGCTCGTAGCGGGTATCGCGGGCATGATTAACCGCAAGATTCGTCGCAATACGATAGAGCCAGGTAGTGAACTTCGCACTGGGCTCGTAGGTGTTCCGCGAGCGATAGACACGCAGGAAAACTTCCTGGGCCAGGTCCTCGGCAACCGCGCTGTTTCTTGCCATGCGGTACATGAAACTCACCAGAGGGCGCCGATACTTCTGCACCAGATAGTCAAAGGCGGCCGAGTCACCGGCCTTGACCCGCAACATGATGTCCGCGTCCGACAGGTCTTGCCCAGCCGCAGTGACAACCGGAGCGATGCCCATTCCCGCCGGCGTCATTCCGGCCATAAGCGCAGATTGATCGAAGGCTGCGGTGCTCACTCTTGTTTCAACCCCGGCTGCTGTCGAAAGTTGCGCCGGGGGCTCCGCTTCCGGAACAGCGGAAGTTGCTGGATTATAACGAGTTAATCCGGAGCGGCTCGGGTTGGAGTCGTTGGACATCGGGCAGTTCGCTGACGGCAGGGTGTGGCGATGCGGTAGACGCCCCAAGTCTGCTGCGCATTAGGCTACCACGAACGGGGGCGTCTGGCAGAGATTTGGTGGGCTCTCGATGAGAACCGCCGCCCCGGACGGGGATTAAAAACGGCGATTAAAACAAGACTACGGGCAAGGCCAAACTGTGAGACGCTAGGGTATGGACAAAACTTACCACCAATCGGCCGGTAACGCCCAGGTACGCTCAAATACCGCCAAGGCATCTTCAGCGCGCCACGCCAAGGATCTCCGCCGAATGCAAAAATCGGCCGAGAATGCAGCCGAACACTTGCGGGAGGGCGTGGCACGCCAGCGCCGGAGGTCGAAATCCGGCAATGCAGGTTCACTCAAGACTTAAGATGGCGGGCATCATGGCGGCGCTGCCTTTCCAGCAAGTCGTTCAGTTCACGAATTAACTGCATGATCCTGGCGTGATCGCTCTCTTCGATAATTTTCTTGCAGAGCATGCTCATCTGATCCCGATCTTCGGGCGTCATCGCTGCTTCCCCAGAAGCGGCCAAGGATGCGGCTTTGGCCGGAGTATAGTGTTTACCATAAACGGTAAATGCTTCTCAAGGAAAAATCCCGGCCGAATCTCCGCAAGGCAGCAAAACGGTCAGCCGGACTTGGCGGTCGTGGCCTCGGGATCCGCCTCAATGACAACGTCAACTTCGGCGCCGGGCCTCAGGCGTGCCTTCTCGCCCTGCTCGTCGGTCACGACGTTCTCGATGCGAAGCTCGCGATACAAATGGTCCGCGTCCTGCACGTCGATCTGAGCTTTCTCTGGAACACCGGCGTACGGGGATTTCACGATTTTCTGCACGACGCCGTGCAACTTTTTACGCTTTTTCTTCTGCATAAACGGAAGCAGAGACCTCACTATTTTGCGAATGAACCGACTGGAAGGTGGTGACTGGGTCGGGTGTTTCTTCTATAGTACGCGATTTCCCCCCAAACCGCGCTCGTGAATTACAAATCAGGCGGATTTCCGGCCCCGCCGTCTTGGGCAGCGGCGCCCTTCGGTAGCCGTGACAAATCTGTGAGCCATCCCGAGTAAGTCCTGCAGGATATCCCGCGTGACACAAGGCAGCCGAACCAGTACCGCCGTGTAACCGACATAGTGCTCTGTGACGTAGTAAGCCTCTGGGGCGGCTCCCAGCAGTTCGGCCCGGTCATCGAAACTGACACGGACTAGGAGAGAATCCGGTTCCGCCGAGCGGTGAGTAGGGACGCACGCCATGAGCTTCCCATTCACCTTAAGCGCGGGCGCGCCCCATGCTGTGCTCACTTCGACGTTTGCCATCTTCACGCCGATCTCTCGCACGACTTCGAAATCAACTTTTCTCTTGGACATAAGCGAATGCAATTTATGAATAACCAGCTGGACCTGTATTGGAACAGGCTACTGCAACTTGGCGAACTCGGCTTTGGCCTGCTGGTAGATCGGGATCTTTGCATCCGCGTCTTTCCAGAGGGCAAGGAAATCTCTATACGCAGCGAGGGCCCGGACGCGGGCGGCGTCGGCGTCTGCCCCGGTCGAAGTCTTGGCTTCCAACGCGTTGGCACGAGCTAAACCCAGATGCGCCAAGGCCCCTGTCCAGCAGTTCCAGACGATTCCGCTGTGCTCAACAATCTTCTGGAACTCGGCGGCAGCTTGCATACCTTGTCCAGCGGCAAGATAGGCTTCCCCACGAATATACGTCGGATACAGGCAGGAAAGATTGGCTACGAACCCGATCTGTCCGAATTCGATAACGGAAGAGGCTTGCAGGTCATTAATGGCCGAATCCGGATTCCGCCGGTTAAGATCCAGTTGCGCTCGGATTGCCGGCAACCAGAGGGATTGCATTTGCGTATCGAGGGGGTAATGCTTGTTCAAGTCTTGCGCTAGAGATTCAGCTCGTGCTGCCTCCCCCGCCATCGCATAGGCCAGCGCAGCTTCCGCGTTCGCGCCCGGGCTGGCAGGAGCCAATTTCAACCCCCCCGCTGCCGCTAGCTTGGCTTCCTTTAGGTTGCCGAAAGCGCCATCGCGTAAAGCGGAATTTTCCAGCCATACGGCCGCATTTTCTTTGCTGTCGGCGCGGATAGCGGAGTCCACAGACTCCTGCGTCAAGCTCTCTGCCTTGCCTAGATGTCCCGCGTAGGCCTCACTATCGGATGCGAGGGAAAGTCCAAAATTCTCCTCTGGCCTGCCCACGAACCACTGCTGCTGGTACGACACTGCCGCGGAATCCCCGTTCAGAAAAGCCAGAGCATAGAGCGCGTTGTGGAACACGAGATCATCCAGTTTCCGTGCTTGCGCCTGCTGCACCACCTGCCGCACCTCGTCAAATCTCTGCAGAGCCAAAAGGCTATTGGTGAGATTCCCGTAAGAGGCGACACGTTCCGGGCTCAAGCGAAGACATTCGCGATAGGTATCTGCCGCTCTTTCCCACTGCCCTTGTCCGCTATATACGTTGCCCAGATCGATATAGGGCCTGTCGTCACGCGGATAACTTGCAAGCCATTCCTCATCGGTTTGCGCCGCCTTCAGCAATTCTCCCGTTACCGAAGCATAGTACTGCGAGGAAATTTGCAGCTTCTCGCGCTCACTGGCATGCTCCCGCAGCTGAAATGCCTTGGTGAAATATTCACTGGCACGTCCCGTCTCGCCCATCGTGTCATACGCGCTGCCCACCGCCCTGTACCCCATTGCAAAATTCGGGTCGAGTTCGATGGCGTGTTGACTGTAGGGCAGAGCGGCAGCTGGGCCTTTCTCGTTGAAAGCCTCGATGCTGTGGCCATACGCCTGCAGAGCTTCGAGGGAAGATGTCGTGGCTTGTTCGAGTGGAACATCCAGCTTCTGTACCGAAGCCAGCGACTCGCCCAATTCGCCCCGTAGCTTCGAAGCTGACTCGCCCAGCATGTCGATCACTTTCTCTTTGGCATTGGCGGTCGTCTGTTCCTGCGCCAGAAGATTTCCGCTCTGGCAGTTGACTACCTTCAGCCCCAGCACATATTGGCTGCCCAAACTGGCGATCGATCCGGCAATGTACGCCCTGCTGCCTGCCCGCAAGCACAATTCCCGGGCAAGGGTAGGCGTAAGCCGGGCGTCGGCCGGCTTCTCCATCAGCTTGAGAGTCTTACTCACCATGCTGTTTGATAGAACGTTCAGAAAGGGCGATTGATTCAGAGAAACGCTCAACGCAGTTTTCAGCGTATCGTCGAAAACCGGATCGCCAGTCTCGTTGCTGAAATCCGCCAGAACGATGGTGTCTTTATCCGTGAGCGGCCTGGAACGGTGGCCACGATAGTAGAGGCCACCCCCGATTAATGCGATTGCCACCACCGTGATCGAAATATCGAGCATGGCTCGGCGGCCGAATGCGTCTGCCCCTACCCCAGCACTGGAAGACTCAACCGCCTGTGTAGGTCCGGACACCCTCGCCGGGGCCGCGGAGCCTCGCTCTTCCTGCACTGCTGATCCGGAAGCCCCTGCTGCGATTGTGCCCCTGCTCGCGTCCTGCGCTATCGGGAGCACCTCTGAACTCACTGCTCGGCGCCCTGTCTCCGTGTCCCGCTTCAGGCGCTGCAGGTCGGCCCTCATCTCTGCCGCGCTCTGATACCGCAGGTTGCGATCTTTTTCCAGGGCCTTGTTGATCACGTCTTCGAGCCTGGGCGGAATTTCGCGGTTCAAGCGGATCGCCGGTGGCGGTTCTGAGTGCAATATGGCGTCGAAGATGAGCGCCGACGTTTCACCCTGATAGGGCAACGTTCCCGTCGCCATCTCATACAGCACCGCTCCGAAAGAAAACAGATCGGTGCGGTGATCCAGTTCTTTTCCCCGGGCTTGTTCCGGTGACATGTACGCAATCGTGCCCAGCGTGGATCCTGGGCTGGTGAGGTGCTGCTCGTCAACCGTCTGCGTATTTGCGGAGCCAATCTGGCTGCTAGATCTTGCCGGCGCGGTCACCTTCGCCAGACCGAAATCCAAAACCTTCGCATGACTGCGCTTCGTGACGAAGATATTGGCAGGCTTTATGTCGCGGTGAATAATGCCTTCGGCATGAGCGGCATCGAGCGCGTCGGCGATTTCGATCGCCAGGGATAAAATCAGGTCGCTGTCGAGCGGACGATTCGCGATACGGTGCTTCAACGTCATCCCGTCCAGATACTCCATCACAATGAAGGACTGCCCGTTCTCGCTGCCGATCTCGTAAATCGTGCAGATATTCGGGTGATTCAGCGCCGAAGCAGCCTTGGCTTCGCGTTGGAAACGGGTGAGAGCCTGCGGGTCTTGCGCCAGATCGGCGGGCAAAAACTTCAGGGCGACGAAACGCGCCAGCGAAATATCTTCCGCCTTATAGACAACACCCATACCTCCGCCGCCGAGTTTCTCGACGACGTGGTAATGCGAGATAGTCCGGCCAATCATGAGCGCCGCTGGAGGTCAGGTTGCAATGTTAGGTACGCTGACAAGCCAAAGTCAAACCCGAGCGCCGCAAATCGGGGTTGCCAGCGCCCGGTGCCGCTGATTGGATGGTTCACCGCGCCTTTCCGGCCTCAGCGGATGATAAGGACAAAAGCGCGCTTCCGGTTAAAATAGAGTTCCGCAAAGGGCCCGTAGCTCAATTGGATAGAGCATCGGATTTCTAATCCGAGGGTTGCAGGTTCGATCCCTGCCGGGCCTACCACGATTCAGGTACTCGCGGCGCTCAGGATTTTCGCATGCGGTGTCCCGCTGTCGCTCGCGACCGCGCCCGGCTCAAGTTCGATCCCTGCCAACCTGCCCAGTCGCGCTACACTTTGTCCGCTAACTTCGCGAGAATCACAACTCCTTGAGGATCACGCCGGCGATCTCTGCTGGGGTCGCCGATCACGTTTGGTCGCTCGAGGCCATGCGTTTCTGGTAAACCGAGATGCTGCCGATCGTTTCTGACATTTTCCACAGGTTCGATGTGACGGATGTCCTTGCGCGCGGCAATCCTGGCGGTTCATCCTCACAGAGGCCCGGGAGGTGCACGATTCGCGCATCCCTCCTCAAGGGGAACACTTCTCCTGATTTTGGCCAGGATGTTCTTTTAAATCAATATCTTGCGAGCGCACCGGATATCCTCGATATCTGCGCCTCTTTAGAATCAACCACTTAGTAAAATGGAGACGCTATTCGGTGCCGAAAACCGCAGGTAAGTCCTTTCGGTTGAGAATCTTACCTCTAAGTCCTGGCTCCTCAAGACTTTACCGGTGGATGATGGGATATTCCCTCTATAACTTTCGTTTTTTCAATATTTTGCACGAGACCGCATGTTTCTTGTGCAGAGCGATATCCCCTGGGGACAAAGTGACGTTTTGAGCTGGCCGGTCCACTCTGCGAATTTCTCCCCGGCAAAGGAAGTATCACGGTCGCCAGCCGCCGTGCGACGTCGCCCACCTTTGTCGTTGACGAAAACCGTCGACCTCCAGGAAAGGACGACACCTTGATCGCGCCGAAAGGATCCACGCTTTGGGCTCGGGTGCGAGGGCATAAAGCTTCAGGCGTATGCAATGGAAATGACATTCATCTTCTTCTCAACCTCTCACTCTCGCGCATGCTCCACCTACATTGCTTTGGTTTGCGGCAGCACGATAAGATGATGGGTACACGTCTTCTCCGCTGCTAATCCCAGTTTTTCCTGTACATGAGACCTGCGGGCAAGGAGTGTGCGACCCGGGGCGCGGCGCAGCTATGCGTACGCGAATTTTTTTGGACGGAGTCGGACTTGAAAAAGGGTAAGACCGCGGTGGTTGTCGGCGCCCAATGGGGCGACGAGGGCAAGGGTAAGATCGTCGACGTTCTTTCAGAGAGCTTTTCAGTCGTCGCCCGCTACGCTGGCGGCCATAATGCCGGACATACTGTCATCATCAACAACAAAAAGTTTGTTCTGCAGTTGGTGCCGTGCGGCGTGCTGCGGCAGGGATGCCGCAGCGTAATCGGCAATGGCGTGGTGCTCGATCCGCTGGCGTTTCTGAAGGAAGTGGGGGCGTTGCGTCAGGCCGGGGTGCAGGTTGACGGCAATCTTTTTGTTTCCAACCGGGCGCATGTCATCCTGCCGTATCACCGGATGATGGAACTGGCCTCGGAGAATGCGCCGGGACGCGTAAAAATCGGGACGACTTCGCGGGGCATAGGTCCTGCCTACGAGGACAAGATGGGACGCCGCGGCTTGCGCGTCGCCGACCTGCTCGACCTGCAACTGCTGAAGAAGCACATTGAAAATGCCGTGCGCGAAAAGAACATGATCGCGCATGCGCTGTTCAACTCGGAACCGGTAGATGCCGACAAGATGTACACCGAGTACGCCGCTGCCGCGGAGCAGATTGCGCGATTCGTTTGCGACACGGCCGTGCTGCTGAATCAGGCTCTGGCCAAAGGCGACGCGATCCTGTTCGAAGGCGCTCAAGGAACCATGCTCGATATCGATCACGGCACCTATCCGTTTGTGACCTCGTCGAGCGCGACCTCGGGTGGCGCGGTCATCGGAACCGGAGTCGCTCCCAATGCGATTGACTCGGTCATCGGCATCACGAAGGCGTATTGCACGCGCGTGGGCGAAGGGCCGTTTCCTACCGAAGACAAGGGCGCGCTGGGGGAAAACCTGCGCAAACGCGGCAACGAATTTGGAGCGGTCACCGGGCGTCCGCGGCGCACCGGATGGTTGGACTTGCCTCTGCTGCGCTATTCCGGCATGATCAACGGCATTTCATGGCTGGTGGTCACCAAGCTTGATGTCCTGGATGAGCTTGCCGAGATACCCGTCTGTGTTGGATATAAGGTTGACGGCCGACCCACAATGGAGATACCGTCTCAGGCCAGCGGCTACGAGAAGATCGAGTGCGTGTACCAGAAGATGCGCGGCTGGCAGACTTCGACCGAAGGCATCACCGATTTTGAGAAGCTGCCCAAAGCGGCGCGCGAGTACATGGCATTTCTGGAAAAGGAGATGCAGGCCAAGATCGCAATGATTTCGACGGGCCCGGATCGCGACCATACGATCGTGACCGATGCCTTTTCGAGCGAACTGAAAAAGACGTCGGCCAAGGCGTAACGCTGGATGTGGCAGGCAGGGCGCAGCTGGAAGTAATGCAATTGTAGCCTTAACACAATGATTGCTGAGGAGCAGGCAATGGTGGTGCTGGCGGTGACATGGATGGCAAAGGTCGGGCACGAAGCCGAAGTCGCTTCGCTGTTTTCCAAGCTGACGGAAGAGTCGCGCAAGGAGCCGGGATGCGCGATGTACCAGGTCCACCGGCACCGCACCGATCCGCGGCGCTTCTTCATCTACGAGCAGTACAAGGATGATGCCGCACTGGAGGCCCACCGCGGAGCTTCCCACTTCCTGCAATTCGCCAAAAAAGATCTACCCAGGCACGCCGACCGCGTCGAAGGACACCTGTTCGAACCGCTCAGCTAAGCTGGCCGGCCACGGCTGCCGCAAGCGCGGCAGCATCAGAACAACCTTCAGCTACTCTGGCTTTTTCTGGTCCGCTGAATCAGCAGGGGTAGAGTTCGTCCGGCTGTAAACGATGCTTTTGGTGCCGCCGTCGCAACTGCCAACCACCTTGGCATCGCCTTCGTTGCCTTTATCCACAATCTCGAGCGTGTAAGCGCTGATGCCTTTGGCGTCGAGCTTCTTGGCAATTTCGGCTTTCAGATCGTCACAGGGCTTGCGGACGGCAGGCGCTGGGGACGCAGTCTGGGCAAGGCTACAGCTGGCGAGAAACAGCAAAGCGGCAGCTGGTCGAAGGGTTTTCATGGTGTCCTCGATTTCGAGCGCAGTATATCCAGCCCCCCGTAGAAGGACTGATTACGAGGGTAACAGCATACGGGGTTATTACTTGGGAGGGGCCTTGTCGGCCATCAGTTCGCCGCCGCTGGCGTAGCTCTCTTTCGAGACCTCGTGGAAAGCGACGATGATGGCCTCGCGGCGCGCGCCAGCTTCTTCGACGAGCGCGTCGGTAATCCGCCTGGCGATCTTGCGTTTCTGATCGGCCGTCCGGCCCTGGAGCATCGTAATTTGGACTAAGGGCATAAGTAGTCAGTGGCCAGTCGGCGGTCAGCTTTCCAGTGAAGCCGCGCGGACGAGGGGGCCCGTGCCACACCGTCACTTTGCCAATTCGTATCCCGCAAAAAAGAAGCTGAGTTCGAAACGGGCGGTGTCTTCCGCGTCAGATCCGTGGATGGCATTGTTTTCGATGCTGGTCGCCCACTTCTTGCGGATGGTGCCCTCTTCCGCATTAGCGGGATTGGTGGCGCCCATCAGCTTGCGCAGATCGGCAATGGCGTTTTCCTTCTCGAGAGCGAGCACGACAATCGGTCCGCTCGACATGAAATCCGTCAGCGAGTTGAAAAACGGACGGCTGGCGTGAACCGCATAAAACTGCTCGGCCTGGTGCTTGGAAATGTGCAGCATCTTGATGGCAAGAATGCGGAAGGCCTGCTTCTCGAACTGCTCAATGATGTCGCCGACAGCATTGCGTCGGACGGCGTCGGGTTTAACGATGGTCAGGGTGCGTTGCAGAGTTTTCATAGATCGATCTTGGTGCCGGTCCTCGGTAGTTAGTCGTTAATATCCGCTGTTGGTTATTAGCCGCTGGCTGCGGAGTCGGTTACGCGTGCACGCCGATGGCGGCAGCCAGTGTCTCGCCAATCGCTGCCGGGGATTTCGCCACTTTGATGCCGCAGGCTTCGAGCGCTTTGATTTTCTCGGCCGCAGTTCCCTTCCCACCGGAGATGATGGCGCCGGCGTGACCCATGCGGCGTCCGGGAGGCGCGGTTTGTCCGGCGATGAATCCCACGACAGGCTTTTTCATGTGGGACTTCACGAATTCCGCGGCGGTTTCTTCCGCGTTGCCGCCGATTTCGCCAATCATGATGACGGCTTCAGTTTCGGGATCGCGATTGAACAGGTCGAGCGCGTCAACGAAGGTCGTTCCGATGATGGGATCGCCTCCGATGCCGATGGCGGTCGATTGTCCGATGCCGCGCTGGGTGAGTTGATGCACGGCCTCGTAGGTCAGCGTGCCCGAGCGCGAAACGATGCCGATGTTTCCCTCTTTGTGAATTGATGCCGGCATGATACCGATCTTGCACTTTCCCGGAGAGATGATACCGGGGCAGTTCGGCCCGATCAGGCGGGAGCGGCGATTCTGCAGAAACTCCCAGGCTTTAACCATGTCGAGCGTGGGAATGCCTTCCGTGATGCAGACGATCAGGTCGATTTCGGCATCGGCCGCTTCCATGATGGCGTCAGCGGCAAACGGCGGCGGTACGAAAATCACGGTCGCATTGGCGCCGGTCTTGTCGGCAGCCTCGCGGACGGTGTTAAAGATGGGCCAGCCCTCGTGGGTGGTGCCGCCCTTGCCGGGCGTCACGCCGCCAACGATCTGTGTGCCATAGGCAGCCGAGGCTTTCGCATGGAAGGTGCCTTCGCGGCCGGTGAGTCCCTGCACAATTACGCGAGTATCCTTGTTAACTAAGATTGCCATATGAGTCCTTGTACCTCGATCGCATTCGGTTTGCGTATGATCTGCGACGAACGACGCACGACTTTACTTTTTACCGCCATTCCGTAACACCAGCGACACCCTTGGCCGAGGCGACGACTTTTTCCGCGGCTTCCTTCATGGTGTCGGCCACGACAAAGTTGAATCCCGAATTCATCAGGATCTGCTTGCCTTCGTTGACGTTGGTTCCTTCCAGCCGCAAGACGATAGGCAGCTTGATCTTGGTTTTGCGAGCGGCCTCGACCACGCCAGTTGCCAGCGTGTCGACGCGCAGGATTCCGCCGAAAATGTTGATCAGCACGGCCCGCACGTTCTTGTCGCTCAGCAGGATTTCGAACGCATGCGCGACCTGCTCGGCATTGGCGCCACCGCCGACATCCAAGAAGTTCGCGGGCATCCCGCCGGCATACTTGATGATGTCCATGGTAGCCATGGCGAGGCCGGCACCGTTCACCATGCATCCGACATTGCCATCGAGCTTGATGTAGTTCAGGCTGTATTTCGAAGCCTCGACTTCAAGCGGATCTTCTTCGGTGATGTCGCGCAGTTCGCGAATATCGGGGTGACGGAAGAGCGCGTTGTCATCGAAGTTGACCTTTGCATCCAGGGCAAACAGCCGGCCATCGGTGGTAGTGATAAAGGGATTGATTTCCACGAGCGAGGCGTCGGTCTCAAGAAATGCTTTGTAGAGACTTGTGAGAAATTGCACGGCCGGATTGATCTGCTTGCCAGTCAGCCCCAGCATAAAGGCGATTTTGCGCGCCTGGAAGGCTTCCAGTCCCATACCGGGATCGATGTATTGCTTCAGGATGGCGTCGGGGTTTTCGGCGGCGACCTGCTCGATTTCCATGCCACCGGCGGCCGAAGCCATGAAGACTGGCTTGCCTTCTGTGCGGTCGATGAGGATTCCGAGATAGAGTTCCTTCTCGATGGGCAGGGTTTCTTCGATCAAAAGGCGGCGGACAATGCGGCCCTCCGGGCCGGTCTGGTGCGTAACCAGCTTCATGCCGAGCATTTTGGCGGCAAGATCTCCGGCCTCGTCTACGGACTTGGCAATCTTCACGCCTCCACCCTTGCCGCGGCCTCCGGCATGGATCTGCGCTTTCACGACCACGCCAGATGCGCCGGCATTGAACAGATCCTTGGCGATGGTTTCGGCCTCTTCGCGGGTCCCGGCCATCGATCCGCGGGGCACGGTGACACCATACTTCTTCAGAATCCCTTTTGCCTGGTACTCATGAATTTTCATAAATGATGCTCTCAGTAAAAATCGGAAGGAACCTGCTTGCGGCGTCGGGTGCCCCGTTTCTCGCGCAGACAGACGAGAGAGACGGGATGTCGGGCAGCAAACCCTTGATTCTATAAAACCGCAGCGGATTTGGGCAACGGACACGGCTGTCTTTTTTCACGCTGCGTTTCGGAACGGGAGAGAAGATGCTAGGCTAGGGCCACATCCGGCACACAAAGATGATTCTGGAAGCCCTGCATTCGGCGGCAAACCACGGCCAGTCGCTCTCGCGCGAGGAATCGCGTGCAGTGATGGAGGAGGTGCTGGCCGGGAGGTGCAGCGACGCGCAGATTGCGGCACTGCTGGTCGCGCTGCATGTAAAGGGCGAAACGGTGGAAGAGATTGTTGGATTCGCGGAGGCCATCCGGGCCGCGGCTGCCCGATTGCCGGATTTGCCGTCGCGGAGTGCGGAAGCAGCCGCGCTCGATGTGACCGGCACCGGCCGCGAGGCACTCATCGACACGTGCGGCACCGGCGGCGACGCCGCGGCGACGTTCAATATCTCGACGGCAACGGCGTTTGTCGTGGCGGGTGCGGGGGTACGGGTGGCCAAGCATGGGAATCGCAGCAACACTCCGAAATTCAAGAATGGAGATCCAGTCGCGAACTGCGGATCGGCGGATGTGATCGAAGCGCTGGGAGTCAATCTGAATCTGTCTGCAGAGCGGCTGGCAGAGTGCCTGCGCGAGGTTGGCATTGCATTCCTGTACGCTCCCGCGATGCATTCCGCGTTGAAGCAGGTGCAGAGGGTGCGGCGGGAGCTGCGACTGCGGACGATCTTCAATCTGCTGGGGCCGCTGACCAATCCGGCGCGCGCATCGGGGCAAGTCGTCGGCGTGTATTCGATCGACATGGTGGAGAAAGTGGCCGAGGCGCTGAGCATGCTGGGCTTGCACCGGGCGCTGGTCGTACATGGACTGGATGGACTGGATGAGATCACCATCACGGGCCCGACGCGGGTGGCTGAGGCCAGGGACGGCGCTGTGCGATCGTATGAAGTCACTCCCGAGGAATTTGGGATCGCGAGGGCCACGCTGGAAGATATTTCCGGCGGCGATGCGGCGGGGAATGCGGCGATCATTCGAGCTGTGCTCGGTGGAGAAAAGTCTGCGCGAAGAGATGTAGTGCTGCTGAACGCGGCGGCAGCGCTGGTCGCAGCCGGGTGGGCGGATCATCTGAAGGATGCGCTGCCGATGGCGGAAAAGTCGATTGATACCGGAGCGGCGGAGAAGAAGATGGGAAAGCTGGTGGAGTTCACCCAAGCGTGAACCCGATGCTTCGACTGCGGTTGAGGTTCGCGTCTGACGCGAAGCTCAATCCTCGCTCAGGATGACAATGGGTGAGATATCTCCACTTTTTCCAAATACTCGGCCACTTCTACGTTCCATCCCAGCTCGCCCTTCATCGTTTCCTGCAGATGCGAGGAGGCATCCGGCTCTCCGTGGACCAGATACGCGACCTGCGGGCGGCTGCGAAATGTACGAAGCCACTGGAGCAACTCGGGCGGATCGGCGTGGTCGCTGAACTGCTCGAGCGCCGCAACCTGCGCGCGGATGGGAACGAAGTCGCCGAAGATTTTCACTTCGCTGGACTTGTTCTTTATGACAAACCCACGTGTACCCGGAGCCTGAAATCCGATGAATAGAACGAGGTTTTTCGGATCGGGCAATCGCTGCGCCAGATGATGCAAAATGCGCCCTCCGGTGGCCATGCCGCTCGACGAAAGAATGATCGAGGGAGTGAGCACGGCATTGATTTTTTTGGAGTCCTCAGAGGTTAGTGCAAAAGTGAATCCTGGCCACTGGAGAGGCGAGCCATAGCGGCGGATCATGCTGCGGGTTTCTTCTGTGTACTCCTCGTCGTGCTTCAGAAAAATCTCGACAGCTTTGATCGCCATGGGACTATCGCAGAAGACAGGCAAGCGAGGGATCTGGCCGGATTCCATCAAGTGCTTGAGAATGAAAATGAATTTCTGCGTGCGCTCGATGGCAAAGGCCGGAATGACTACAGTGCCGCCGCGCCGGGCGGTGGCCGAGATCAATGAAGCTAGCTCGGGCAGCGGATCTTCTTTGGGATGCACGCGATTACCGTAGGTTGATTCCATCACGACAACGTCGGCAGACTCGCCTTCCGTCGGGCCAGAGTGCACGACCTTTCCGGGAGCGACTTTGTGATCGAGCACGCGGCCGATGTCTCCGGTAAACAGCAATCGCTGCGTATTTGTGGCCGCCCCAAGCGAAGCTTCGACCATGCAAGAACCGAGAATGTGCGCCGCCCGGACGTAGCGGAATGAAAAATCGGGGGCCAGTTGTATACGCTCGCCAACCGGTACGGGCTTGAAGTGCTGCAGGGACTGCTCGGCTTCTTGCAGCGTGTAAAGCGGCAGGGCAGGCTCGTGCTTGGACTTTTTCTTCTTGTTGTAAAACGCGGCGTCTTCTTCCTGCAGGTGGCCGGAATCGGGCAGGATGATGCCGCAGAGGTCGATGGTCGGCGGCGTCGCATAGATCGCACCCTGAAAACCCTCTTTGACCAAGCGGGGGATCCAGCCGCAATGGTCGAGATGCGCGTGAGTCAGAATCACGGCGTCAATTTCATTGGCGGGAATCGGCAGATTGCGCCAGTTGCGCTCCCGCCACTCTTTGGGACCTTGAAACAGACCACAATCGATCAGGACCTGAAAACCGCTTTTACCGGAGCCGTCATTTGAGGTGTTGATCAGATGCTTGGAGCCGGTGACGGTACCGGCCGCGCCGAGGAATTGAATGTAGGCCAAATTCGCCCTCCTGACAAATCATTCACCACTGAGTGGAATGAGTGTACAAGGGAATCGCGCTGGACGTTTTATTTATGGAACTACTGAACCATCTCTATTTATCGACTTCGGGAACTGGGACGGTGAACGTGTTGTTGCTCGTGTCGGATTCGGGCACGCTGCCATCGTTCACCGTAATTTCGTCGGGCACGCCGCTGATCTCCACCCGGACCACGGCTTTGCTCTTGGCCTGCACCTCAACTCGCTTATTAAACTCCCCGCCCTCGAATGTGACTGCGAGGGGAACCTCGGCTCCCGCAGTGCCCAGGTTGTCGACCGTAAAGGTCAGAATGTAAAAACCATTGGGCATTTTTCGCGAAAAAGCTGAGTCGACTTTGAAATCGGGCAGGCCCCGGTCGTGATAAACCCAATCGTTGAAGAACCAATCCAGATCGTGCTGGGTTTGCGCTTCAATCAGGCGCGGCATGTAGTGGGGGTCTTTGTCCTGATCGGGACGATATTGTGCCAGTGCCTTCTTCAGTGCGGAGTCGCCGACGATCTCGCGGAGCATCCACCAGACGTACATGGCTTTGCTGCGGTAAAACTCTTCGCTGGTGGTCTGGATCAGCGAGCGGGTGGAGGACTGAGAAAAATCGGCGGCCGATGTCTGCTTCTCAAGTTCCATGAAGACGGAACGATGCAGTCCCATGTAGTCGAGAGCAGCCTGGCGTCCTTTGAGTTGCTCGAGATAAAGGGCCTGGGCGAAATGCGCCAGGCCTTCGTTGATCCAGGGACGCGGCGAATCGAAAGCGGCGTGCGTGAGTTGATGAGCGGCGGCGAGACCGGCAAGCTGGGCATCGGTATTGGTCAGCGGCGTCAACAACAGAGATCCGCTTTCAAAAGGAGAAGCGTCGGAGTTTGGCAGGTCGGCCGTGATGGCTTTCTCGCGGGGATGCCCGAACCAATCGGAAATCAGCGGCTCGGCCTTTTCCGCAGCATCGGCGTAGACGCCGGCGGCAACATCGTCGCCAGCGAGGTAGTTGACAGAGATATCCTGGCGGTCGAATGTCTTGAAATCGCCCATCACAAAGGCGGGAACAGACATGCCCAGAACCGCATAGGAGCACTCCGCTTGGGAAATTCCCTGCTTGGTAACAGAACGGGTGCTTTCGCTATTGCAGACGGCGAGTTGGGCTAGGCCGGTAGCATCGACCGGGGATTCAAGAACGATCTGCATGTGGGCGGCGGCTTCGCGGGATTTCCACCGGTTCAGAGTCTCGAACAAGCTGTTCTGTTCCGACAGATTTGCGGAGTTGGTCGCGATGGGATACCAGGCGACGTAGCCTACGCCGCGCACGCCGGTAAATTTTGTGCTGATCTGATCCCAGTCGGAACCGGCGGCTGCATCTTCGGGCGCGCCGATGCGGGTCAGGCGAGTGCCATCCTGCACGATCACGCCTTCATACCCAATTTCCAGTTCGACGGAAGCACCGGGCGCAACGGCGTCGGGGAGTGAAACGATGGCCTCGGAAAGGGCTCCGGTGTGATCGATGTCGGAGGTATAGGGCTGGGTTACGTACTGCAGCAGATTTCCCGCGGCCTTAACCGAGCGCCAATCGAGCGACGAAGAGATCTGCAGGACCGCCGTCTTTTGCGGCTGCGCGGAATCGTTGCGCAACGTGATCTTTCCGCGCACCCCCATGCGCTGCTGATCGGGCTCCACCCGAACGCGAAGGTCGTAATTAGTAATTGCGAAGGCTTCGCGATCGAGCGAAAAACAATTCACCCCGGAGCACAACACCAGAACGAGAACACAAAACCAGAACTTCATTTCACCCCTGCAGCAGATTCTTTGACGCGGCGTTGCCGCACGATCTCATAGAGCACGATGGCAGCCGCGACGGACACGTTCAATGACGGCACTTTGCCGAGCATCGGAATAGAAACCAGGAAATCGCATTTGCGTTTCACAAGGTCGTGCAGGCCCTTGCCTTCGGCCCCCAACACCAGGGCGCAATCCATGTTGTAGTCGATCGCGTCGTAAGTCTTGTCTCCGCGCTCATCGAGACCGACGGTCCAGATGTTCTGGTCTTTCAATTCCTCAACGGTGCGCGAGATGTTGGTGACTTTGGCGATGGGCAAGTGCTCGCTGGCCCCGGCGGAGGCCTTGGTGACGGTTCCTGTTACGCCCGCGGCACGGCGCTCGGGGATTACGACTCCATTGGCACCGGCAGCATCAGCGGTGCGGAGAATCGCGCCCAAGTTGTGCGGATCTTCCACGCCATCCAGCACGACGATTAACGAATATTGTCCGCGCTTGGCGGAGATAACGTCGTCGAGATCGTTGTACTGTTTCGCGGAGGTGACCGCGACTACGCCCTGATGCGCAGCATTGCCCGCCATGCGGTCGAGTTCGGTACGCTGCAAGAAGCGCACCGGGATGCCAATTTTGCGGCAGTCTTCAATGAGTCGCTGCAGGCGCAGGTCATGGCGCTCTTTGGCCATCCCGACCCATGCGAAAGCGCGTCCGCGGGCCTTCAGGGCTTCGCTGACCGAATTGATGCCGTAAATGCAGTGCATGAAACCTCTAGTGTACGTGAGAAGCGGCCTTGATATTGGGGACGCGCCTGCTTTAGTCCCGGGACTTGAGGAAGCTGAGGATCTGCGCCGGTTCGGGGCGCTCGGTGTAGTCTTCATTGGCCGAGACAAAGAGTACCGTTCCGTCGCGGTCGAGAATGTAGGTAGCGGGAATCGGCAGTTCCCAGCTTTCATCCCCATTCGTGAATGGCAGATTGACGAAGGCTCGCCGGTAAACGGCTTGCTGATAGTCCGGCACGCGATAGGCCAACCCAAATTGCCGCGCAACTTGATTGCCTGTGTCTGACAGCAGCGGGAAACGAAGCTTGTGCTGATCGTGCATGAAAAAAGACTGCTTGACCGTCTGCGGCGAGATCGCGACCAGGATTGCGCCGGCATTTTCGATGTCAGGAACGATCAGGTTCATCGCTTCCATCTGCCCGACGCAGAAGGGACACCAGCGGCCGCGGATGAAGCAGAGAACTAGGCGTCCTTTGGAAAGCAGGCCTTTCGAGGACACGATCGTGCCGTTGTGATTGGGAAGCTGGAATTCGGGAGCGGTCGCGGCTTTTTGCAGAGCCTTTCTTGCCAGTCCCGCTGATTTCAGTTCCGCGAAAGCACGAGCATGGATCGCTTGCGTATCAGCCGGAACATACTGCGCGATGAGCTCGTTGCGCTCGGCGTAGATGTCGCGCAGAGGACGTAAGTCCGGTCCATCTGTCGATTCTTCGAGAGAGCGCCATTTCATAGGGTCTGGCCTCGGACTCTGGACCTCAGACCTCAGCAAAACTCGTTGCCGAACCACTGAGGTCCGCAGTCTGAGGGCGGAGGTCCGTTCTTACATTCCGGGCAGCTTCATCCCGGCGAGCCTGCGGGCAAAGCTGGCCTTGCCCATGTTCTTGAACATTTTCTTCATCTGCGCGTATTGCTTCAGCAGATTGTTCACTTCCTGAATACTCGTGCCCGATCCGCGGGCGATGCGCTTGCGGCGGCTGCCATTAATGACTTCGTGATGGTTGCGCTCGTGCGTGGTCATCGAGTTGATGATGGCCTCGATGCGGTTAATCTGCTTTTCGTCGACGTGGTCGGCGGCTTTTTGCAGTCCGGAGAACGGGCCGATCGACGGCAACATGCCGATCAGGCTCTTCATCGATCCCATGCGCTTGACCTGGCGCAACTGATCGCGGAAGTCTTCGAGAGAGAATCCGTCGCCGGTGAGCGCCTTGGTGGCAATTTCCTGCGCCTTCTTTTTGTCGATCTGCTGCTCGGCGCGCTCGATGAGCGACAGGATGTCGCCCATGCCGAGAATGCGGGAGACGATGCGGTCAGGATGAAATGGCTCGAGCGCATCGTATTTTTCGCCGATGCCGATGAACTTGATGGGTTGGCCGGTGACTTGCCGGATCGAAAGCGCCGCACCGCCGCGGGCATCACCGTCCATCTTGGTGAGAACCACCCCGGTGAGAGAGAGCTTCTTGTGGAACTCTTCGGCGGAACGGACCGCGTCTTGACCGGTCATAGCGTCGGCGACGAACAGGATTTCCGACGGATTCAGCAGTTTTTTCAGCGACTGCATTTCGTCCATCAGTTCGTCGTCAATATGGAGACGTCCGGCGGTATCGACGATCAGCACGTCGCAACCGGAATTCACGGCCTCGCGGCGCGCTTCTTTCACTAAGCGCTCAACTGTGGCCGTGTTCGCTTCGCTGACCTGACCTTCGTAGATCTGCGCCTTCACGGCTTGCGCCACGACTTTCAACTGCTCGCGGGCTGCGGGACGATAGACGTCCACTGAAACCAGCAGCGGACGATGTCCACCATTTTTGAACCAGTTCGCCAGCTTGCCCGAAGTGGTCGTCTTACCGGAACCCTGCAGGCCAGCCATGAGGACGACCGTCGGCGGTTGCGATGCAAATTTCACCCGCGCCGTGTCTTTGCCCAGAATTTCGACCAACTCGTCGCGGACAATCTTGATGACCTGCTCGCCAGGAGAAAGAGCGGTCAAGACGTCCTGGCCAACGGCTTTGGCCTGGACCTGGTCGATAAACTGCTTGACGACTTTGAAATTGACGTCGGCCTCGAGCAGGGCCAGGCGGATTTCGCGCATCGCCTCCTGGATATTCTCCTGGGTCAGGGTGGCCTGTCCGCGGAGGGTTTTGAAGGCGCGTTGTAGTTTTTCCTGAAGATTCTCGAACATAGGGTTGATAACTCAGTTTAGCAGTGAATGGACTTATTCCACCGGCTCGTCCCAACGGACTGTACGTCCTTCCTGGCTGCTCTTGTGTGAGAGCAGAATGGCACGCATGGTGCGCAAAGCCTGGTCTGGGGTGATGTTCAGGGGAAGGCCATTTTCGATGGCATCGCGCACGTTCGCGTAGAAGCCGCGATAGTCACCGCGTTCCGTCTTTATTTTTCGCTGAGCCTCTCCCACGCGGGTGAGCGTTCCCCACTGGGACTCCGTATCTTCGCCCCAGTTCGCGCCCCAGTCGAGACCATCCGGGCGCTTCGGTCCGCGCAGAATCTCCTCTTGCGGATCCATGCCGTATTTCACGAATGATCCCTGCGACCCGTGGATCAGAATGTGGTGGCTGGGCGCATAAGCAATGATGCTGGCCCGCAGGCGTGCCCGCAGTGGACCGTAGTCCATCCAGACATCGAATGCGTCATCCACCACAGAGCTTTTGCGTTGGCGGATCGCGGCAGCGGTGATCGTCTTGGGCGCGCCGAACAGGACCAGAGCGCCATCGAGAAGGTGCGGACCCAAGTCCCAGAGGACGCCAGCGGCTGGCTGATCGGCCCGCTCACGCCATGCGCCGGGCTTGGCCTCCGGACGAAAGCGATCAAAGCGGGCTTCATATTCGGCCAAGTCGCCCAAAGCTCCCGACGCGACTAGTTTCTGAACCGTCAAAAATGCGCCGTCCCAGCGCCGATCCTGATAGACGGTGAGCAGGCGTTTCCGTTCGGAAGCCAGAGCGCAAAGCTGTTGAGCCTCGGCCATGGTGGGCGTGAATGGTTTATCGACCACCACGTGGCGTCCCGCCATGAGGCAATCGCGAGACAGGGAGAAATGGGAATCGTTTGGAGTGGCAACCACACACAACTGAATGCTGCGGTCGGAAAGCATTGCCTCGAGCGTGCGCGCAACTCGCACGTCCGGATACATTTTCTGCGCATTCGAGGTGTGACGTTCCACGACACATGCCAGTTCCATACCGGGAACGCCGCGTATCACGGGAGCATGGAAAGCCTGTCCCGCTAGCCCAAAACCGATCAGTCCGACCCTCACCATGGCGTCATTTGTAGAGGATGCGACGGTTTTTATCAACCTTCGCACCTAGGGGTACTGTCAGATTTTTCGACAGAATCTCTACAATTTCAGGGAGAGCTCCTTACAGATTGTTGCCGATATTTTCCTTGCGCCAAGTACCCTATAACTTACAATGTCGCGTCCGAAGTGGCGCTCCAGGTCGGAGGAAAGATGAGATTCGGGCCGTTTCTGATCATCGCAGTCCTGCTGTTCATCGCGTGGATTTGCGCCTTCGTGCTGTTTCACGTTGTCAGCGGCCTGATCCACTTGCTGTTGTTATTTGCGGTGATCGCGTTTGTCGCTCACTTTTTCACGGGGTCAAGGACGACTTGAGTTTTAAACGCGGACAGACCGAAGCCTCCCGCAGCTAACCGGCTGGGGAAGCTTCGGGAAACCCGCCAGACCTAGACGGCCACATACTGCAGCGAAAGAACCGATTCGCGCGAGCAGTTAAGGCCGTCATTTTTTTGCTGTTGCGGTCGATTTTCTTGAAGAAGAGTCCGTGCTGCGGAATTACTGCGCAGTCGGAGCGTAATATCCGCGCCGGGAACGTACGCGAAATTCCTTTCGATCATTGGCGACGATCTCAATCGTGCGGTAACTACCGTCGGCCCTGAAGTCAGCCGGCTTATAGGAAAGCGCGTACTGGCTGCGCAGTTCGTTCTGAATCTCGGCGAAGGCATTGGTCACGTCGCGAATCTGGAAGGGAAAGAACGCTCGGCCGCCGGTGGCATCGGCGATACGTTCCAGGACCTTGTCTCCGGGGCCTTTGGTACCGCTTACATTCGTGCTGATGGTATAGACGATGGCTTCGGCGCGCTGCGCCATTTCGATGGCTTCTTCGCGGCTGACGTGGCTCAGGTTGTCTTCACCATCGCTCAATAGAATGATGGCACGCCGCGTTTGGTATTTTCTTGGCGTCTTGATCAGCTTGTCACGGCAGGCATAATAAAGCGCATCGTAGAGCGCCGTGCCTCCGCCCGGGCGGAGTTCGTGAACACCGTGGGCCAGCAATTCGGTATTGTCGGTGTAGTCCTGCGTGACCTCGGGGGTGGCATCGAATCCGACCACAAAGGCTCGGTCGTAGGGAGCATGAACCGTCTGATTCAGAAACTCAATGGCCGATTCCTGCTCGAACTTGAAGCGGTCACGCACGGAATTGCTGGCATCAATCAGCAATCCTACTTCCAGAGGAAGATTGGTTTCAGCATGGAAGCTGCGAATTTCCGCGGGTGGCTTGTCGTCATCAAAAATCTGGAAGTCGCTCTGCTTCAGGTTGGTGATGCGCCGGCCATGCTTGTCGGTCACGACGAAGACGACGTTCACTTCGTTCGTGCCAACCTTGAAGGTCGCTACCTGATCGGAATTGGCGGAGGGAGAGTCCGAAGACGAGGCCGGCTGGTTCGGGGGAGGAGTTGCGCCGTGGGCAGGATCGGCGGATGCTTTGACCGGAGCTGAACCTGACGATGCCTGTGTATTGGATGGAGAAGATGTATTCTGCGATGCGGCAGGAGCGCTGGCTGCTGTGGACTGCGCGAGCATCCAGCCTCCGCACAAGGTCAACAGCAAACAGGCCAGACCCAGCCGGAACTGCACAATCTTTGAGGACACGACCCCTAGGAACTTCATTTAATTTCCTATTATATCCAGTTACAAGCAGCAGGATTGTGCTAGGACTGTCTTAAATCTTGCCGCTGCAGGTTCCCCAAGAACTGCGCGAGTTCCGGCGGCAGCTGGCTTTGCAAAGCGATGCGTTTCCCGGTCCGTGGCTGGTTGAGCTCAAGTTCGGCGGCATGGAGAAAGTTGCGTCCGAGCGAAAGCGTTCCAAAGCCAGTTTTTGGCGGCCTCGCGCGGAGTTCACGGGACGCGCCGTACAAGGCGTCTCCCACTACGGGATGCCCAAGTGATGCCATGTGCACCCGAATCTGGTGCGTTCGGCCCGTGTCGATTTTCACTTTGAGCAAGGTGAATTTGCCGTAGGGCGTACCGAGGCGCTGAACAATTTCGTAGTGAGAAACCGCCTCGCGTCCGCCGGAGAGCCGGGTGGTCATGCGCGTGCGCCGGACTCGATCGCGACTGATGCTCTGGCTGATGGTGCCGCGATCCTGCTTGACCCATCCTTGCACGAGAGCGATGTAGGTCTTTCTGACCTTGCGGGCGGCAAACTGGGCCGCCAGTTTGCGATGGGCATCGTCATTTTTCGCGACCACAATCAGTCCGCTGGTCTCTTTGTCGAGGCGGTGAACGATCCCGGGCCGGAGATCGCCGCCCACCCCGGACAGGCTGGCAAAATGGTGCAGGAGAGCATTCACCAGGGTGCCGCGATGGCGGGCGTCTTCGGTCGCACCGGCGCCGGCGTGCACCATCATTCCGGCGGGCTTATTGACGATGGCAAGGTCCTCGTCCTCGTAAACAATGTCCAGTGGAATCTGTTCCGCGATGGCCCGAAGAGGCGGACGTTCCGCCGGGCCCAGCATGGAGATCTGCTCGTCTCCGCGCAACTTGAGAGAGGGCTTCGCGGCAGCACCATTGACCATGACTTTTCCTGCACTAATCAAGTCCTGGATGCGGGCGCGGCTTACGCCGTCCAATTTGGTGGCGAGGAACTGGTCGAGACGCCTGCTGGCATCCGCCGGGGAAACGGTGATTGTGATGTGAGTTGAATCTGCCACCGTGGCTGGAACGTTATCACAAGCAAAACGGGAGATGTTGATGCGAGAACCGAGTTCCAGGACAGACAGCCGTGATCAGTAGTTATGGTGGGGGTAATGGGTCTTCTTCACCGATTGCTTGAACATCTTCTGCTGCCGCTTGCGTTGCGCCTTGGCAAACTTCTTATTGGCTTTCATCTGGCGCTTCTGCAGTTTGCGGGCCGCGCGTGCCTGGGCTTTTGGACTATTGCTCGAGCGAGCGTAAACCATGCCGGTTCCGCTGAAGCACAGAACCGCGAGTAAGAGGAAGCTGGCTAATCTTCTCATAAGCTATCCGCCACACGACCTTGTCAGATTTTGAGCGCGACACGACACGCGCTGCCAGATCACTAAAGACCAATTACCACAGTCTGAGCCAATTTGGCATTATCGGACAGGCTACCGGGTCGCCCCCACCGGATGGGCGGCAACCGTCTTCGCCCCTGGGCGCAGCCACCAGATAATCCCCCCAGCCAGCACCAGCCCGATGGAGATCAGTTGCGTGCCCGACATGGCGCCGCCGAATACGGACCCGCGGCCGGGATCATCGCGAATGAACTCCAACAGGAAGCGCGCTATACCATAGATAAACATAAATGCGCCGATAATCTGCCCGTCGAACTTGCGCCTTTTCAGCAGCCACATCAGGAAGAAGAAGTTCGCCAGTTCCACCGCGGATTCGAACAGCTGGGTCGGCTGCAGCGGGATGTTCAACGGCGTTCCGGTAATGTCATGCGCCAGCGGATTGGTGAATGTGACACCCCACCAATGATGAGTTTCTTTTCCGTAGCAGCATCCTGCGGCAAAACAGCCGACGCGACCAATGGCGTGCCCCAGGGCCAGTCCGGGAGCAAAGGCGTCGCATGTTCCCAGGGCAGGCATGTGGTGCTTGTGGACATACCAGGCTGCCACGGCGAAAGCGGCCAGCAGGCCGCCGGAGAAGACCCCTCCCGCCTGAAGCGTCGCCAGGCTGAAGATCTCGCTGGGATGGGCAGCATACGTGCCCCAATCATTGATGATGTAAAGGATCTTAGCGCCGATGATGCCGCCCAGTACGACAAGAATGCCCAGGTTCCATGCGTTTTCTTCGTCGATGCCGATGCGTTTGGAGTTGGAGACGCTGACCCAGAGGCCGATCAATACGCCCATTGCGACCAGAAATCCGTAGGTCGGAAGAAAGAAATGCCCAAAATGTACGAGTTGGGGAAACACTGTATTTTTAGATGCGGGGAGCGAGAGAATCGCTTCTTGGAACAGTCTAGCAGGAAAGAACGCCTGCCGTGAGGCGAGCGTAAAAGACATCCATTGAAAGAGCAAAAAACTGAGAATAAAGCCGACCCACTGTGCCGTGTGACGGGCCGAGAATGAACCCGTCGGTAGACGTTGGGAACCCGCCGAGACCCTTTAGGCATCTCCGCTTGGCGGAGCGTCGCTCACCGGATCCTAGTTCGAGTCGAGCCCCCGTTCATTCTGCATTGGTTCAAATTTCGGTTACCGCCATCACCAACCCCGCAGGCCGGCTTTCAATTCGGATGCTAGGCAAATTCCCGAGAATTGGCAAGCGGCAGACCATAAAAAGATGGCAGAACGCTTGCAACGAAAGTAATCGGTCCATCGCAGTTCCCGCTTGCAAACTACAGATGTCTGGCGGATATGGGCTCCCGAAGCATCGTCCTTCAATCTCTTTGCTCACTCGCTATTTCGGCGGCGGCTTACTCACAAGTGCACGATGTTCAGGAGCACATACAAGCTTAGGAGCACGAGAGCGGGACCACCGAAAATCATCAGCATCGACTTCCATCCCAGGGACTGCACCACTTCCCGCTGGCTACGCCAGGAAATCATGAATGTGGGATTGTTCGTTCCCTTCATCAGTACCGTTGCAGGATGAGCGTCAAAGCCCTTGCCGGATCCGTCGTGCGACGCCGGATTCCCTCCCGCACCGGAAGCGGCTTGCGGTGTGATGCTGACCGGAGCCAGGGTGCTGCCGAGACCGGCCGCGCTCCAAGCCGCTGGATTCGAGATTCCTGCCCTCAACAGAGCGGACGCAATCTTCTGCTGCTGCGCCGGATCCGCCGTATTCATTTTCGCCGCAGGCGTCGGCAATACGCTGACTGGCTGGCCAACCAGCACATCGTCATTCGTCGAGGAATCTGTCATTTTGCCCATGAGGTTCTGGGCGGCAATCGAAATGCGCTGCAGCGGCGCTGTCCCACTCAGGTTGTGCTCATTATCGAAGATGGGGACCGGAGTGACTTCAAGTCCGGGATTTTCCGCCAGCGTTCCCACGATGAACAGCGCATTCTTCGGCTTGATGCAATACTCCTCGACCTTGATCTTGTTGTCGGTTGCAATTCCGTGACGGCCCAGAAAATCGCGCACTGTCTCGGGCGTGGAGTCGAGCGTACTAAACATCGAATTGCTGAATTCCTGATGGAAGTCGCAGTGGAGATCCAGGTCTGCTCCGCGCGGGCTGATGAGCACCGTACCGGTGTTGTCGTCCACAAAAAATGGCACGTGCGCGCACTCCGACGCGATCTTCACCCATTCACTATTCTTCCCCCCCCGCTTGTACTCCCAGACCATGGTTCGATAGAAATGCGACTCGCGCCGCGTGATCGGCGCCGTAATTGTGTAGGGTCCAACGGCTAGGCCGCTGATTTCTACCATGCCCATGGAAGCGCTGCGGATCTTAGAGAACGGAGTATCCATGATCAGCCGACGCCTTTGCAGCAGCCGGAATCCGTAAAAGAACAGGAAAATCCCCGCGCCGATTCCGACCGCACACCAGAGGATCAACCCGTTATTGTTGGGGGTGCGAATTAGCAGCGCAATGTGCATGCAGACTTGTGCCACTGGAGCGACGCCGCTCCGGATGGCTTCAGGCTAACGAACGCACTGCGCAGCCGCAGCTTACGTTAGTAATGAGTTGGGCGTCGTGTCTGAGCCGCGGCTTAGGTTCGCTGCTTGAATTTGTCGAGGACGAAATAGAGGAAAATGCCCAAAGCGGCGTTGGCAAGACCAGCGACCAGGCCCCGACTCCAACTCCAGGTCAGAGTGAGATTTACCATGCCGCGGGCGACCGCGAAATACACAGCAGAATGAACCAGGTAAAAGCCGAACGTGATCAAAAAGCGTGCCCCGGTATTTTCAACATCCAGTCTCGATCCCAAAGAGGAAGCGCCGTATCCCACAACGGTCTTGGCGATGCCATAGACACCGATGGGATATCCGCCGAGACAGTCCTGAAAGAGTCCAATCGCCGCGCCGGTTAACAAGCCCGCAATCGGATTGCGCCGCGCCATGGCAAAGAAGATCGTGACCAGCAGCGGCAAGTCGAATATCGAGAAGAATGGGAAGTGCCGTGGTAAGAAAGCTTGCAAGAAGATCGCCAGCAGCGGCACTCCGATGGTGACCGGGATACTGAACCGGTAGACCTCGATCTGCTCTCCAGATGTGTAAGTGATGGGCACGCTAGTGAGTCTCGTTCGAAGTTTGCGGCGGACTGGCAGGCTTGGGTTGGATAGACGAATTCTGGGCAACGCGCCCAGCCTGCCCCTTGGCCGGCGCCGCGGCAGGAATTCCTTGTTTGGTCGTTGGCTTCTGGCCCGGCTTTACAGCGGGAGGAGAGTTCGCGTCTGTTACGTGAGGCGGTGTACCCGCAGCCGAGGGCGGCGTGGTCGTCTTTACAGAAGGCGTACCGGTCACGGGCTGGGTAGCTGCCGGCGTTCCCGTGGCCGATTTGGGCTGTAGCGTTGATCCAGGCGTAGTTTGCGTGCCCGCAGCGGTTTTGGGCTGCACCGGCGCTGTGTTGGACACGGCTGATGCAGGGACGGAAGAAATCGGAGTCGCAGGCGGAGCGTCAGGCACCGAAGGCAGACGCTGCGCCAGGATGTCGGCAGCGCGCGTGTGTTGACCTTCGTCTGCTACAGCTTGCCGATCCTGCTTCTGGGTGACGACCAGCACTTCTTCCAACCGGCTGAGGTCAGCATACGGCTTCACCCGAATATCGAGGAAGGTCTCTTTTCCGTTCTTCACTTGTGAGACAGTTCCTACGGGCAAGCCCTTGGGAAAGATGCGGTCTCCGCCGCTGGTTAGCACGGTTTCGCCCGGCTTGACGTCCTCGTCGCTCATGATGTGCTCAAGGATCACCTGGCCGTTGGCGGTGCCACGCAAGCCGCCCTGCAACCGCGATTTTTCCAGGATCACGCCCACCCCGCTGCTCTGGTCATTGATGAGCAGGACCAGCGAGGTCGAAGGATAGACGCGCAGGATTTTCCCGACGATGCCATTGGCGGTGATGACGGCCATGTCGGGGGCAAGGCCCTGGTCCGAGCCTTTGTCGATGTATACGGCGCGCGAAAGATCGCTGCCGCTGGAACCAATTACCTGGGCCGCTACGGTCTTGGCGACGACCTGTTCTTTGAACGAAAGCAGCGACTGCAACCTGCGAGCCTGCGCGGCGTCTTCGCTCAACCGGACCTCCTGCAGCCGCATCTGTTCGATCTGCTTCTCAAGATCACGATTTTCCGCTCGCACGCCGCGAAGGTAGACGTAGTTGTGCCAGATACCGCTGACACCCTCCTGAAGGGAAACCAGTCCGCGCTCAAAGGGTGTGATCGCATCGACAGCCCATATGCGGATCAGGCGGGTATTTTCCGAGTCGTTGCCGCGTTTGACCTGCACCGCCAATCCCAGCACCTGCAGGAACAACACTCCTACCAGAATGATGAGGTTGCGGTAGCGGCCGAGAACAGATTCCATACAGTCCCGAGTCGCGAGTGATGAGCCCCGAGTTTACGCGACTCAGGACTCGCAGCTATTCAATCGATATTTTCCGGAGCAGCTTAAAGTCGCTCAGCATTTTCCCCGTGCCCAGCACTACGCTGCACAGCGGATCGTCAGCGATGGATACCGGCAGGCCGGTTTCTTCCCGGATGCGCTTGTCCAGATTCTTCAACAGCGCCCCGCCTCCCGTCAAAACGATACCGCGGTCGCTGATGTCGGCGGACAGCTCCGGTGGCGTACGTTCGAGGGCGACGCGAATCGCATTCATGATTGTGGAAACACATTCGCTCAAGGCTTCGCGAATTTCGCCGTCATCGACGGTGATCGTCTTGGGCACACCTTCGATCAGGTTCCGACCTTTAATCTCCATCGTCATCGGCTTATCAAGTTGATGGGCCGAACCGATTTCCATTTTGATCTGCTCGGCCGTGCGTTCGCCGATCAGCAGATTATATTTCCGCTTCAGGTAGTTCATGACGGCTTCGTCCATCTGGTTACCGGCCATTCGAACCGACCGCGAATAGACGATGCCACTCAAGGAAATCACCGCAATGTCGGTAGTCCCGCCGCCGATGTCGACGACCATGTTGCCGCTTGGTTCCGTGATGGGAAGACCCGCACCGATCGCGGCCACCATGGCCTGCTCGACCAAGTGCACCTCGCTGGCCTTGGCGCGATAGGCCGAATCCATGACGGCGCGCTTTTCCACCTGCGTGATCTCGGAAGGCACGCCAATGACGATACGGGGATGCACCAGCATCTTCCGGTTGTGCGCCTTCTGAATGAAGTAGTTGAGCATCTTTTCGGTGACCTTAAAATCGGCGATCACGCCGTCCTTCATCGGCTTGATGGCGACAATGTTGCCGGGCGTGCGGCCCAGCATCTCCTTCGCCTCTTTGCCCACGGCTTCAACCTCGCCCGTGTTTTTGTTGATGGCGACAATCGACGGCTCATTGACGACGATGCCCTTGCCGCGCGCATACACCAGCGTGTTGGCGGTGCCGAGGTCAATCGCAAGGTCGCTGGAAAAGATGCTGAACAGCGACCGCAGATTGTGATTGCGCGCCGCGCCTGTATGAAATCCGTTGCTTGACATGACGAAATTTCCCGCGTCTTTCGTGAACTACACTGTCCCGGGAGGTCCCGGAAATTCCTTGCGGGCTGCTGCCAGCCCTGATTCTACGTGCTTACCTGCAAATCGGTCGTTACCGAAAGTTCCTGCCCGAACAGTCTTCGACTACTGGATAATGATCTTCTTCTGCTGCGTATTGACTCCGCCCTGTGCCGTCTGCGCCGTCACCGTTATCACCGATTCGCCGGGCGGCAGCGGCGGCGTGAAGTAATGAAAGGTGCCGTCGGCAGCGATGATCGGCACTTCCCTGCCATTCACCATTACTCGCGCCCCGGTTGCAGTCTTTCCCGTGACCTCGATGACGTGACCATGCTGGATGAACGGATCCAAGTCGAGACTAATCTGGTCCATCTGCTTGGTGCGGGGGATGATCGTGAAGCGGTTCTTCTCGCTTTCCACCGATTCTTTCCCGCTGGTGTCGTAAGACTGCACCTCCCAGTAATAGGCGCCCTCGCCTAAACTGGTCACGGTTACATCTGCTGTGTTGATTTTCTTGTCTACCAGTGTAGAAGAAAAGTACGGATTGCGGGAAATTCTGAGGCGGTAACCAACTGCATTCGTCATCGGCGTCCAGGCAAATTCCACATCTTTCGTGTCGGAGCCTGCGGTGAACAAAGGAGCCATGTTAGCCGGAGAGATCGGAGTCGGAGGCCCAATTTCCTTCGCCTTCTCCATATGGGTCTCCTGCGATTGGAAACTCACCTTTTCCCAGTCAGCCAGACGAACGGTCTCACCGTTCCGCGTGACTTCGCCGCTGCCTTTCTTCAGCAAAATCTCGTGCTCATCGGATTTCGGATCGTTATGCACTTGCGCCGCCGATTGCGGTGACAGTGAGGCCGTAGCTCCAGCAACGATGACTTGCGATTTTGAACCCTGGCTGAAGGTCGCGGTCGAGAGATCGACTGTTCCGGTGCTCACGGCGACGGCTACGTTGGTTTGTTGCTGATCGTTCGCCGAGTTCTCTTCAATCACAATCAGCGAATCCTGCTTCACCGTGTAGCTGGTTCCATCATTGAAAACAACCTTGGCCATGCCTTCCGAGCCAGTTTGGACGACATCTCCCTTTTCCAGCGGAACGTTATAGTCGGCATTGACCCAACTGTTGCTGTTCCCTTTCTTCACTCTTACGGTTCCGTCCAGTGCCGTGAAGTGGGCCTGTTGAGCCGTCACCGTACCCGATCCTACGGGAGACGAGATACCCGCCACGCGCTCCAGAATCTTTCGCGCCGCTCCATCCGCTGCGTTCACTGTGGTTTGCGTGAACTGCGGAAAGGCCGCTTTCATGGCAATAAACATGATTGCCAGAACCGCGAGAATCATCAGGAACACGCTGCGATACGTGACCGTTTTCCAGCGGATCTGAATTCCCGGTTTCGTGTTGGCAGAGGACACGTGGAAGAAAACCTACAAAACCTAAGTGAATATCGGTTAAAAGTCACCGTATCACAAGCAAAACGACCAGCAGAACAGGTAATCAACTTGGGACGTTACCTTCGTGTGGTATCTCGTCGAGAAGAAGCAGGATCAGAATCCGATCCAGTTCCACAAGCGGTCCTTCATCACGCGCAGCGACTCCGGCAACCAGCTCTTGTAACGCAGCAGCGCGCTGGCGTGCACAACTTTGGCGGATTTTGAGGCATATCGATTATTGAATACCAGATAGTAAACACCGGCTCCAGAAGGCAGCTGCGCGTCAATCGTACCGGAGCCGACTCTGCCGCTCTCGTATATCGAACTCGTCGCATATCCGTTTTGCCAGACGGCAAAGGCCGACTCGGTCAGAACGTACATCTCAATCGTATTGTCCTTTTCCTTGCCATTCTTGGAACTCGTGACCTCGAAGTCGCCGACGACTGAGATATTGACCGAGCCTTCCGGCAGCGAAAACTTGTAGAACTGGAAATTGTGAGGCGCCACGGAAAACGACTCTTCGAGGATGGACTGATCGTGCTTCCAGCCCACCGTCTCCTGGACTTGCAGGGCTATCGGATTCTCGCTGGTAACAGCCCATGCGACGGCCGCCAGAAGGATCCCGGCGACAATCCACATCGCAAGCTGTGGATTTCGCCCCGGTCGACGCTTGCGTGTTCCCTGCGCCCCCGGAGGGATTCGCCGCGCGGCAAAGCTTGCGTTCGTAACGGCCTTTCCGCATTTCAGACAAAATTGGGAGTCTTCCGGCAGGATCGTCCCACAAGAGCGACAAGCATGAAGGGGGCTAGCCATTTCCGTAGTCGTGCGAATAATCGGCTCGCCGCACTGCGTGCAGTACTGTGAACCGCTGGGGATATCCGCGTGGCACTTCTCACAACATAAGACGGGTGGCATACCTGTTCGCAGCGACGCGAAAAGATACTAGCATGCGCCACGCGAAGCGGCACAGCGATAAACAGAGTTGCCGGAATCCCGGAAATCCCTAGGCAACGCGGGTTTCGACCGGCTTCTTGGGATGCGGCTCATCCCTCCGCCAGGAACGGAGATTCAGCCCATAGAGCACCATACAAAACACATTGGCTGGAATGAACCCAAGCTGCGAGGTCTTAAAGCCGATCACACACACGATCGCGCTGTTGATGCCGGCGATTACGAGCCCTACCCAGTACTTTCTTCCGATCAGGACAGTCGAAACAACGGTCAACACGCACGACAGATAATCAAGACGGAACAGATAATCAGGACGGAACACGACGACAGCGGAGCCTCCGCCATATTATTAGCAGGGGTTGCGGTGAATGCCTGTGAGTCTTGCCCCATCGGGAGTCACGAAAGTAACTGCTCTTTTCATTTTGCTCTGCTCCACTCAGCTGTTATCCCAAGTCAGGAGTTCTGCGTTGAAAGTCTTCACCGAATATCTGAAATTTCATACAAAAGCGCATCGAGCCTATGTACACATTACGCCGCAGGTGGAGGAGATCGTCCGCCGCAGCGGAGTGAAGGAAGGGATGGTGCTCGTCTCCGCCATGCACATCACTGCCGGAATTTATGTCAATGACAATGAAACCGGCTTGATCGAGGACATCGACAAGTGGCTGGAAGGACTTGCCCCCTTCCGCCAAGATTACAAGCATCACCAGACCGGCGAGGATAACGGCGATTCCCACCTGAAGGCGCTATTGATTCACCACGAGGTGATCGTACCCATTACGGCCGGCAAGCTCGATTTCGGTACCTGGCAGCGCATCTTTTACGCCGAATTCGATGGCCAGCGGGACAAGCGCGTGATTGTGAAAGTAATGGGCGAATAAGCGGCGCTGACATCCGCAGATGGCCGATTTTTAATCGGCCATCGACTTGGCTCGCGGTGTCCCATTTGGCGTGCCATTCGCGATTGCCAGCTGCACCTTGCTGTGCTTGCGGCTGTAGAAGAAATAGATGAATAAGCCGATCACCAGCCAGATGATCAGACGTGCCCAGGTTTCCTTACCCAGACTCAGCATCATGAGCGCGGAAACTGAGATCCCCATGATCGGAGTGAATGGAATCCACGGAGTGACGAATGCTCGCGGCACATCGGTTCCGCGAACCCGCAGCATCCAGACGCCGCCGCAAACGATGATGAAGGCCAGCAGCGTGCCAATCGAAACCAGGTTACCGAGTACGTCGATCGGGGTCAGAGCCGCGACGGTTGCCACGCAGATCCCCACCAGAATGGTGGAGAGGTAAGGAGTGCGGAATCGAGGATGGATGGTGCTGGCCCATTTCGGCAGCAGCCCGTCGTGCGCCATGGAAAAGAAGACTCGAGTCTGGCCGAGCAGCATGACGACCATTGTCGAACTCAAGCCGCAGATTGCGCCCAACTTGACGAGCGTGCTGCCCCAGGCGACGCCGGTCTGATCGATGCCGATGGCGATCGGGTCGGCAACATCGAGGCTCGAGTACTTGACGAGCCCGGTCAGCACTCCTGCAACCAGGATGTAGAGGATCGTGCAGATAACGAGGGACCCGAGAATGCCGATCGGCATGTCGCGGGCAGGATTCTTAGCCTCCTGCGCCGCGGTCGAGACCGCGTCGAATCCGATATAAGCAAAGAAAATTACGCCCGCAGCCGTCGCGATGCCAGACCAGCCAAAATCGCCATAGTGGCCGGTGTTCGCCGGGAGGAAGGGCGTCCAGTTGGAGATCGCTTCGGCACGGTGACCCAGGATGTAATTGATCCCGAGGCCGAGGAAGACCAGCAGCACGCAGACCTTCACGATCACGATGAAAGAGTTGAAATTGGCCGATTCCTTGATCCCGATCACAAGGATTACGGTGACGAGCATGATTCCAAGAAATCCGAAAAGATTAAATGATGAATACTGATGCGGCAGGGTGGCGATATCGATGTGCTTTGCGGCGAGCGCTTTATCCAGGCGCATCGTTACCCGCTCCCAATGTCCTTGAAAGAAGACGAATGCGGTTCCGGGACAACCGGCGAGCTTGGGCGAGAGCCGAATTCCGAAGTCGCCCAGAAAACTGAGCACGTAACCACTCCACCCGCTGGCGACGGTAGCGGCGCCAAGAGCGTATTCAAGAATCAGGTCCCAACCGATGATCCAGGCGATAAACTCGCCAAGAGTGGCGTAGCCGTAGGTGTAAGCCGAACCTGCGACGGGGATCATGGAGGCGAATTCGGCATAGCACAACCCGGCAAACACACACGCTACGGCGGCAAGGCTGAAGGAAAGAATGATGGCGGGTCCGGCGTGATTTGCTGCTGCCGTTCCGGTAAGGACGAAAATTCCCGTCCCGATGATGGCTCCGATGCCGAGCGAGATCAGGTTCGTAGGGCCGAGGGCGCGTTTGAGGCTGTGCTCTCCCGTTTCGCCGGCTTCGTTGAGAATGGCGTGCAACGGTTTCTTGGCGAGCAGATTTGACATTGTTGTTTGTTTCTCCTTGGCGCTACGCTGAAGCGGCGGAGCGCGCCATCTTCGTCCACGCGAAATATACCGGGATTCCTAGCAGAACCACGATCAATCCCGGCCACGTGTATTGAGGCTTATAGCGCAATAGTACGACATCTATAAACAGAGCCATAACGATGTAAACGGCCGGCAGCACAGGATACCCTAAGGCACGATAAGGCCGCTCGGCCTCGGGGTGAGTTCTTCGCAGCACGAACAAACCCAAGATCGTAAGGATATAGAAGACCAGCACCGCAAAGATAATGTAATCCAGCAATTGTCCATAGCTTCCGGAAATGCAGAGGACGCAGGTCCAGATCATCTGCACCATGAGGGAGACGGCGGGCGTTTTATATTTAGGGTGCAACCTCGAGACACTACGGAAGAACAGGCCGTCTTTCGCCATGGCATAGTAAACCCGGGCACCGGAAAGGATCAGGCCGTTATCGCATCCGAAGCTGGAAATCATGATGGCTAGAGCCATGAGCGCGCCGCCAATGCCTCCGAACATCTGGGTGATGACCGCGGTTCCAACCCGGTCCTCGGCAGCGTACTTGATTCCCCTTCCCAAGACGGTGGTGGCGCCGGGCGTGCCATTCAGGGGAAGCGTCGAAATGTAAATGAAGTTACACGCAATATAGAGCGCAATCACCACTCCTGTGCCGAGAGCAAGGGAAAGCGGCAGGTTCCGGCTGGGATTCTTCACTTCTCCGGCGGTAAACGTCACATTGTTCCACGCGTCTGAAGAGAACAGCGAGCCTACCTGTGCGACCGCCAGGATGGTTAACGTTCCGACCAGAACTGTAGGGCCACCTACACCGACCTGCACCGCATGCCGCGCCCCGAGCCCCGCGTTGTGCCAGAAATTTGCTCCAAAATTCGCCGCCAAGGCAGTCGCGTTCCGGCCGAGAGCGAATCCGAAGACCGCCAGTCCCAGCAGCGCCGAAACCTTGGCCGTGGTGAAGATGTTCTGAATGAAGGCTCCGGTCTTGACGCCGAAGATATTTACCACCGAAAGAAAGATCACCACAAGGATCGCAACCGAGTTCTGCGTGTTGATTCCAACGTCCATATTGCCGAGGACCATCGGTCCAATCGGAATCGGGGGCACCTTCCAAAGATGCAGTATCCAGTGAGTGGAAGAGATTGAGGGGAAAAAGACACCCAGAAATTTTCCGAACGCCACCCCGACGGCCGCGATGGTTCCCGTCTGAATGACCAGAAACAAGGTCCAGCCGTAAAGAAACCCCCAGAGGGGACCCAACGCTTCCCGTAGATAAACGTATTGGCCGCCGGCGCGTGGCATCATCGCGGCAAGTTCGCCGTAACTCAGTGCCGCGACAATGGTCATGAACCCTGCGACGGCCCATGCGCCAATGAGCAGGGCAGGCGAATCCACCTCGCGGGCGATTTCGGCCGACACAATAAAGATCCCGGAACCGATCATGGATCCGATCACCAGCATCGTGGCGCTGGTCAGCCCGAGTCCTTTGACGAGTTCGTGATCCTGCCGGCTATGCCGTTCCCAATCGCTGGTGGGGTTTGGCTTCGTGGTTGGGGTGCTCAGGAAACCTCCAGGGCGTCGAGAAACTTTACCTTAATATTCGCAAAAATTCCTCTGCGGACTTCCGAGGCTCCTGTACGAGGTCGGAAATTACCGCTACACAATCCGCTCCCGCCTCGATCACCGCGGCAGCGTTCGCGCGCGTGATGCCGCCAATCGCGACCAGGGGTTTGCGGGTCAGACTCCGAGCGATACGCACGCCTTCGAGTCCAACAACCGGGTCCGGATTTGCCTTGCTCGAAGTTGCAAACACTGGCCCGATGGCAACGTAATCGGCCGGCATTAATTGCGCCGCCTGCAACTGTAATGGATTGTGTGTCGAAATTCCCAGCCAGCGATCGGGACCGATAATTCGGCGCACCGATTCCGGCGAGAGATCTTCCTGCCCAACATGCACCCCATCAAACTCCGCGGCCAGGCACAGATCGGCGCGGTCATTCATAATGATTCGCACGGCAAGGAACTTTGCGCCTGGTCGATTTTGCGAGGCATGGGAGTTCCGAACGCCGGTACTCAGCAAGAGCTGTCTCAGCGCCCGCGCCTGCTCCAGCATCACCCGTGCCTTCTCCGACTTATTGCGGTACTGCAGCAGAGTGCAGCCGCCGCGCACGAGTTCCTGTGCATGTGCAATGAGTTCCTGTGTATGTGGAAAGCAGGACGCGTCCAAGATTGCGTAAAGTCGGGGAAACGGAATCATTGGCATTCGTTGGACAAGTTCGAGAAAATTCTAGTGTCCGGTTTTCGCCATGAATCTTTCGATGAAGCCGGTGTCGAACTTGCCCGCGCGAAAATCGGGATCTGCCAGGATCTTCCGGTGTAGCGGAATGGTCGTGTAGATGCCTTCGACGATAAACATATCTAACGCCCGCGACATACGCGAGATCGCTTCAGCCCGGTCCTTGCCGCGGACCACCAGCTTGGCGATCAGCGAGTCATAATAGGGAGGGATCACACCCTCAGCATAGGCTGCCGTGTCCACGCGAACACCGGTGCCTCCGGCGGGATGGAACGCCGTGATCTTCCCTGCCGATGGGGTAAACTTCTCGGGATGCTCGGCATTGATGCGGCATTCGATGGCGTGGCCGCGATGCACGATCGGGCCCTGTAGAACATCTTTCATCTCCGCTCCACCGGCAATCATGATCTGGCTTTTCACCAGATCAACATCGGTGACCATCTCGGTGACGGGATGCTCCACCTGGATGCGCGTATTCATCTCGATGAAATGCAGGTTGCGCTGCTGGTCCATCAGAAACTCGATTGTGCCGGCGTTCCAGTAGCCGATGTCCTTTAGAGCCTTGCAAAGCACGTTGCCAATGTGCTGACGCAATTCCGGCGTAACCTGGGTCGAGGGCGACTCTTCCAGCAACTTCTGATGACGACGTTGAATCGAGCACTCGCGTTCACCTAAACTCACGACATTGCCGTGCTCATCCGCCAGTACCTGAAACTCAATGTGCCGCGGATGCTCGACGTACTTCTCCATGTACAGGTCGCCGTTGCCAAAGGCTCCAGCCGCCTCGGTCTGCGCTGCTTTGTACAGTCCCGGCAACTCTTCTTCACTGCGCACAATGCGCATGCCGCGCCCCCCACCGCCTGCCGACGCCTTCAGGATCACTGGAAATCCAACTTGCTTGGCCCACTCAATCGCTTCGCCTTCCGAGGCAACAATCCCATCCGAGCCGGGAAGAATCGGCACCCCCGCCTTCTTCATGGCGGTGCGCGCTTTCTCTTTTTCGCCCATCAGGCGCGTCACTTCCGGGCGCGGGCCGATAAACTTAATCCCGCTGGTTTCGCAAACTTCGGCAAAATTCGCGTTCTCGGCGAGGAGCCCGTATCCGGGGTGGACCGCCTCCACATTAGCGATTTCGGCGGCGCTGATGACGGCCGGGATATTCAGATAGCTATGGGCCAACTGCGGAGGTCCAATGCAGATTGCCTCATCGGCGAATTTGACCGGCAGCGAGTTGCGGTCGGCCTCGCTGTAGATCGCAACCGTCCGCACGCCCAGTTCTTTGCAGGCGCAAATGATGCGCAGAGCAATCTCACCACGATTGGCAATCAGGATCTTCTTAAACATGAGAAATATGTTTGCCGCGAAGTTCAGGCATTGCCCCCAGGCATCTACTTGGAAGTATGCGCCAGGGAAAATTGCTTCCAGACACAAAACGGCGCGCCAGCGGCGCGCCGCACTTCTTACTGCGTCTCAGCCTTTCGGTCGGATCGCAAATAATTCCTGACCGTATTCGATCGGCTGGCCGTTCGATACCAGCTTCTTAACAATCTCTCCCGCCACATCCGATTCAATCTCATTCAGCAGCTTCATGGCTTCGACAATGCACAGCACCTGGCCGACTTCCACCATGTCGCCAACCTTCACGAAGGGTGGCGCTCCAGGAGAGGGCGCTTCATAGAATGTCCCCACAATCGGGGACTTCACCATCTGGAATTGCTCTTGGGCTTCTTTCGGAGCTGGAGCCGCGGCAGGCGCGGCTGGAATCGCAGCCGGTGCAGAATGGACTTCTGGAGCAAGAGATGGCACTGCGGGAACGGCGAAGAAGCGCGGATCTCCCTGCGAGTGAACGATCGTGTGCTCGCCCGCGCGCTTAATTCGAACCTTGACATCCCCGCGCTCCAATTCGAACTCGGCGATGTCTTTCTCGATTAAGAACTCAATTAGTTCTTTCAGCTCTTTTTGATTCATGTGGTTACGGTGGAACGGCTCGCTACTTCCCCGTCTCAGGCCAGAACTCTGAGGCCATCAGCCGGCCGGAGTTCTACCCGACCCTCTTTCGTAAATGGAAACTAGACCACCAATAAATCCTTGCTTGTCGGAGTCAAAACCTGGTGCCCGCTTTTGGTGACGAGAACCATGTCCTCAATCCGAACGCCCCATTGTCCCGGGAGATAAATCCCCGGTTCAACGGTGAGAACCATTCCCGGCTCCAACAGGTCTTGTTGCCCGCTTGCGACCCGGGGCGGCTCGTGAACTTCCAGTCCCACGCCGTGTCCGGTCGAATGGGTAAAATAACGGCCCAGTTTTGCTTTGCGCAATACTGTGCGGGCCGCATTATCAACCGCGCCAGCGCTTACTCCCGGCCGCACAGCTTCGATCGCAGCCTGTTGCGCCTCCCGGACCGCATCATACGCCCGCCGCGCTTCAGCGCTAATTTCACCGACCCACACGGTGCGCGTCTGGTCCGAGCAATAACCTGCGAGTATAACACCGAAGTCACACACGACGAACCCGTTAGCCCGGACCGGGTTGCTGGTCGCGCGCCCGTGCGGCAGGGCTGACCGCTCTCCGGAAGCAATGATCGTGGGGAAAGACATGCCTTCGGCTCCGGCGCGCCGCGCCGCATATTCCATCTCCGCCGCAACTTCTGACTCCAGGACACCGGACCGCATACCCTTGACCGCCTGCTCGAATAAATCAGCCCCGAGGTTCACCGCATTTCGAATCAGTTCCAGTTCCTCGAAGTCTTTTACCATCCGCTGCCTTTCGATCAGAGGAGGAGCATCGGTCAATTTCAGTCTCGACGGCAGGATGTCGGCTAGCCGTCTTCTTTCCGCTACCGTCATATGGTCGGCTTCGATTCCGATTCTGGAGCGGCCCGGACTCTGCTTGCGAATCCATTCGCCTAGCACTTGCAGCACGCTCGTCCGGGCGATAACAATTCTTCCGCCTTTGACTTCCTCGCGTGCCTGCGTGTCATATCGGGAATCTGAAAAAAAGATGCTTCGGGACTCTCCCACTACGAGGAATCCAGCACTGCCGGTAAATCCGCAAAGATAGTGAATATTGGGAAGATGGCTGACCACAAGCCAATCCAGACGGCTCTTCGTCAATCCAGCGCGCAGCTTCCGCTGCCGTTCCATGAAGTTCATTTTGCTGAGTGTAGCAGGACATAAGATCAAGGCTATTTTCGAATCAGCCGGCAGGAGGTGCGTTCTACCAAAAACAAAAACCGCCGGCTTGGGACAGGTTCGTCGCAAAGCCGGCGGTTCGATTAGAAACCGCTTCGCTAGGTCTGAATGATCCGTGGCGTAATGAAGAAGATCAGTTCCTGACTTTCGGTACTTACGGTTGTGTGTTTGAACAGGTTGCCCAGCACCGGGATACTTCCGAGCAGCGGGACCTGATCGACGTTGATGGAGTTGTTAGTCTGGATAACGCCGCCGATCACCACCGTGCCGCCATCGGTCACAAGGACCTGGGTGGTGGCCTGCTGGGTGATCAGTTCTGGGTTACCCTGAATCTCGACACCGAAGTTCGGGGTCGTGTTCTCCACGTCAACATTCAGGAAAATCGTGTTCTCCGACGTGATCTGTGGCGTAACCGTCAGGCGCAAGAAAGCGTCGACGTAAGTTACTGTCGGCGGACCTCCCAACTGCGCCAAAGTCACGATAGGCACGCGGACACCCTGTTTCACCACCGCCTGAATGTTGTTCTGGGTGACAACGCGCGGACGAGAGAGAATCTTCAACAGACCGCGCGATTCAGCCATTGTCAGGATGGCATCGATACGGATGGCATTGCTCGAGTTCTGGAACGAGAGACCACTGGTGGGATTGGTTGATCCCAGGTTCGAGAACAACGGGATCTGAG
This sequence comes from Acidobacteriaceae bacterium, assembly GCA_027452245.1. Taxonomy (GTDB): domain Bacteria; phylum Acidobacteriota; class Terriglobia; order Terriglobales; family Acidobacteriaceae; genus Sulfotelmatobacter. The sequence goes on from DAIDGW010000161.1 coordinate 59,939, forward strand.
ACAGAGTCGTTCCAGTCGTGGGCGACGTGCCGACGATCGAATATAACGGACTGCCCCCAAAAGTGCCGATTGGGGATGTCCCCACTGCACTGGCACCGCCCACTGTCGACGCTGCATTGCCCCAGCCAAAGCCCAACTGGGTGCCGATATCGCGAGCGAACGACCGGGTCGCGGCGACGACACGAGCTTCGATCTCGACTTCCTGCGTCTTGCGATCCAACTGCGTCAGCAGGCGGTCAATGGTCGGAATGACCTTGGGAATGTCGCTCACGATGACAGCGTTGGTGCGCTCGTCGGCAACTACATCGCCGCGCTGCGACAGGAACTTCTTGACCGTGATGATCACGTCCTTGGCCTTGGCATAGCTCAGGAAACGGGTCACCGTAACTTTCTCTACGGCAAGAGCTTCCGCTTCCATTTGGGCGCGGCGGCCTTCCGCCTCTTTCTTCAATGTGTCGACAGTGGCGATACGAAGCACATTGCCTTCCAGTTCGCGCGCCAGATCGTTGTTTTTGAGAACAATGTCCAAAGCCTGATCCCACGGCACATCATCGAGAACGATGGTCAGGGTGCCGTGCACATTAGGATCGAGTACCACATTCAATCCGCTGATCTCATGAATCAGACGGAAGAAATCCTTCAGGTCCACGTCCTTCAAGTTGACCGAGATCGGCTCGCCCGTATACTTCGGTCCCGTGGACGCAGGCTGCTGTCCCATCTGCGCCTTCTGCTCGGCAGCAAGATTTACGGCCGGCTGAACTCCGGAACTGGAAGCCACGCTCTGCATGGCATTCACGCTGACTGGCAACAGTTCGGCGGCCGTCTTGTCGGCGAACCGGGCTGCCGCTTCCTGTGCCCGAACTTCCGGCTCGACTTCGGCCGGGCTGCTCTTAGCGTTCGGCTTGTCGCCAGCCGACTGGTTCGTCGTCTGCGGCTTGTACGAGGGCTCGACAAAAACGAAGTCATTCGGCGCCGATGCCGGCTTGCTCTCCGCCTTTGCGATCGTGGCCACAGGTGCCGCCGCGGCCGGCGTCTTTACCTCGGCGACTCGCGGAGAGAATGGCGAGACCGGCTGGGAGGTAGCGGCGCTCACCTGCGGTGCAGGCTGGCTGGCAGCATCATTCGACTTCTGCGCAAAAGCCTGCCCGTGCAATGTCAGCACATATTTACCCGCCGATGGGCGCGTCAGTTCATACGAGCACGCCTTCTCCAGGTCCACAACCACTCGGGTCGTCGGAGGCGTATGCCCGTCCATGCCAATGCGCACGCCCTTGACTCCGTCCGCGCCCACCTGGATGTGGGTCTGCCCCGAGGCCATCACGGTCTCCGGCAGGTCCACCACCACGCGCGCAGGCGAGTCAAGCGCACTCAGCTTCGGGGTTGTTGTTCCCCGGGAGCTGATCACCACCTGGATGTCGTCCGTGCCCCGGACTACGTTCACTCGCTGAAGCTCGCTCCGCGAGCTCGCCGGCTGTGATACCGGCGTCTGTGCGGTCGCAGCCACCACCGCCATCAGCAGCAATGGTACGAACATTGTCAGAAGTTGCTTTCGCATTTCGCCTCTCCCCAACTCGCGGGTTTTGCCCGCGTGTCCTTCTCAAACTCTGTTTCTCGTTGCCTAGTGCTGGCTTGCCCTCCGGCTTAACTACACGGCCGGAGTTGTAATCCTTTTCACCACTTCGCGCGTGAACGATTTGCCCAGCTTGTCCTGCAAGGTCTCCTGGAATACCACCGAATCATCGGTGATCTTCACCACGTACCCGTTGAACACTGGATCGTTCTCGTGCAGAAAATAAGCCTTGTTCAGGTTGTTTGTGACTACGGCAATAAAGCCGCTGTCCGACTTCACCACTCCCCGGACATTGATCTGCCCAATCTCCAGGCACTTCTTACCTGTCGAGCAACCCGATCCTCCCGCCTGCTGAACCACGGGGCTGAAGAACGGATCCCGCTTGCCGGTCATCGCCCACTTTTTGTCTTCGGGCTTTGGCGCCGGGGCGGCCTCGGCTTTTGCTGGCTCTGGCTTCACGCTGGTCGGCTTCGCCATCACCCGCTTAACAGCTACGGGGTGAATCACTGTTTTGGGGCCATGCGCCTTGGCTACTAACGGCTTGGCTGCGTGCCGTGGAACGACCGGAGTATGTTTTGCCGGAGCGGCAGCATTTTTAACTGGCGCACTGGTCGGGCTGGCTGTCGCTGCTCCAGCCTTTGCCGGCATTGCAACCACATGAATCGGTTGGGCAGATTGCGCAACTTTAGCCGGAACCACAGCTGCAGCCGGTTTCGCCATGGGTGAAACCACCGGCGAAGCCTTCGGCACCGGAGTGCCAGCTGCTTGCAGGGCCGCATTGGATTTCACCGTCTGCTGCTGTTGCAGCGACTTGGCGATGCTGCGCACAGTATCGATATCCCCCGGATTCTGTGCCCAGGCAGCGCCCGTCATTATCGTGATTGCTAGAACGATTGTCGTCAGCTTCATAAACGTTTCCTACCTCGCTGCACGAGCTCCCGGTTTGGGCGCTGCCTTGGCAGCGGCCTGTTGTGGTTCGTGACTGAAGAAAGTTGTCGCGGTGCAGGAAGCCACCACGCTCTCGTTTGGAGCGTACTGATATGTGTGCTTTACTTTGGCCTCCGACGGCTGCTTCGTGGTCGAGATCAAAAGGTTGGTGATATTTACGATTCGTTCCAGCTTGCCCACCCGGTCGAAGAAATTCAGCACCGAGTAGTACGGTCCATCGAGCTCCACACTAAAGGGCATTTCGGTGTAGTACTCCTTCGAGACAGTCGGCTTGGCCAGGTAACTACGAATCTCGATTCCAGCTTTTTGCGCTTCCCCGTCCAGCGTCGTGATAAACCCATCGACCTGCTTGTCATCGGGAACAATGCGCCGTTCAATGTCCAGTTGCTGCTTCACCTCCGCCAGTTCCTGATCGATCTGCTTCAACTTGGGCCGGTACGCTTCCAGTTCGTTATTCTCGCGGACCTTCTGCTCCAGCGCATGTTGTGCTGCCGCATTCTTGTCGTCCTGGCTTTTGAACAACGTGAAGTAGAGCGCTCCCGACAGGATTGCGCCTCCCGCAATCACTACACCCCACTGCTTGACTCCCGATAGCTCGCTAAAGTTCGCCATAGATACGCCTCTACGATTTCCCTTTCTCGCAGGTCAGCGTGAACTGAAACGCTTGCATGTCTTTGATCTGGCTGTCCTGATACGTTTCTTTCATCTCGACATTGCTGAAGTAACCCGTCTTCTGCAGATTCGCGATCAGGTTCGCGACCGCATCCGCACTCAGCGCTGTCCCTTCCAGATTCACGCTGGGACCGGCATCTTCCATCTTGTTCAGCCACACGGCTTCAGTGTCGTTTACCGTCTGGCCCATCATGGCCAGCAAGTTCACGGGGCCTGCCTGGTTCTTACGCAGTTCGTCAATGACGTCAACCCGGTGCTTGTAATTGTTGGCTTGGGTTTGCCGCTCCAGGAAACGCGCCTTCACGTCGGCCAGTTCGTGATTCTTTGCCTCCGCGACCTTCATCTTGGCGGCAATCTGTTTGGCCTGATGATCCAGCCGATACCAGTAGCCCAGGTTCAGCAGGCCGGCAATAATGACTACCACCAGCACTTTCAGCTGCGGCGATCCCAGGTCGCCCAGCTCCATTGCGGGCATCACCGGAGTGCTGCCACCCCGCTTGTTCTTGCCCTTGGCTGTTTCGAGCAGGTTGATTTTGATCATAGGGATTCAAAGCTCCTCAAGGCCAAGCCCACGGCCACGGCCATCTGGCCGGGATTCTGCTCCACCAGTTCCGCCCCGACTCCTTCCGCGGGCGGCACCACGCGCTGGAACGGATTCAACAACTCCACCGGCATGGAAAACTCCTGCCGCAGCGCCTCCACCAGTCCGGGAACTTTCGACGATCCACCCGCCAGGTAGATCTTCTCGATGTGCTCGCCTGCGGCGCTGGCGCGGAAAAAATCAAACGTCTTTTGAATCTCCAGCACGATGATTTCTGTCACCTGCTGCAGAATGGGAGTCTTTGCGTCTTCGCTCACGGTTCCGACTTTCCTGCCCAGCTTCAGCGCTTCGGCGTCGTCAAAGCTGAGATCCAGCTCTTTCTGCAGAGAGTCGGTGTACTGGTGCCCGCCTACGCTGACGTCGCGGGGAAACAATGGCGTGGTGCCCTTCACAATGTTGATGTTCATCACGCTGGCGCCCAGATTCAGAAGCGCCACCACCTGGCCGGGCGCCGGCTGATAGTTGTACTCGTAGCAGTTCTGCAGGGCCAGCGCATCAATATCGACAATAGCCGGGGTCCGCCCGGCCATCGAGAGTACGTTGGTGTAGTTCAGAATCTTGTCCTTCTTCACCGCCACCAGCAGGACATCCATCTGCGGACTGCCCGCTTCTTCGGAAAGAATCTGGTAGTCGAGACTAACGTCGGCCAGATCGAAGGGAATGTGCTGCGCCGCTTCTTTCTCGATGGTCTCCGCCAATTCCTGATCGCTCATCGAGGGCAGTGAGATCTTTTTGACGATCACGGAGTGCCCGCTGACCGCTGTCGCCACTGCCTTAGTCTTGATCTGGTTTTCCAGAAAGAGTTTCGAAATCGCGCTCGACACGGTACCCGAGTCGACAATCATCGAGTCGACCACGATGTCCGAAGCCAGAGGCTCCAACGCCAGATGCGCCACCTCGATCTGGCTGCCCTTTTTCTTCAACTCCACTGCCTTGATGCTCGAAGAGCCCACATCCAGACCAACTATCGACTTCGATCCGAATCCAAACATGTGTCCGCCTCTTCTGTGTGCGCGGGCTTACTGACCCGCCACCGTTCTAAAGTTGTCCAGCAGCCTTCGTCGATGCCTTCCGATTTGTTCCCGGCTCCATCTGATCGGACTTCTCTTCCATCCACTGGTCCAGCCTCGATTTCTTGAAGCGCCAGCGGTTGCCCAGTTTGAATGCCGGAATCTTCTGCTCGCCGACGTACTTGTAGAGCGTGTCCGGACTCACTCCCAGGTATTGCGACGCCTGGCGAATGTTCATCACTTCTCTCGAGTCGGCCATAGGTTCGTCACGTTCCCCCCAACTCCTCGCCTCGTATGCGCCGTTGCCGATTGCGCGTACTTCATAACTCATCCTCCGAGGACATTGGTGTCCCGAGCATATATCAGCCCGAAAAAGCACTAACTCCGCGAAGATCTCCGCGTTTTTCCGCGTTTTTTAGGTGTTTTCTGGAAAGCTTGCCCGGCCGACTTTTGGAAGATCCTATATCTTGTAGGTGGACCGATGTACACACACAATTAGCAGTAGTCCGTACATGCTGACTCTCTGGTCACTACGCATCCAGTAACTGAAGTACTAGGCACGGTACGGAGGTACTACGTCGCTCGCCGAAGTTGAAGATCCTGCTGTATCCTCGCCGCAATCTATCTCCGCGCCTGAGATGTTACTAACCTCGCCGTAACTCGCGCATGCCAGCGCTGCTTTTCCTGCCTGCGTGCGGTAAGCTTTTCCCGGAGGATCTCTTGCCCTACCTGGACCGTCTGCAGCCGCTCGCTCTCCTTCTCATGCGCATCACGCTTGGTGTGATCATGGCTGCCCATGGCTATCCCAAAGTCTTCGGCGGCTTGCATCATCATGTCCAGTTCGTCGCAAGTCTCAGACTCCCCGGCTGGCTGGCCTACTTCTCCGCCTTCGCCGAATTCTTCGGAGGACTGCTCGTCATCGCTGGCTTCTTCACCCGCCCAGCGGCGCTCGCCATCTGTGCCGATATGGGGGTTGCCATTTGGAAAGTGCATGGGCACAGCGGACTCACCGGGAACAACGGATTTGAGTTCCCTTTGACTCTCGCCACCCTCGCCTTTGCGCTGATCTTCTTTGGCGCTGGCCCGTTCTCTTTCGGTCACCTCCTGCGAGGCGGTGGAGGCTTTTCAAAGAAATGATCCCGTCTCATTTAGAGAATCGAGGTTCACTGGCGGCTTACGACGTGGCATGTCCCGGGAGGTCACCCATCCTGGGGCGGCTGGGAAACTTCTGGGCCCCGCATGGGTTTATCTTTGACGGTATAGAACTGCGCGTTTTTGTGCCGTTTTGCTCCAACTCAATTTGAATGTTGATCGCACAAGAACGTATCATGTGTAAGTCTTGCATCCAAAAGATCTTGTGAAAGCATCCTAGGCTCTTAACGAGAAAGGAATGGAGGTCCCGCTTGAAGAAAACAGCGCTTCTGGCAGTACTGCTTGGATTGTTTTGTGCCAATCTGGCTTACGCCCAGCAAGGGGATGTGATGTTTGGCGTGGGTACCCTTATGTCGTCTGGCTCGTGCAATCCCTTCACTGGTGTCTGCCCCGAAAAAGGTGGTGCTTACACCGCTATCAGTGGAGACGTCATCTTCCATGGACGTTTTGGAATCGGCTTTGATACTGCATGGAGGGCGAGCCAAGGATTGTATTTCAGTCAGCCCTTCCGCCCGATCCTGACCGATTTCAATGGCGTCTACCAGCCCAATTTCAGCAAGAAGTTGGGGGCTGACCTGATGGGCGGCATCGGATGGCAGAGCACCCGCTTTTATCTGCCGTATTGCACCGGGTACTACACCTGCAATAACTTCGTCAGCAGCCACCACTTCCTGATTGATCTGGGTGCCGGTATCCGCTACTACGTATGGAAAGGGTTCTTCTTACGGCCTGAGGTTCATTACTACTACGTTCTCAATAACAGCAACGATTTCACCTCCGACAACCTGTTCCGCGTTGGAGCGTCAATCGGCTACACGATTGGTGGCAACCACTAATCTGTTGTAACCTGCTAATTGCAAACGAATCGCCAGCAGACTCCCGGTCGCCTGCTGCTGGCGATCGTTTATTTTCATCCACTCCCAGGGGGACGTGTTGAGAAGGTTTGCTCCGTTTGCGCTCACTTGTATTCTTGTCTTTTTTGGCCGGCTGGGCCACGCCCAGCAGATTGATGTCACGGCGGGATACAGCACCCTGCGTTCGTCGAAGCAGTACAACGCGTCCCAGAACTACATCGGCCCCGCAGAGAGTGGCGGCACTTACGTCGGCGCCAGTGTTGACTATCTCAATGCCCGCCATCTGGGCTTCAACGGCGAGTTTTCTGTGCTGTATAAGTCGGGGCTCTATAACGGATTCCAGGGGTTCCGGCCCGTCTTCTACGATGTCAATGCGATGTTTGCGCCTCCCATCAACAGAAAGTTCAAACTTGATTTCATGGCAGGAATGGGCGGCGAAACCTTGATCTTCTACAACAACTACTCTGGCTGCGGATTCGCCGTCTGTACCCCCTTTACCAACAGCACGCATTTTGCGCTTCATCTGGAAGGCGGGCTTCGTTACTACTTCTGGCGAAAGGCTTTTGTCCGCCCGGAGGCCCACCTCTACATCATTCCCAATAATTACCAGTTCAGTTCCGACTACGTCTGGAGATTCGGCGCCTCAGTCGGATATACCTGGGGTTCTAAGTAGTTGGCGGCGCGAAAAAGGGGCAGCAATTTTCACGCTACCCCTCGAACCTGCGTCTGAATTCTTACTTCATTGACATGCAGATCTCAGCTTCGTGAATCGCCGCATCCAGATGCTGGATCGCCTTCACGCGATGGCCGCCGAAATCGTGGGATCCCGCCTCCAGATGATGCTTGGCATTGCGCATCGCTTCCAAAGCATCGCGGATTTGGGGATGCGCTGCCTCTTGGGGTGGCAGGGCCAGCGCCGGTACTGCCGGAACGGGAGCTTTTGGGACCGCCGCTGCAGCTGGAAATGCCAGTGAAAACAACAGCGCCGCTATCGCAGCCAATGACAAAAACCCTAACTTTTTCATCTATCCCTCCTGGTCCGATTTGGGCTGGACCGAGCCTGCTGATCGAAGTTAACTGACTGGGCCGTACACCCACAGGTTTACGTCCCGACAGTATAGCCGGAACGTCGCCAATCGCTGTTCCGAAAACCGTATCTTGGGTGATGCCCCGTCATTCCGCAGCCTGGCCGCTTCTCCACCAGAAGTAAATGCCGATGCAAACGGCCACGATCACCGCCATCCACCCGGCCTCGCTCATTCCGTGCACCAGAGCCTGCCAGTTCTCGCCGAACAGATATCCGGCGCACGCAATCGCACTCACCCACAGAACCGCTCCGAGAGAATTAAAGAGTAGGAAATTCAGCCAGCGCATCCGTAATACACCAGCCAACGGCCCGGCGATTACCCGCATACCGAATACAAACCTCGCGAACAGCACTGTCACCGAACCATAGCGCTCAAAGATGCGCTCGCCGCGCTCCACCGTCACCTGGCGAATATGAAACGTGCTCCGATAGCGGTCCAGCAACGGGCGTCCTCCGCGATATCCGATGTAGTATCCGAGATTGTCGCCCAGGGTCGCCGCCACGACGCCTGTAAGGATGATCCAGCGCAGTTGAAGCCCTTGATCCGAATAGGCAAGAAAGCTGGCCAGAACTAACACAGTCTCTCCCGGAATCGGCACCCCGGCATTTTCCAGCAGCAGCGCCACTCCAACCGCGACGTATCCGTAATTCACGAGGGCTTGACGCAACAACTCGAGCGCGTGATGGTGCATGGGAAGTAGGTCGCTTCAATATCTCATGGGACAGAGTTGCACAGAAAATCGACGACCGCCCTGTTGAATTCTTCTGGGCACTCTTCGTATGGAAGGTGGCCGACTCCCGGAAACATTGCTTGCTGAACATTCCGGAAATGGTTAGCAAGCGGCTCGGCTGAACACGCGTATACTGCAGGATCTTTGCTGCCCCAGATCAACAGAGTTGGAATGCACGCGATCCTCGGCAATATTCCTTCCAGCCGTCTGAGATCGCTCGACCACGTGCGCACAATGCGTAACGCATGATCGATGACTCCTGGCAGTACCAATGGTGCCTCATAGCCGGGAAGCGAGTCTGGTGGGATCTTCCCCCGGTCTCCGAACATGCGCCCATGCCAGCGGGGATAAAGGAATGACATCCGTGCGACGGTTGAACGGAAAATTGCCCTGACAATCGGATTTCCCAAAAGCGCGGCTAGCCGCTTTCCCTGCGCGGAATACGGATTCACCGGGGCCACCAGGATCAACTTCTGAACCTGCAGATGAGTTTCTTCCACGACGCAGGCCGCGGCCGCAGCCATCGCTACCGCTCCACCCCGTGACGTTCCCAGCAGATCGACGCTCGACAGCCCGAGTATACGCGCAAACTCGATTACCCGGCCCGCTGCTCCAGCGAGCGACGCATCAAGGTCGCGCGGTCGCTCCGAAAATCCGGAACCGAGCATATCGGGCGCATACACGGTTCGATAGGGAGCCAGCGCCGGCATCGTGAACCGCCAGGAAAATGAATAGCCCAGGAGACCATGCAGCAGAATAATCGGCGGGCCGGACCCCGCCCGGAGATACCGCATCTGGGCCCCGTCCAGAGTCATCCAACGTTCTTCAACGCCCGCAACCGGGGTAACACCTGACGCGAGTTCCCGAAGTTTGGACTGCACCAGAGAATCTTACCGTCTGCAGGACAACTTTTTCGTCGCTACGGCATTCTATGTAACTGAAACATCGCCTCTGTCGCTTCACTTCAGGGGAGCCTCGGCTCCCCTCTTTTTGTCCCCAGACAGCCTTTCAACCTCATAGGGCTACACCTGCTTCCGTTTCTTCCCTAGCAGCTTTTTCAGCACGCGGACCCCTTTATCTACATGCTTTTCTTCCAGCAGGAAGGGAGGCAGGAAGCGCACAACCGTATCCTGCGTGCTATTGAAGAGCACGCCCTCCGCGAGTGCTTCATCCACGATCGGACGCGCCGGAATGTCCAGTTGAATGCCCTGAATGAACCCGCGTCCACGCACTTCCTTCGCCGCACCGCGTTTCTCCGTCAGAGCCCTAAGCTGCTCCTGCAAATACGCCCCCACCCGGCTGACCCGTTCCAGCAGCTTTTCCTCTTCCACGATGGCCAGGAATTCCAGTGCCACCCGGCACGCCAGCGGACCACCACCGAAAGTCGTTCCATGCTGGCCCGGCGCAATTGCGGAAGCAAAGTCTTCCTTGGCGATGAAAGCCCCCAACGGCAGTCCGGCGGCAAGTGGCTTGGCAATGGCCACGATATCGGGAGTGACTCCAAACGTCTGGAAGGCAAAGATCGTTCCCGTGCGTCCCAGCCCACATTGGATTTCGTCGAATATCAGTGCCGCCCGATGTTTGTCAGCCAGCGCTCGGCATTCCTGCAGGAACTCGACCGAACACTCGCGGATCCCGCCTTCCCCAAAGATTGGCTCCAGTACGATCGCGCAGGTTTGGTCATTCACTGCGCTTCGCAGCGACTCAAGATCGTTCTGCCTGACGAAGGTCACGCCTTCGAGCATCGGCTCAAATCCCTTGCGATGCTTATCTTGTCCAGTGAGCGAAAGAGCCCCGAACGTTCGTCCGTGATAAGAACCTTCCAGCGCGACGAGGCGACACTTCGCCTCTCCGCCGACGCGATGTCCCGCGAGCCGCGCCAGCTTGATGGAGCCTTCGATCGCCTCAGTACCGCTGTTGGAGAAGAACACCCGGTTCAATCCGGAGAGCCGGCAAAGCTTCTCTGCCAGCGGCCCCTGGTACTGGTGGTAATACAGATTCGAGACATGCACCAGCTTTGCCGCCTGATCGCGGATCGCCTTCACAATCCGCGGATGCGCATGCCCAAGCGCATTCACACCCAGTCCGCTGACAAAATCCAGGTAGCGATTCCCCCCAGTGTCATACAAGAACACGCCTTTGCCCCGCTCAAGCACGACAGGGTAGCGGTTATACGTCGGCAACAGATACTTCCGTTCCAGTTCAGCAACTTGCTCGAGAGATGTCGATGTCGTGTTCATTGGCGAATTCATAGCTAAGGTATTCATAGGAAAACTTGATTCTAAACTCTATGGACCACCTCTGCAGACGAATGGGAGAACAATCCGTTCGTCCACCCGATTTAGGCATCGTCATGCTCCTTCTGTTTTTTGCCAGCCCACCAAATGGCGCAACTTTGACATCGCATATCCCATCTGCGTCGCTTCGGAGTGGGGAGTTCAGGTGTAATATCTTGTGCTTGCGGGCGAGCCTATTGCCATCGACGAACGCAATCCGACGGAGTGAGGTTGTCAGTGGCCGGTTCGCGTAATCTCACCAGGAGCGCCGAGGCTGACTCCGCGACCACCACCTCGGATTCAAAACATCCGGTGCCGTCTGGTGCTCGTGTCCTTTGGGTTGTTGTCTTCCCCGGTTGTGCCTCCTATCTGCTCGCGCGAATCTCGCTCAACTTTGTAGATATCGACATCTGGCATCAGATGAATCTGATCCGCGCCAGTTTAGCCGCCGGCCATCTGCTCACTGAGGATCCTTTTGCTTATGTGCAGACCGTCCGTCCGATGATCGACCATGAATGGGGTGCAGGAGTGATCGCCTTCTTTGTCGGTAAATGGATGGGAGGAGCGGGTCTGTTGATAGTAAAGTTTGCAGTCGCCATGAGCACGCTTACGGTGGTTATGCGTGTGGCGCAAAAGCGCGCCGCGGCCGCCGCTACACTCGCATTTCTGACACCGATTGCGATCTCCCTCATGGCTTTAGGGTTCTTGGCAACCTTGCGTGCCCAGGCGTATTCGTTTCTCCTCTCGGCTGCACTCTTGTGGATGCTCGAGGGCGGCCGACGAGGCAACAAGCGATCCTTCTGGGCGTGGCTTTTCATATTTCCAATCTGGGTTAACCTCCACGCCGGCTTTGTTGTTGGCTTGGGATTCGTCTGTCTCTACGCCATCGAGCAAGCCTGGTGTCGCCAACCGGTGCGTCCTGCGCTCTTTGTGCTCGGGGCAATGACCGTCGAAACTCTCCTCAATCCCTACGGGACCCGCTATTTTTCATTTCTCATGCGCGCTCTGACGATGGCACGCCCTCGCATTCCCGAATGGGCACCTCTCTGGAAACTTGGATGGAACTTAACCTTGCTCTTCGTGCTTGCAGCCGGATTTTGTCTCTATGCGCTCATACAATCGAAAACCCGGAGGGCTGATGGACTTCTCCTCCTGACGGCAACTGCTGGCGAAGCCCTGCTTCACTACAAAATGCTCCCCTTCTTCGCCATTGTTTGGCTGTGCTATGTCCCAGCCCTCGTTCAAAGAACCCCCGCAGGCAGGTGGTTGCAGGAATTCGGTAAAAAGCGCCGAGAATTCCTTGTGCTTGCCGCGGCGGCTGCAATCTCAATGTGCTGGCTTTTTGCGATAAAACAGCAATTCTGGCGAACCGAGGTTCCCCAAGTCGCAGGCGACGTTTCCTATCCGGTCGGTGCCGTGGCCTGTCTCGGCGCGCAGCATTTGCAAGGGAACATGATGGTGCCATTTCGCACCGGGGCCTATGTGTCATGGAAGCTGTACCCCGCGATAAAAGTCTCCATCGACAGCCGCTATGAGGTGGCATATCCCCATGACTGGGTAGAGCGCGTGTTCCGCTTCTACGAGGGGCGCGAAGGCTGGCAAACCACTCTCGATTCTTATCCGACGGACATGGTGCTTGCGCCGGTGAATTCGCCCGTTCTTCCCCGGCTGCGCCAATTGGCCTGGCGGCCAATCTATGTAGACGCACAGTTTGAAATCGATGCCCGACCTGGGTTGCAGTTGCCCATTCCCGGTTGCCGTTTTCAAACTTCTTCAGGCGTATTTCCGTAAAAATCCGTGTACCTATCTCGGGACGCTCTGGATTTCATTTCCCGCTGGGCTACTTACTGGCTGTTCAGACCGCGCGTGTCCTGGACACGATCTTTCCATGTCCCCCCGCGTCCGAGCCAGAAAGAAATGGCAGAGTGCAGGGTGGCTCCAGCGTAGAACACCGCAATTGCCGGCAGCAGCGGAGCCCGAAGGGGCAACAGACCATAAAAGCGCAGCATTGGCCAGAAAGCGATGCACATCAGCAGCCACGCAAATGCACCGAGCAGAGTGCACCATCCTCCCAAGAATGTCAGGACCGGCGGCGCGCAGAAAGTAATCGCGAGCCCCAGAAGCGTGCCCACCAGCAACAACACGGAGTGCCGCAACTGATAAAAGGCCGTTCTCGAAATCATGCTGCCGATCGCGCCGAAGCTGCCATAGTTGCGAACGCTCGATGCGCTCTCGGTCAATCCCAGCCACACACTGCCGTGGCGCTTCACCTCACTCGCCAGCGCGCAATCGTCGATCAATTCATTGCGGATCGCCGCGATTCCTCCCACGCGAGCAAGCGCCTCGGCGCGAATCAGAATGTCTCCACCCGCGGCGGCCGCCGTGTGCCGTTTTCGGTCATTCACCCAGGCCGGCGGGTAAAGCATGAAAAAGAAGAACACGAATGCAGGAATTAGAACGCGCTCCGCCAGTGATGAGCAGCGCAGTTTAACCATCATCGAAACCAGATCGTGGCCGCCGGACTGCGCAATGGCAATCGACTGGGCAAGACTGCCGGGTGCGTGAACAACATCGGCATCCGTGAACAGAAAATAGTCGGGCGAGAACTCATTCGCATGTTCGACTCCCTGGGCAAGCGCCCACATCTTTCCCGTCCATCCTGCAGGAAGTGCTGCGGAGGAAATCACAGTGACGGATCGCGCATGACCATCAGCAACGGTTCGCACAATCCCTGCTGTCTCGTCGGAGCTGTGGTCATCGACCACAAAGATGCGCAGTGGCCCGGGATAATCCTGCGCCATTAGCGACTGGATCACCGGCGCGATCACGTCAGCCTCATTGCGAGCAGGAACGATGATAGCGACGCGTGGAAGGGTCTTCGGCGGCTCTTTCAGATTTGGAGGAAGCAGGATTCGCCAGAAAAATCCGCGCACAAGCAGCAGATACAGCCAGATCACACACGACAACGCGGCAATAGCAATGGCGATCATGAATAGCGGGTGTCATCGCGATGGTACAACAACGGAAAGCAACGGACGTTTGCTCGATCAGTACAGTCCGGGATCCCCATCTGGCCGCGTCTTCCAGCGGCGATGCACCCAAAGCCACTGCTCAGGATATTTCCGGACGTAATCTTCGATAATCTTCGTGAACTTCTGTGTGTTCGCGACGATGTCGGCTTCGAGGTCGCCGGTGCGAACCAACTGAACCGCCGGATCGAAGCGCAACCGATACTTGCCGAGCGATTCATCCCAGATCGTGAATCCTGGCACAACTGCCGCGTCGGTCCTCATGGCGATGCGTGCCAGTCCGCTGGCCGTGCATGCGGGGATACCGAAGAAATCCACAAATACGCCCTGCGGCGGAGTCATATTCGTGTCCATCAATATGCCCACCATCTCGCCGCATTTCATGGCAGAAAGCAGACCGCGCACGAAATTGTCTTTGTCCACTGTCTTGTTGCCGTGCATGGTGCGATAGGAACGAATGAGGCGATCGAGATAGGCGTTATCCATGGATCGCATGACGATGTGCATCCAGTGTCCATGGAGAGAATGGGCGAACGCGGAAACCTCCCACCCGCCAAAATGCGCGGTCAGGAAGAGCACGCCCTTGCCGAGAGCACGCGCCGCTTCGTAATTCTCGAAGCCGTCATAGACGACGACACCCTCGACATTTTCCAGCGTGTATTTCGGAAACTGGCAAACCTCGGCGAGTTGGCGCCCCAAGGAAGTAAATTCCCCGCGCAGAATACGTTTGCGCTCGGCTTCACTCTTTTCGGGGAATGCCATGGCGAGGTTGCGCAAACCGACGCGGCGCAGTTTCCCGTGGAAAAGATAGACGAATTGTCCAAGGCTGATTCCAAGGGCACGGGCCAGCGCCCGCGGTAACAGTCCGAGGATTTTGATGAAGGGCCAAGCTGCCGCGTACTCAAGTCGCTGCCGCATTCAGGGGAAGCGTGACGGTACCATCGCGGGGAAAAGGATGTCAAACTGCGGATCTGCGGGGTGGTGTCCTACTAGGACACGGCCATCTGCGGGCATCCGACCCGGTTCCGCGCTCCCAGGCCTGAGGTCCGAGGCCCGCTATTCTGCGGCAGCCTTGGACCACTTGGCCAGGGTGGTCAGGAAACCATTAGCCGCGGCCGGAGGCTGGACTTCACCTTTGAGCGCTGCCGGGAACGACACCATGTGTCCATAGAACTCGCGCGTACTGTCCTTATCCTGCTTGATGGACGCACCGTTCAAAGTCACGCCGGCGAATACTCCGCGCGCCCGCGAGTAGGTCAGAACTTCCGCGCGCATCTTCCAGTCCGTATCACCTTCGGCCAGACGGCCCACCGGTCCGGCAGCCACCGAAGCGTCGGCACCGAGTTCGAACTTGCTCGAAAGCAGATGCCGCATTCCGTTCTGGTTCATGATCAGCATGACCAGATCGACTGCCTGCCCGCCGATCTGAAAGCCAAAGCTGCCACCCTCAATGCGGAAGAATGCCGGCGCGCTCCAGCCTTTCGGCGTGCGGCAACTGGCCAGGCCGCGTCCGTATTTCGCTCCAAAAATGAAGCCACCTTTCAACATGGAAGGAACCACGGCCACGCACTGGGCCGAACCCAGAATATCCTGCGGGATCCCCTTGTCCGGGGCGCTCTGGATTTGGTCTAGCACGTCAGCTGCGGCTTGCACGCGGTCCGTCGCCTTGGAGTCTTTTGCAGATTGGTCGTCAGCAAAGGCGAAGCCGGAAACTAACAGGACTATCAGAGCGAAACAGCACACACGCTTGGTCATCGGATCCTCACAGAAACTGATTTGTCGGGAGCTATGCTTGGATTGTAAACGATGCGGCAGGCGTTGCATGGCCGGAACCCAGCTCTGCACTCGGAGAAATCCAGTAGATGCCTCGAACAGATTTTGCTGATCGAATTCTGGGCAAAAAAATCGGGGCTGAAAGTAGTGACCCTAATCGCCACTCTCAACCCCGTCTCCCAGGTTCTGTGGTAGGTGAGGCGAGTATGCGTGGGTCCTGAAGATGCAGCAAGATTACCGAGGTAAGTGGCCAGAGGTAACCACGAGGCGGTTCTTCCCGTACGCCATTCGAGCCTGTCGAATTAATTAAGGAGCATGAGCTGGATTCGGCGTCGGACGCTGGATGCCGTAAGCAGATGTCCCGGATACGGGAAGCCATACGCGCGATGCCAAGTGCCGCGAAAATGAAACCGGGCACCGACGTCAGATATATTCGCGAGCTACTTGGTGGCAACCAGAGAGTGTGTAATCGCGTGCACCGATAATGCGATGCGGTTCTGGACGCCGACTTTGCGCATCAGCTTGGCCACATGAGCCTTGACGGTGCGCTCCTCGATGCCGAGCTGCGAGCCGATTTCCTTGTTGGAGCGCCCGGCGACCAGCATTTCCAGAACTTCTTTTTCGCGATCGGTAAAGGTCACGCGGCCCGCAGGGAAGATGCGCCCCGGAGCGGACGAGACGCGCTCGATAAACATCGAGAGCACGCGCCGCGGCGCCCACACTGAGCCTTGATGCACAATGCGAATGGCTTGGGCGAATTCCGCCGGAGAAGCCGCTTCATCGACGTATCCCTTGGCTCCCGAAGCAATCGCCTTGAGAATGGTTTCTTCGTCGATGCCGGCGCCGGTGACGATGATTTTGAGGTCGGGACGCGTGGCCTTCAGGCTGGCCATCACGTCAAAGAGGTTCTGCCCCGAACGGTTCCCGAGAAGAATGAGATCAACGTTTTGCAGCGTGCTGATCTCGGGAAGTGTCGCGGACACGAGTTCGAACTCGGGCTCGGAGTCGAACAGAGCGCGAAATCCCACAAAGCGCAGTGGGTCGCTCTCGACCACGGCAATTCGGATGATCGGTTTTCTCGCTACGGCTGCTTTCATAGTGGTCCCTGCGTACAGATTTCTGTTTCTCAGCATAGTTGTAATCGGTCTGCTTGCAAAGGAAAGGTGTCCTCAGGGAAATTACGGGAGTAACATGGAATTTCGATGTGAAACGCTCTTTTGATCCTCGATTTCCGGGAGAATCTTTGGAATGAGAAAGCAGATCGCAGCAGGGTTACTTCTGGCACTATTCCTTACTACAACCAGCGCTTTGCTCATGGCGCAACAAAACTCGCCTGGAGCGGCGCCGTCCTACACCCCCAAATTCCCCGGCGATCCCGCGCATTCCGATTCCGAAGCGGTCGCGCTCGCCTACATGCGCGTGGTGATCCGCGCGCAAAAGCAATTCAACAAGCAATACGGCCACTATGCGACCAGCCTGGCCGAACTCGTGCACACCGGGTCCTTCACCAAGCGTATGGTGAATCCTCAGCAGGGAGACTACACCGTCGGCTTCAAGGGCAAGAAAGACAGCTACTTCTTGACCATGACGCCAGACCACATGGATGACACGCACCGCTCCTTCTACGCCAATGATGACGGCAAGATTCACGCCGACGACAGCAAGGCGGCTGACGAGAACTCGCCCGTGATCAGCAAAATTTAGGGATCGAGCTCGTCCGATTGACTGAACCCGCGGCTGAGCAGAGGCCTACTATTCAGCGGGACTTGAACCGAAGTCCTTTGCGATAGAGGCCATCGCTACCCACATCAAAGACACGGTTGTAGCGGGCGCGATAGTTTTCCTGGGCGGCGCTGGCCGCCAGTTCAATCAATTGCTCTTCGGAAAAATGGCGGCGCAGTTCGGCATAAAGTTCATCGCTGACATTCGACGGCGTTTCCGCCATGGCATCCGCCATACGCAGCAGCGCCGCCTCCGCCGGGGAAAAACCTTCTATCGTCCCGTTGCGAATGACACCAACTTCCTCGTCGCTTAGCCCATTCATTCTGCCGCCGGCAGAATTGGCGTCGATTCAAAACGGGCATCCTACCCGCGCCGCGGTCCGCAGCAATACCAGTGAACGCAACCGCTGCGGCACCTTGGCCCTTTGACCCAGCAGAAGCTCCATCAGGACATTCACCCAGAACACCCGCGGCACCCGTGCCTGGATCTTCTGCGGAGTCAGATCGCGCCCCAACATCTTCCGCACCCGTCCGAAGACCTGCCGCATCAGAAACGGCGTTTGTTTGGGATCAACGCCTTCAACTCTGGCCATCGGCTGCTCCTCCAAAGGGTCCAAGGTTGTCAGATTGCTTTCTATAACAGATGCAGGAAACCGTCAGCCGCTGCAAAAGGCTCCGGTGAATCATTTCCACCCGAACCACATCAAAAGAAAAGCATCCGTAACAAAGGAGGGACGATGTCGCTTCGCCCCGTAAAGCAAATCATTCAACCGAAGCCCACCATCGAAGGGGCCGGAGTCAAGTTACAGCGCGCGTTCGGCTTCGGCAAAACCAGGGAATTCGACCCGTTCCTGCTGCTCGACGACTTCCGCAACGAGAACCCGTCTGACTATCTGGCTGGGTTCCCCTGGCATCCGCACCGTGGCATCGAGACCATCACCTACGTACTGGCCGGCTCAGTCGAGCACGGCGATAGCCTCGGCAATCACGGCAAGATGAATCCCGGCGACGTGCAATGGATGACTGCCGGCAGCGGAATTCTCCACCAGGAAATGCCCAAAGGCGATCAGCGCGGACGCATGCACGGTTTTCAGCTCTGGGCCAACCTGCCTGCGCATTTGAAGATGACCGATCCGCGCTACCAGGACATTCCATCCAGCGCGATTCCGGAGATCACCGACGACGACGGCACCAAGGCACGGGTCGTCTGTGGCGAATTCTGGGGCAAGCGGGGCCCGGTCGAAGGGGTCGCCGCTGATCCGAATTACGTCGACATTTCGGTTCCACCCAACCAGAAAAAGCGGATCAAGGTCGAGACCACACGCAATGCCTTTGCCTATGTGTTTGCGGGATCAGGAACGTTTCGCGATGCTTCCGCCCCGCAGGCGGTTCTCACCGAACATGTCGCAAACCCGGAAGCAGCGCCGGTTTACGATGCCAGCAATCATTCTCTGGTTCTGTTCGACCGCGGCGATGAACTGACCGTGCAGGCCGGCCCGGAAGGCATCTGCTTCCTGCTGGTTTCCGGCAAGCCGATCGAGGAGCCGGTCGCGTGGTACGGACCCATCGTGATGAATACGCAGGAAGAACTGCGGGAAGCGATGTCGGAGCTGCAGCGCGGAACATTCATCCATCACCGCTAATCGCTGTCGATGAAAGTCATCCTCGCCGTCATTCGTGGCGGCGAGATTTCATTTTGTGGGGAAATTCGAAATCAGCCACGCGTTCGAGTCATCGATCTGGGGACCCAGCGCAAGATAGCGGCCGTCGGGTGATGGGGTTATCTCGTAGATATCAAAAACGCTTTTCCAGAGTAGCTTGGGCTGTCGGTCCAACTCATAGCGAATAATCGAGCTTCCCCGAGAAGAAGCGCTCGATAGGAACAGGCCCTTTCCGTCCGGCGTCCACGCCACTGCGCTGAGCTCATTGAATGGCATCACGGAGTACTTCCGCGGCGCTCCGCCTTTCACCGGCAGAATCTCGATATCTCCTCCCTTGTAACTGAAGATACCCACCGCAATCTGGGAGCCATCGGGAGAGAGCGCCCAGGTTACGAATTGCGGGTTCCCGCTAAATTTCGTGATCTCAGACTTGCGTCCTTGCTGCGGATCGAATGCGGTAAAAACGATCTGATCGCGGTCCAATTGTTCGGCGAGCACGCAGTCCGCGCTGCCATGCACGGGACAGCGAAAGCTGGGAAACCCGCCTTCAGTCTGCCCGACAAATGTGTGCCCTTTGATGTCCGCAACAAATTCCGCCGGACCACCCGAGAGAGGCACGCGCATCAGTTTCCCAGCCGGCAGCTCTGACGGATTGGCCGGCTTGGGCCACGACGTGTACACGATCCACTTTCCATCCGCCGTAGGCTGCGGCGCCCATTTATCGTCGGGGCCCGAGGTGAGCGTATCGAAGTTCCGTTCTCCCACCGCCTGGCGATAGATGTCGAAATTGCCACCTACATCCGAATAAAACAGCACGCTCTTGCCGTCCGCCGACCAGCTCGAAGGCCAGTCAAATTTCTCGTCCAGCGTGAGGCGTTGCGGCGGGTTCAGCGCATTTCCAGCATCCTTCAGTTCTCCCACATAAACATCGCTTTGAATGTGCAGGTTCTGGAAAAGAAAGCTTTTGCCGTCATTCGTAAAGGCGAGATCGGAAAAGCGGAAGCTCGCCCAATCCGTCAAACGGCGCGGTTCACCCTTTCTGCGGCCGCTATCCGGGTCATAGAAGACCTCCCACAGATTTCGGTCTTTCGCACGCGGAGCCTCTTCGTTGGCGGCAATCACCAGGCGCCCGGGTCCAGCCCAGGACATCCCCCTTACATTTGGATTCGAGAGCAGCACCACGGGATCACTCCCATCCGGTTTGCGACTTTCCAGACTGAGATCAGCCTTGCCATCGTCTTGGCGGAATTTGAGGTACGAGATGCGTCGGCCGTCGGGAAACCAGGCTGTATACACAAGCTGATAGCCGTCTTCCGGCTTGTAAATGGATCTGGCCTGCGAACCGTCCGCATTCATGGCCCACAGGTCCTTCGTATTCGCGTCGACGTAGGCAATCTGCGAAGCGTCAGGGGAGATGGAAGCAAGGTGTGCGTCGTCCCGCAGCTTGTGCAGGCTGACGCCAATGATCGAGATCACCCAGATGCCCTGCTTTTCCTGAGGCCCCACCGGCCCGCTCACCAGAATTTTGGTTCCATCCTGGAACCAG
This sequence comes from Acidobacteriaceae bacterium, assembly GCA_027452245.1. Taxonomy (GTDB): domain Bacteria; phylum Acidobacteriota; class Terriglobia; order Terriglobales; family Acidobacteriaceae; genus Sulfotelmatobacter. The sequence goes on from DAIDGW010000161.1 coordinate 80,570, forward strand.
GAGAAGGTCGCTCAACGGAAGCAGAATGCATCCGGTACAGGCAGCGACTGCACCTCACCCGTCGCCAGCACGCGCAAGTGCAGCCCTTCCAGATCGGAATACAAAAGATATTTGCCGTCAGGAGAAATCGACACCCGCGCCACTGGATCCTCAGGCGAATTGAATGTCAGCTGTTTCGGCGCCAGCTCGGCCTGCGTGTAGATCCGATTGCTCGAGAACGCTCCAAAGAAGTAGGCCGCGCCCAGTCCGGCTAGCGCCACTACAACCGCGGCGGCGGCTGCCATCGTCAGCCATTTGCCCTTCGGCTGCGGGGCAGCGACCGCTGGCGCAGACCCGGAAGCCGCCATGATCCTGGCCGACTGCGTATTTCGCTTCACACGGCGCAGATCCACCAGGAGTTCGGCTGCGCTCTGATATCGGAGATTGCGATCTTTTTCCAGCGCCTTGTTGATGACACTTTCCAGTTCGGCCGGAAGATCAGGATTGAGCCGCACCGGCGACGCAGGGGCCTTGTTCAGGATGGCATCAAAAATGATGGCTGACGTATTTCCCGAAAAAGCCTGGAGACCGGTCGCCATCTCATACAAGACGGCACCGAAAGAAAAGATGTCAGTCCGGGCGTCCAGCTCTTTTCCCGCGGCCTGCTCAGGGGACATGTAAGCCACCGTTCCCAACGCAACGCCGGGACTGGTCAGGTTGGGCTCCATGGTCGCGGCCGTGACATCTGTGCCGTTCTGCGGGGAATTCCCACTGCGCTTCGCCAGCCCGAAATCGAGCAGCTTGGCATGCCCTCGCTTGGTCAGGAAAACGTTGGCCGGCTTGATATCACGATGAACGATGCCTTCCGAATGGGCAGCATCGAGCGCGTCTCCAATCTCAATCGCGATTTCCAGCAACTCTTCCGTCGGGAACGGCTTGCCATTAATGCGATGGCGCAGGTTGACGCCTTCGAGCAACTCCATCGCGATGAAGCGTTGCCCATCGAATTCGTCGATCTCATAGACCGTGCAGATATTGGGATGATTCAGTGCTGACGCGGCGCGAGCCTCGCGCTCAAAGCGCTCCAGCGCCTGCTGGTCTTTGGAAAATTCTACAGACAGGAATTTCAGCGCGACCTTGCGGCCAAGCCGGATGTCCTCGGCGCGGTAGACCACTCCCATGCCGCCCGATCCAAGCTTCTCCAGAACCTTGTAGTGTGAAATGGTCTCGCCGATCATCCCCGGAACCGTGCGGGAATCATACGTGGGGAACGGCGTATTTGCAATGAATCCCCCAACTTGTTGCCAGTGATCCTCACCATCACCCGGGCTTATGTTGGGCACTTCCCACTCGCGCAGCCAGCTTTTACGGTTGCGTGCCGATTTCGAAGTTCAGGGTCGAAAGCGAAAGCTTGTACTGATACTTGGCATTCACATAGCTGATGGCGGCGTCGGCCTGATTCATCTGCGCCTGGCTCAGTTCCACGATCGATCCCAGCCCAAGCTGATACCGGCTCTGCGACAGAGTCAAACTCAGGTCGGCTTCCTTCACCAGTTCTTCTGTAACTCCAACCCGCTGGAAAGCAGTCTGGGTATTGAGCCAGGCTGTGCGTACGTCGCGCACGACGTTATCCCGCAAGTTACGGGTATCCTCGGCGGCGGCTTGAGCCCGGAATTTCGCCTCCGAAGCTTGCGCGGTATACAGAAAACCGTCGAAGATGGGCACGGTCATGTTCACTCCCATCGCTCCATACCAGCTGGAATTGAAATAATTAGGAGAAGCAGCTCCGACGACACAGCCGCCGAAGCAGTCCGGCCGCACCGGAGTGCCGCCCATCAGCCCTTCGGCGCTAATGGTGGGAAATAGCTGGTCGCGCTGCGCTTTGCGGAACTTTTCCGCCGCCTGTTGATTGTAAGTGAGCGCCATCAGGTCGGGACGCTGCTTCAGAGCCAGATTGATGAGCACATCCGAGTCCGGCGGTGGAGCTGGCAATTGCTGATCCTCTTCCACCAACTCAAACTTGATGCGATGATCGTAGCCCAGAATGGCCGTCAGCGCCGCGGTCGTGGACTCGACATTATTCTCGGCGTCCAACTGCAGTAACTTGGCCTGCGCCAGATTGACATTCGCGAAGCTCAGGTCGAGGGTGGATTTCAACTTATTCTTCGTCAGTTCATTCACCTGGCTCTGTACGGTCTGGCGTTCTGCCACCGTTTGCTGGGCAACTTTCAGCAAGGCTTGTGCTTGCAGCATGTCGTAGAAGGCCTGGTCGGTGGCCAGGATGATGTCTTCCACGGTGGCCAGCGCATTGGCGTTCTGGGCCTTCTCCGTCAGCTTCGACGACGAAACCAGGTTGAGGGTGCGCCCGAAGTCCGTCACTAACTGTGTTAGTGTGACGCCGGCGCCCGCATGTACTAGCAACCGGGGAGCGTTGATCGGCCCTGCCCCTATGCGCGAGCCCTCCCGGGCATCTACAGCGGTGGCGACACCATTGAAATTCGGCAATTCGCCCGCGCGCGTTTCGCGATAGACCTGATGCTGCGCCAGCGCAATCAAATGCCCTACGCTGATGCGCGGGTTATTTTTGAGTGCAATCTGCTCAGCCTCCGCACGCGTCAGCTTCATCGTAGGATTCTGCGTCGACATCGGCGCCTGCGGATTCGCCATCTGCTTCTGTATGTTCGAACTCGAGCCGGGATTTTGCGCCTGCTGTCGTGAGGGCAGCATGGCGTTCACCTGCGGCTTTCCATTCCCCCCAGGTAGAACCGCGGCGTTGACCACAGCCTGCGAATCCACGTTCGGAGTCGGCGCTTGCGGCAGGCCATCGTCGGGCGTCGCCTGGGTGTATCCCATCTGAGATACCAGGCCCGACAGTAACACCAACGTAAAGAGTCGGATCGTTCTATTCATCAAATTACCTTTCCGGAGAAACCTTTTTCCGGCTTGCACTTCACTCCACCCTCCCCGCCGGGGAAGCGGGCGGCACAACACCGCCCTTTCTTCCCCCGCTCATTACGTCTGGGTTGAGGGTTCATTGCGCAGGCTGCGCTGCTTCCGGAGCTTTCCGTTTTCCGTAAACCAGCAGATACGCTGCCGGCACGATGAAGATCGTCAGGACCACGGAAGAAGTCAGGCCGCCAATAATCGCCCGCGCCATCGGAGCATACTGTTCCGCGCCGGTACCGAGCTTCATGGCCATCGGTATCATTCCGATAATCGTGGCCAGTGAAGTCATCAGGATCGGGCGCAGACGCACGCGGCATGCCGTTATCACCGCGTCTATAGGAGACAGTCCCTGCTGTTCCAGGTTGTGCGCGAAATCCACGATCAGAATGCTGTTCGAGTCCGCGATTCCGACCAGCATCAGCACGCCCATCAGCGACATCACGTTCAATGTGCTATGCGTCAGCGGCAGGATGATCAGGACGCCGATGAATCCCATCGGAATGGCGAGCATGATCAGGAGCGGATCCACGAACGATTTGAACTGTGCCGTCAAGATCAGGTACAGCAGCAGGAACGACAGCGTGAATCCGAAGGCAAAGCTCTTGAACGACGCTTCCATGCCCTGCACCATGCCGCGCAAGTTCACGCGCACGTTGCTCGGAATTTCTCCCTTGGCGCGCGTCTTGGTAAGAATGTCGGTGATGGAATTCCGAATGCGCCCCAGGTCTTCCCCTTTCGGAGTGACGTAAACATCGATCGAGCGCTGAATCTGGTAGTGATCGACTTCCGTTGGTGTCTGGAAGGGCACAATTTTCACCACGTTGTTCAGCACCGTCGTCGGCCTGCCTTGAACCGGGCAATTCCAGGACTCGGGAGTTGTGTTGAATGGCGCGGTAGTGCTGGAATTACAGTTTGCATTCGCCGTTCCCGGATCCCGCAAGGGAATCTCGCCGAGATCGGTCATGTCGTGAATCGCTGGCTGCCCGTGCTCGAAGTATTGAACCGTCAGATAGTAATCATTGCCGGTTTTGCGGTCGACCCAGTAGTTCGGCGCAATCATGTAATTCGAGTTCAGTGAGGTGATGACGTTGTCCACCACGTCCTTCTGCGTCATCCCCAGTTCGCCAGCGTGCACGCGGTCCACATCCAGCCGAAGAGCCGGGTAGTTCATATCCTGCGGAATATAAATCTCGCCCACCCCGGGAACCGATCGAATCTTATCCGCCAGATTTTGCGCGATGCCATAGATCTGCGGCAGATCAGGACTGCTCACCTGCACGTCAATGGGTGCCACTTGCCCGCTGTTCAGGATCGCATCGACCATCGATCCGCTGTACAGGAAGGTCCGTATATCCGGGTACTTGTTGCTCAGCTTCCTCTGCACGCGATCCATATACGCAAAACTGCTCATTGGCCGCTTCTCGTTTAACTGCACCTGCACGGTTGCGGTGTATGGCCCGGTATTGGTCGTATACAGCGCGGAGAAGTCCGGAACAACTCCGATATTGGAAACGATTCTATGAATGTTGTTGGTCCCAACCGTCTCCCGGATCAGATTTTCCACCTTGGCCACATAGTCATTCGTGACCTCGATGCGCGTTCCCGTGGGCACCTTCAGGTTAATGGTGAATTGGCCCGCATCGGTCTTCGGGAAGAATGCCAATCCAACGAACGGATAAATCGCCAGGCTGAGGACAAACAGTCCCGCCAGCGCGAGCACCGTCAATCCGGGACGCACCATCGCGCGCCGCACCCAGTACTCATAGAAATCAAGAACCTTGTTGAACATCCGGTTGAAGCGCGAGTTAAAGCGCTCCATCCAGCTCTTCTTGGCATGGGTGGGTTCGACTTCGTACTCCCCCCCATCCGCATTATGCCCTTCGCCGTGACCTTCATGGTGCGGTACGGCCTTCAAGAAGCGCGACGTGAACAGCGGAATAACCGTCATCGCAACCACATAGGAGGCCAGCAGCGACAGACAGAAGGCTAGTGCCAGTGCGGAAAACAGAAATTTCGCCACGCCATAGAGAAAGACAACCGGGAAAAAGTCCACCACGTCCACCAGTGTCGCGGCCAGTACGGCTAGGTTCACCTCTGAACCGCCAACCTCCGCGGCCACCATCGGAGCGGCCCCCATTTCCAGATGGCGGTAGATGTTCTCCAGCGAGATGACCGAGTTATCGATCACGCGCGAGAAGGCCAGCGCCATGCCTCCCAAAATCATGGTGTTGACCGTACTGCCCATCAGCGCCAGAATCACGAACGCAGCCAGCGCCGAAATCGGAATCGAAAGCAAGACGGCCGACGTTGCCCGAAAACTCCCCAGGAAGATCAAAATCATGAGGCTGGTCAGAACCAATCCCATGAATCCTTCGTGCAGCACCGTGTCGATCGCGTCCTTTACGAATACCGACTGATCGAACACCACACTGGTTTTCAACTGCTTGGGGATATCATACAGATGCTTGATCAGGTCCTTGACCCCGCTCACCACCGCGATGGTATTGGTGTCTCCTCCCTGCTTCATGATCGGGATGTAAACCGATTTCTGGCCGTCGATGCGCACAATGTTGTACTGAATCTGGTTGGCATCTTCGGCTTTTCCCACGTCACCCACGGTCACCCAGGCATGGCCTTTCACCTTGATGGGGACGTCGTTCAGTTGCTTCATGTTGTCGACGAGGCTGTTGGAATACACGAAGTAGTCGTACGGCCCCATCTTGATGTCGCCCGCGGGCAGAATCAGATTGGCTTGATTGACGGAATGCACCACATCCATTGGGCTGAGTTGCCGCGACTCCAGCTTGTACGGATCGACATACACCATGATCTGCCGGTATTTCCCACCGAAGGGAATCGGGATCTCGGCCCCAGGAACCACTGCGATCTGGTTGCGGATCTGGAATTGCGCGAAATCGTGCAACTGCGTTTCCGACAATCCTTCGCCCTTTACCGTCACCAGCGCCACCGGCAGGCTCGAGGCGTCGAACTTCAAAACCACCGGCGGCAAGGTTCCGGGCGGCAGGCGCTTCAGGTCTGCCAGCGCCAGATTGGAAAGCTCGCTCACGTCGGTGTCGGGATTCGTTCCCGGCTGAAAATAGACGCGAATAATACTCACGCCCAATAGCGAGCGCGATTCCATGTGATCGATGCCCGAACCTAACGTGAAGAACCGCTCCAGAGGGTCCGTGATATCGAATTCGATGTCCTCAGGAGGCATGCCGCTATAGAAGGTCGCGACCACCGCTTCCGGCAGATTGATTGGCGGAAACAAGTCGACCGGCATGCGCGCCACGCTGGTCACGCCAATGACCAACAACGCCAGACAGAGGACGACAATGAAGTACGGATTACGTATGGAAAATCCCGGCATGATTCCTTATCCAATACAAGATTTCGAACTGTTTAAGCTGCTCCGCGAATCGGCCCATTGACGCAATGAACATCGCCTCCAGCCCGCTCTATTGCTGACCGCCGCTTCCCTCTTTGTATTCGAGAACGGACACTCCCTGGGGATGTACTTTCTCCCCCGGCTTCAACCCGGCGCGGTCGCTCACCACCACCTGCTCCGAGCCGCTGAGGCCGGAAAGAATTTCTGCGTAACTGCTGGTTTCAACTCCGACCTGCACCTTCTGGTTCTCCACCGTCCCGTCCGGGGTTACGAGCCACACGCTGGCCGCTCCGCCTTTATGGCTGAGCGCCTGAATCGGAACGGCTAGAACGTTGGGCCGCTGATCGAACTGCAGCGTGGCCTCGGCATACATGCCGGGCAGCAATACCCGCTGCGGATTGGGAATATCCACTTCCGTGTGCATCGTGCGCGTGTCGACACGCACATCCACCGAGAACCGCGCCACCTTCCCCGGGAAACTGCGGTTCAGGTTGGGCACGTTCACGGTAACGGGATCCCCAATCTTGATGTAACGAACGTATGCTTCAGGTACCGGAATCACCAGCCGGAACAGGTCATCCTCCGAGAGTCGCACCAGCGGCATCGCCTGCGTGCTTGAGCCGATGCCCGCTTGCATCAGGGTTCCGAGATTGGCATAGCGATCGGTTACAATCCCGCTGAACGGCGCGGTAATTTTCGAATAGTCATAGAGACTCTGGTCGCGGATCAGTTTCGCCTTGGCGGCCACCAACTGGCTGTTCGCCGCATCCAGCGCGGCCTGCCCGGCATCTACTTGCGAGGCCGACGCCAGGTCCTTGCCCTGCGCGTCATCCACTTCCTGTTGCGCGACAATTCCCGGCTGGCTCTCGAACACTCCGTTCAGGCGCGTGTACTCCAGGTGCAGCGCCTTGTACTCCGCCTGATAGCGCCCCAGTTCATGCTGCGCTCGAATCACCTGGTTGCTGGCGTTCTTGATCTCCGCCTGATCGACCTGCAGCATGGCCTCAAGTTCCGGAATTTCCAGCACAGCCATCACCTGGCCCGCCTTCACGTGCGTTCCGTAGTCGACATTCAGTTTCTGAACATATCCCGACTCTTTGGCATAAACATCGATCTCCTGGAACGGCACCAGTTCCGACGAGAGCGTGAGTTCGCGTGCCAATGAGCGCTTGGTCACGGGCGTGACGCCGACCGTCACTTCCTGAGTGCTCGCCTGAACCTTATCCGTGCTGGAGCAAGCGGCAGACATCAATACCGCCGCCACCGCAACACACGCCATCAGGAGCCACAGCCCGCGGTTTAATTTCGCCTTCGAACCGCTGTCATGTTGATTCATCGCTACCTTGTTACCTTCCCGGGCACTCGATGTGCCAGCAATCTCGATACTGCTCCAACCAAACCCTCATCCCTACCGCGTCACTACCTTCAGAACTTCACTGAGCTTCTGCACCGAAAATTCGCTCGACCGGCAAAACTCGATCACCTTTTCCTCGGCCGCCTCAATACGCGCCGCAACCGCTGGAATCGACGCCGCAATCTCCGGCGGAACCGTCAACACACCATGGCGGTCGCCGTGCAGCAGATCTCCTGAGCGGATTTCCATCCCTCCCACATTCACGCACGCCCCTACGTCGAAGATGTGCGCGTAAGCATGCGAGACGGCCACGCTGCTGGCGAAAATCTGCAGGCCCATGGCATGCACCGACGGCAATTCGCGGGCAGCTCCGTTCGTCAGATACGCCACGCAATTCAGCGCTCGAAGAATCGAAGCATGCACATCCCCGATAAAAGCTCCCCGGCCCGGCGGATTGTCCATGTCTTCCAGAACCAGAATCCGCGGCTGAGGAAAATCCAGAACCGTGTTCCAGAAATCCGCCCGGTCCCGATACGTACTGCCCGCGACCGGCGGTTCTCCGCTCCGCAGCCGCGCGGTGACCGCATAACCGATCACCGGAGGCTCATCCGGAAACATGCACCGGATACTGCCATTGGTAAATCCGGCATTGCGCAGCCGGACGTGAAATGTCTCAATCGCATTCGCTACCATGCAGGTATCGACGTTCCGTAAAGCTTGTAATTCTTTTTCACTGAGCTGAGGACCTATCGCCATTAGGTTTTTCTATCCTTCCTAAGTCGCTTCAAATCCCACAGAAACTTCATGAGCACGATGAATTCCCAAGGGATAACGCTGCCGTCTCCGCACCGGATTGCCAGGTAGTGGCCCAAGAACCACCGATTCACGGGACCTTACTCTGCCGCCGTGAAAAAACAATAAATTCCGGACAAGACGGGATTGTTACAGAACGGGAGGAGGCCGATTCGAGTGATTGGCCTCAAAGGGAAGATTTGGAATTACAGTCTGAGCCACTGGAATTCGCGCGTGGCTGGCAGGCTGCCCCAGCAGGGAAACACTCGCCACCGGTGGAAGCCAGTCACCCGCAATGTTATCCAGTCGCTGCCGGCTCTGCTCGGGTGACACTTGCTTGTGCACCACGCGAATCGTGTAGTTTTCTGGATTAACCGCAGAACTATAACGCGTAGCTACACTCACTGTCAGCGCGCAAATGGCGAGTAGTATCACCATCGCACACCGACCCGTGCGCCCTACCCCTCTAATGTTGATCGAATGTAGCATGAATTGCAGATCGGCCCTGCAGTCACTACCATATTAGCGTAAAAACCACTGCGGTGAGCAAACGACAGGACGTAACTCACGTAACTTTTCTTGGGCCAATCACTTGGATCAGTTTCGATACGTCTCGGGTTGTATCGTTTCGCAAAGATCACCTTGCCGGTGTCCGATTTTTGGAAAACCGTACCGTAACAGAAAGTAACTAGTAGACCCACAAAATCTGGCTTCAGATAACCAAAACCGCTGTAAAATCATCTCCCGGTAAATAGGTGGGGGAATGCCAGTTCTCCAGTGGGTTCATGCAAGCAGGGGAAAAAGACTTGGTATCCGGTGCGCGGCGGTTGTGGCCGCACTCGCCGGAATCCTGGTCGCTCGCAGTGTCGCGCCTGATTTTGTCCACACCCTTGTTTCCCATTCGTCCCATCCCGTTCTAACTTCTCATCAGCATCAAAAACGCGCCCATGATCAGCGTCCCAGGTTCGATAACCAAGGGCTGGAATGGAGTGCTCCCGCGGCCGCACTCATGGCCCCCGCACCCCTCGCCACGTACGCTCGGCTGACCCCGGCAGACGTTCTCCTGCTTCCCTTTCCCACCGAGGGAACCCACTACAACCGTCCCCCGCCCACTCTGTAGTTGCTGCCTCCCGGTTGCCGGACCAGCGCCAGAAAATAATCGGCCGCTAGCCTGAGGCAACTCCTCGCACTACATTGAACTCCCTGCGCGAGCTATCGCCGTTCAGCTTATGCGCCGTGCGGATGGATGGAGGATTCGCTATGGCTGGTTCTTCTGCCAATGCAAGTTACGCCCGTAGCGCCTTTTATAAGAACGTGAGACTTACTTCAATTACCGTGGGACTGGCATGGTTCGGCTCAGTTGAGCTGATGCACCGCCTGATTCTGCCGGAACTCGGAAGAACTGGAGAGCGGTTGCTCGCCGAGGGAATCTCCGCCGCACTGATCGCAGTATTAGCGGAAAAGCTGATCGTCAGCGTGCATCAACGCCAGCAAGCCACCCTGCTCAGGCTGCAAGTCATTTCGGAAATGAATCAACACGTGCGCAATGCCCTGGCGGAGATTTGCCTCGCCGGAGAATCGGTTCGTAACCAGCAGGTCATTGCAACCATTTCCGAAAACGTGGAACACATTGAATGGGCCCTGCGCGAAATCTTATTGCGTCCCAAACCCGTGCAGGAAAAGCCGCTCTCGCCACCCCTGACACCGGTGCGGCGGAGCCGCTCCGAAACTGCCCCAGGAGGCCGCAATGTCATTCCCCTCTAGCCACCCACAGCAGATGTCTTTGCATGAGATCGGTCAAGTTTGCATCCTTGCACCGCCCGCCTCCCCTGCGGCCCGTTGTCTCTCGACTTTTTCGTGCTCGATCGCATCCCGCACCCAACGAACTCAACAACATCGGAGAACACTATGAATCAGGTTCGTGTCTTATGCGTCGAAAATCACGCGGAGCATCTCGACGCTTTGACCTATATGCTGGAAAGCGCGGGCTACGAAGTCGTCCCCGCCACCACCGGAAGTGAGGCACTCTCGCTTCTGACCATTGTTGACGTGGAAGGGGTTCTGCTGGAATACGACCTGCCCGATCTCAATGGCGCCATCGTTCGCGACAAAATGAAACACATTAAGCCCGAAATTCCCGTTCTGTTGTTTTCCGGAGTGGGCAGCCAGACCCCATTCCTGCTGCGCTTCTTCGACTCGTACCTGCGAAATTCGAAGACTCCGGAGTGGGCGTTCCACGACCTGGACGCATAAGTCTCGTCAGGCTGCGGCCTCCTCGACACGTCGGGAGGCCCAGGTCCCCTGAATGCTAAGGCTTATCCCCGGCATATCCAGCTCCTATTCCCCGCCAGACAGAACCTCATGTGTATAGGCGTCCCACTGAGGCCCTACACGGTAATCCCCGTGCTTTCCTCGGTATTCTGAGCCTCCCCCTTTACGCTTTCCTCTTCATTGTCCCCATTCGCGTTCCGGCTTAAAAGAAACTTGGCACACACGACTTTCGGACCCGCGCCGAGACGAAATGCTTGCCAGATTGAAGTAAGGCGGTAAGGCATGCCCGCAGAAGTACACCCGTCCCGCATTCACCGTTTTCTCGTCCTTGTTTCTCTGGCAGCGCTCCCCGGTTTCGTATTTGCCCAGACCAATGTGAATGACGTTCACGTCGTGCCGCGCTCTTCGCCGAGCGTCGCCAGCCGCACGAAAACTTCGATCGAGCAGATCGGCGGCACTTCCCTGCAGGTTTTTCGCAAAGCCGTAAACCTCGTTCTTGTGCCGGTCAGCGTCACCGATAGCATGGAGCGTCTGGTTACCGGCCTTACCCCCGACAACTTTCAGATCTTCGAGGGCAAAAAGCCGCAGAAAATCCGCACCTTCTCCAGCCAAGACGTCCCTATCTCCATCGGCCTGATCGTGGATATCAGCGGCAGCATGAGAGACAAAATCGACCGCGTTCGCGACGCCGTGCGGGAATTCTGTGACACCGCCAATGTCGAGGACGAGTTCTTCATGGTCACGTTTTCCAACCAGCCGGAACTCGCGCAGGACTTCACCACGTCAACCTCTGAAATTGAAAACCGCATACTATTCGCTCCCGCCAAGGGGCGGACCGCCCTCCTCGATGCCATTTACATGGGACTGCACCAGATGCGCTACGCGAAAAACGCCAGAAAGGCGTTGCTGATTATCTCGGATGGCGGCGATAACCACAGCCGTTACTCCGAGCGTGAAATCAAAGCCGCCGTGTCGGAGTCGGACGTCATGATCTATTCCATCGGCGTCTTCGACCATACCGTCTCCACTCGGGAAGAGCTACTCGGGCCGGAGTTGCTGGATAAGTTAACCGAGCCCACCGGAGGCCGCGCCTTTACGCTGGATAATCCTGCCGATCTTCCCTCCGTCGCGCGCTACATCGGCAGGGCTCTACGGACCGAATATGTGCTGGCTTACTCTCCGGAAGACGCTCCGAACAACGGAAAGTGGCGCAAAATCAGCGTCAAATTGCGCCTGCCGCGCGAGTTCAAATTCCTCCGCGTTCACGCTCGCCGCGGTTATTACGCCATGGCCACCGATCCCGGCGGTACCGGCGGCAGCGGAAATTAGAGCCGCAGAGCAATGTGCCGCTTCCATCGCCCTTCTCATCTGCTGAGAGATTCTCTGACTCTCGGCCCCGACTCGGACCAGAACGATCACTCGTCCCGATGCACCGTCTCCATGGAAAATGCCGGCAGGCAAACCGCAATGTATTCCGCCCCACCCTCGTTCGGAGTGGAATAACGAATCCACTCTCCCGCCTGCGCAATCACCGCCTGTCCCGCGGAAACATCCATTGATCCCTTCTCGTGCTCGACGCGCACCATTCCTTTCAGCACGATGGTGAATTCGTCAAACTCCGGCCGCTGACCGGGCTCGGTCCATCCTTGCGGGCTGCGCATGTGCGCCACGCTCGCAGAAGAAGTCTGCGAATTCACCCGGCCGATATATTCATCGATGAGCTTGGGCTTATTTCCCGCGGCTTGCACACGAGTAGGTCGGGCAATCAGTTTTGGCATGATGTGTAAGATACCGCACAAAGCACCGGAGACGTTTTCAGTCGCTCTGACTTAGCGGGGTGTCGCCTTCGCCGGTTGATCGTAATATCCCATCCGCGTACGCGCGACCAGCCCCGGCTTGTCCACCTTCAACTCCAGGCTGTGATACTCATTGGGACCATCCGCCGGCGGAGCTTCAAATGTCATCGTGTAATACACCGGCGCATCCACCAGGCATTCCCCCATCTCTTTCGCGATATCGTTGCTTGAAGTCAGCACCCGGCCGCCGCTCTGCGTGGCCAGGACTTGCAGTGCGAGGTCGGCATTATCCGCCTGCCTCGCCGACTTCACTCCTTTGAGAAACGCCTCGTAGTACGTCGTCCGCATGCTGCCCGCATCGGAGTTTCCCAGCGGATCGACGCTATACAGCGTAACTCGCGCCTCCCGCAACTCTTTCGAGAGTGTCACGACTTCGTTGAATATCCACGCCTCCTGCTTAGCGTTGAGAATGAGATCGGGAAACAATGGCCATCCCGGGCTCATCCAGATCAGCAGTTTTCTCCCCGGCCGTTTGGACTCAAACGCCGTCAATTGCCGTAGTGTGGAAAGCGACTCGCTCAACCTTTCTGTCCCGCCCCAGAAGCCTGCCGACCTTCCGACCATTCGGCGGCCTACATCGCTGGAGTTGAGCTCGTCGGCGAGGGCATTCCCGTCGGTCGTCGGTACCGGCTGCATCTGCGCGGAAGTCTCGGTGAAAATCATCAACGTCGCCGGCACCGGCAGCTTTCCCCCGTTTTGCAAAAGGAATCGATTCACTTCCTTCCGCTCGTAAAGAATCGTCTGCAGCGAGGTGTTCACCGCATCCACCACAAAAATCGCCTGCACCGGATGGTTCGGCTTATGCGTGTCATCGACCGCCCGAAAGGACGTGATGGCCTGGCGCTGCTTGCCGTCCAATAGCGTGAAATCCTGCTCGGATAACCCGGCCACGGGCCTGCCTGACTTGTCGGTCACGACGGCGTCAATAGAGATGCGATGATCGTCCGGGCTCGCCTGTGTGCTTGAATTTGCGCTCGGCGCAACGGAGGGAGAAACGGCTTGCTGCTGTGCGAACACGGAAAGGATAAAACAGCAGAAGAACACACCTGTGAATCGGGACAAGGCGCGCATATTGACCTCGACTGTTGAAGAAATGGCTGCTGCTTTCGCCCTTGAAGCCCCACTACGGCAACCTGGCTGTTATTTTAACTGGACGCTTTCTCGCTCGACACCACAAACTGTCTGACCCGCCGCACCACCGACTCCGGAGCTTCCGCTTCCAGTTCCACCACGCCATCCTGATATTGCCGCGAATAGATTCGCGCCCGCGCCTCCAGCAACGCCAGCGCCTTCCCTTCTTTCTGTGGAACCCGCAGATGCACGCGCCGGACGCGGTCTTCTTCGATCATCGCGTCGATGCGCTCCAGTAAATGATCCAGCCCGGTCCCTTCGATTGCCGAAACATACACCGTCTTCGCGCCCGTGCGCTCCGCATCGGCCATCAGGTCTGCCGCAACTTCTTCATCCAGCAGATCGACTTTGTTCATCACCCGCAACCGCGGCTTGGCTTCCACTTCCAGTTCCTTCAGCACGATCTCAACCTGCGCATCCTGCTCCGCCGAAAGCCGGCTGCTCGCGTCCGACACGTGCAGGATCACCGCCGCCCGCTGCACTTCCTCCAGCGTGGCGCGAAACGCCGACACCAGCGTGTGCGGCAAGCTGCGGATAAATCCCACCGTATCCGACAGCAAGACTTTCCGCTTCGAAGGCAAATCCACCCCGCGTATCGTCGGATCGAGCGTGGCAAACATCTTCGGCGACGACAGCACTCCCGCCTTGGTCAGCGCATTGAACAGCGTCGACTTCCCGGCATTCGTATATCCCACCAGCGCCACCGTCGCCACCGGTGCCGATTCCCGCCGCTGCCGCTGCTGCGCCCGAATCCGCCGCACATTTTCCAGTTGCTGCTCGACGTGCCGGATGCGCCGGTAGATCTTCCGCCGATCCGTCTCCAATTGCGTTTCACCCGGACCGCGCGTCCCGATGCCGCCGCCCAGCTGCGACATCTCAATTCCGCGCCCAGCCAGCCGCGGCAGCAGATACTGCAACTGCGCCAGTTCCACCTGCAGTTGGCCCTCTCGCGTGCGCGCATGCCGCGCAAAAATGTCGAGGATCAGTTGCGTCCGGTCGATCACCCGCCGGTGCACAATCTTTTCAATGTTTCTCTGCTGCGAAGGACTGAGATCGTGATCGAACAGCAGCAGATCGGCATTCACCGAGGCCGCCGTCCCGGCAATTTCTTCCAGCTTTCCTGCGCCAATCAGCGTCGCCGGATCGGGCCGGTCGCGCCGTTGCAGCACCTCGCCCACAATCCGAGCGCTCGCGCTTTCGGCCAGCGTTCGCAATTCCGCCAGCGATTCTTCCGCGTCAAACTCCGGAATCGTTGGCTTCGTGCTTGTCTTTTGAGGATTTTTGGCCGCAGCCGTGGAACTTGCCGCCGCTTCCCGCGCCGCCTGCGCCTGGGCCGTGACTGCTCCCTTTCGCCGGGCGCGCACGTCGAGGCCAACCAGGAATGCGCGCTCACCGCCTGCCCGATTCTGGCTCGTACCGTCGCCAGACGCCCGCTTCGCCATCTCAGCCAGAGACACACGCCGAGTGGCACCCGCGCCGTCGCGGCTCTCCTTGCGAAAAAAACTGCCCAAATTGGAAGCTATCCTTCTGTGCCTGAAGCGCTGGCCGCCACCGTATTCGCGACTGCCGGTGCGCTCGCCGCCGCTCTCGGCTCAGTGTGATTCGGATGCGCGGCATGCGTCGCCATCACCCGTCCCATCACCACCGTCGAGATGGCGTGTTTGAAAATCAACTGCTCCTGCCCGTTCGCTTCGAGCACTACCGAGTACTTGTCAAAGGAGCGGATACGGCCCGTCAGCTTCACTCCACTCAGCAGATATATGGTGATTGAAGCTCGTTCTTTGCGGGCAGTGTTGAGGAAGGAATCCTGAATGTTTTGTGCCGGCTTATTGCTATCCATCGCCGATCTCCTTGCCTGCATGGACTGCGTACGAGACACTCGTTTCACCCCGGGCCGAGACCCGGAGCACGAACAGTACGTCAACTGACCCTGCGGCTTCCGCAC
>DAIDGW010000162.1 GCA_027452245.1 Acidobacteriaceae bacterium
CCGTAGGGATGCATTCTGCGGCAAGATTTCAGTCTGCAATAACCTGCGCCAGTTCGGGTTCAAGTACTCCCTCACGCGCGATCACACGGTCGCCGTACTCAATCCGCGCTTTCGCGAAGACCTCATTCAGTTCGTGCAGACGTGCAAAGTGGTGCGCGGCCTGAATCGCGTGCGCATCGGAGCCGTGGGCGCGCGCCCGAACGCATTCAATACGACACGCTACAGCGAAAAGCTTTTTGAGAGCACCGGGATCTCTACGCATACCATCGATCTTTCTGAGGTCTTTGGAGACGCGCAGCGCATCGCCGATAACGACTCGCGCGTGAAGACCCGCATCGAGCAGATTCATGAGTATGCCGACACGTCTGCTGCTCCTGCCGAGTCCCTGGTGCGGATGGCAAAGTTTGCGACTGTGCTTGACGGCTGGATGGACTCGCTGAGCATCTCCGCCACTGCCATCCAATGCTGGAGCTCGCTGCAGAAGAACTTCGGCGTCAATGTGTGCACCATCATGTCGATGATGAGCCAGCGCATGATGCCTTCGGCCTGCGAAGTGGATATCGCCGGCGTCATCAGCATGTATGCTCTCCAACTGGCCAGCGGCCGGCCCAGCGCGCTGGTCGACTGGAACAACAATTACGGCGGCAACCCGGACAAGTGCGTGCTTTTCCACTGTGGCAACTGGGCGACGGAGTTCCTCCCCGATGCGAAGATGGGGACGGCGCCGATTCTGGGAACAACGCTGGGCGAAGAGAACACAGTGGGAACGCTGAACGGGCGGACTGACGCAGGGCCTGTCACGATTGCACGCGTCAGTACGGACGACCTCACCGGGTCGATCTCTGCCTACGTCGCCGAAGGCCAGTTCACAGACGATCCGCTGACGACCTTCGGCTCGCGCGCTGTGGTGGATGTTCCCGGCCTGCCGGGCCTGATGCATGTGATATGCCAGAACGGATTTGAGCACCACGCAGCGATGAGCAGAAGCCACTGCGCCAACGCAGTCGCAGATGCACTGAGCCGGTACAAAGGCTGGCGGACGCATCATCACAATCGCCCCGGTGAGCTTCCTGGAATCCCTCGCTCTCTCTAAGGAAAATCGTGCAACGCGGGCCGATTGACGAGGATCTGCAGTTGATCCGTTCTGACTTGCCATTTGGAAGCAGCCTCTCCCCGAAGGATTGGCCGCTTCTCGAGTTTGAAGCACAGGCGCGGAAGCCGTGCTTCCGCTCTGAAGCTCTCGTATCTTTCGCTCCTTCGCACTTTCATGCATGACGTATTGAAAATGCTTGACTGATTGAATCCATATGGAAGAATGATTGCCATGGCGCGCGTCGATGAACTCCGGCTGATGGCGAAGGTCGCCCGGATGTATTACATCCAGGAACTCAATCAGCAGACGATTACTGAGAAGCTGCAGCTACATCAGTCAACCATATCCAGGATGCTGAAGAAGGCGCGGACGCTGAATCTCATTCGATTCAGCGTGGCGACACCACCGGGTACATTTGCCGATCTTGAAGATCAACTCGCGGCTCGCTTTGACTTAAAGGATGTCATCGTCGTGGACAGCCCCGCGGAAGGCGAGGCGATGGTCCGCGATCTGGGCGCTGCATTGGCGTATTTTCTTGAGACAACCTTGAAGCCGGGCAACACAATTGGCATTTCGTCCTGGAGCCGTTCCCTGTTCGCGATGGTCGATGCGCTTCATCCCGGGGACTATTGTGACAACGGCAAAGTGGTGCAGATTCTCGGCGGTATTGGCAATGTCGGTGGTGATTTCCAAGCTATTTATCTGGCCCAGAGATTGGCTGCCAGTATTGGCGCGAAGCCGATTCTGCTGCAATCGCCGGCAGTCGTAGGTTCGCCGGAAGCGCAGCGTGTGTTGATGCGCGACTCAGCTGTGAAAGAGGCGGCAGCGCTTTTCGACAAGCTCGACATTGCCCTGGTTGGGATCGGCTCGTTGGAGCCATCCAAAATCCTTTCCGTGAGCGGAAATATCTTTTCCCGTCAGGAAAGGGATGAATTGCAGCGACAGGGCGCTGTGGGAGACATTTGTTTTCGGTACTTCAATGCCGATGGCGAACCTGTGAAGTCGCCGTTGATGAAGAGGGTCATCGGAATCGATCTGGAAAGGCTTCGGACTTGCAAGCGTGTCGTCGGAGTGGCGGGCGGAAACCGCAAAGTTCATGCGATCCTTGGCGCCATGCGTGGTGGGCTAATCGACGTGCTCATAACCGAACAGCGTGCGGCCGAGGCACTGGTGGCTGCGCAAGACTAGCAAATCAGACTTCGGATTCCGAGCTAACGCAAATTGTTGGAATTCGAAGAGGTTCTGCGGCTGAAGAGCGCGCGAAGTGCCGTCTGTGCGCTCGGTCATTTTAAAGATGACGGTATGAGTGTGGAGTTGCGGCGCGGTATAGCCGTCAAGGGACGAGTGGTATCACGCTCGACCTTAGCGGCCACAAATTGTCCTGTAGTCCCAGCCGGGTGATTGCGGTCGACGATCGAGGAGACGTTGAACGTGCTGTCGGATGCCGAAATGGACCGGCTGTGCGGAGCTAGGCGCTACGAGCGTAGCGAAGGCAGTGTGGATAGTCGCGCCTGCAGCTACGACCGCAAGTTGCAGACCAAGGCCAGGGAAGTGACGTTGAGTGTGCTTTCACGCTGCCCGCAGTTATTTTGTTGCGCTCGGTCGGGTTTCCTGGACGATTGTTACCGGACCAATCAGCCCTGAGGGTTCTAATGGCGAATTCCCGGTATAGGCTGGCCAGGTGGAGAATGTGTATTTGACCTCCGCGTCGGGTTGACGATCGCCGATGAGGCGATTGACCCACGCATTGACAACTTCAATTCCAATTTGATTGGAGCCGGGCTTGAGTACCGAACTCACATCCAGACGGAAGGGCGTGTGCCATACGGTTCCTACCTTGTGCCCGTTCACGGAGACAACCGCAAGGTTATCGACCTGCCCAAGATCGAGCCAAAGGGATTTATTTGCTTGGAACCATGTGGAAGGTGCTTCGATTGTCCTGGCATAGGTTGCTGTTCCCGAAAAGTATTTAATACCGACGTTTGTCGAATCGGTCCAGGACATCAGATGGTCAAATGTGGCATTTGCAGGAGCGCCTCGTCCCGGTTGAAATGTGAGAGTCCATGGCCCGTTCAACGTAGTGAGCACGGTTTTCATGGCGAACAGAATATGAGAGCTTGCCTTCGTGGGCTTACGGAACACGACGAAGACTGAATTCCACGGCCCAAGCTCCAGTCGAACGAATGTGCGACCATTGGCGATGGCGAAAGATGTCGGGACAATGTTGCCGGTCTCTGCGTACCAGAGTTCGGGCTCTCTACCGGCTATGCGGAAGCTCGCCGCTACTTTGGACTCCCTATCGCTATGGTTCTCGATGAAGTAAACGTCGCCATCCTGAAGCTTGCGGTGGATAAAGCGGATATCGGCTTGCGGTTCTGAACTGGTATAGGTGAAGTCCGGCCCGAGATGGAGGTCCTGCAGCACCGCCTGAACGGTTCCGCCAACATAGACCTTACCCTTCCCGAAAGAATGGGGGCCGTTCTTGAATCCGAAGAGATCATTGTTGAGACGGCTGAAGGCTGCGGGATCGTCAGCCAGGCTGGGTGTGCCAATTGGCTTGTCCCCGACGACGACAGCGCCATGCCGAGTCAGTGCGGCAACAGCGCGCAAAGTCGGGAGGGACATGTACTCGCCGCGCGGATTGAGAACAAGGAGACGATAGTTCATGCCAGATCGGGTCGTGATATGGCCGTTGCTCGCAGAAAGCATGTGGATGAGTCCGTCTGGATCGATGTAGTCGAAGTTATATCCGGCAGGAATGTCGGGCGCAGAGTCCTCGAACTGAGCGGTGATGTTCGTATCTTCCCCGTAAAAGTACAGGAGGTCGGCAGCAAATCGCCCTTGTTGAAGCAGAAATGAGTTGCGCGCAAGGTAGCTGGTCCATGCGCTTGCCTGGTTTGCCCAGGTGTCATTGCGGTTAAACCACTGTCCGCAAGGTCCGAGCGTCATTCCGGGCGCCTTGTCGACCAATGGCTGAAGTGCCGATTCGTGTACGACAATGCGGTTAATGCCGTTGAGAAACTCTTGGTCGACAACTGGTTTGAGAGTGGCCGGCGACCAAGCCCACGCTGTTGATCCATCGCAGGTGGACATGGACTCTGCCGCGGTGAGATTCTGGCCGTAGATGTGGGCCACGGATGCAGATTCTCTGTCATCCGCGTCGTGGTTAAACTGCTCGCGGTACACTCCAGGTTTTTCCGTCCACATGGCTCCCATGGGTACTTCACTGAACTTCTTCACTTCCATGCCATCGCCGACAAAGGCCCGGTAATCCTCATGGGATTCGCTATAATGGCCGAGTCCTAAAGCATGAAGTGTGGCCTCAAGCTGACCGTAGTAATTGTCGGCAATCAGGTCGGCGATGGTCTCGCGATAGTCCCACAGAAAGCGATCGCTGGCCTGTGGGCTTTTGACTACCCGTCCAGTGAGTGCGAGCATCCACATGCGCGGATCGTAGCCCCGGAGCTTCTTGAAGTCTGCAACCATATTAGCGGTCCAGTTTTGACTGCCCGCTTCCCAGCTGTCATTGACCACGTACCGCAAACCGTGTTGGCCCATCAGATCTGGTCCCAGGGTGCTCTTGAAGAGATTCAGGTATTGCTCCATGTATTTCTGAACTGCTACACGGTCGAATTTATCGACCTCAAGCCCAGTTGCGTCGCGTGGGGCGGGTGAATTCTTTGCGCCAGTGAGTGAATAGCCGAATCGGAGGACGACCCAATCACCGCCGGCAGGTGGTATCCAGTCGAGCGTGCCGTCAGAGCGCATCTTTCCGGTAAGAGCGACAATCTGGTTCAGTGGGATAGCGCAATTGGACGCGATCTCGGGTGTTGCATCATCCACAAAATCCTTGGTGGTTGAAAAGCCGGCCTTCTCTTCAAAATGGTTGACGCGTGCGTCAGGTGAGAGAACAAGTTCAGTGATTTGGTAGTCGCTGGTAGGCCTCATTGCAACAATATTCATATCAGCGCTGGAAGCGGTCCCCGGCTTCGATGTTGGGGTTGTCCAGACAACGCGAAAGAAGCGGGCAGTCACCGGAGGAATGGCTACGGTTGTCTGCGGCACGTAACCCCTTAAAGCGTATCCGTGCCGCAGGGACTTTATCTCCACGACGGCATGATAATCGGCGCCATCGTCACTGGCTTCGAGGATGGGTGTAGTCGAAGGGCCGGTCTCAGAACTCTGCGCCGGCGACATAGCAAGAGACACCGCCTGAATCCTCTGCGGATCATTGAATTCATACTGAATCCAGGAACTCCGTCCGGTCGGCGCAATCGGCAAGGATACATAGTTGACGAAATCGCCGTCCGTCAGGATGGATGGATCGATACGGCCAAAATTTGTGGTAATGACGGGATGAAGAGAGTCAGGCGGGACGTCGCAAGCGGGAGCCCGGTAGGCGACGACTTCGCTATCCGCGTAGTAATCGGGAAAGACGGGATTATAGGAGATGCGGCTCAGCGAGGCTGGAGCATCTTGAAAGGGCCCGACGGTGACTGGAGGATGAGGGAGCACGCCATGGAACGCTACTCCGCCTTTCAGACGCGTTTCGCTCCATACGAGCTTCTTCATAGCATCTTTAGGTTGGACCCAGGGGCCACCGCTCTCGCTCCAGCCCGGCGACCCGGCAACCGCCATCTGCATGCCATATTGGTCGCCGAGCGTGATGGCCGACTTGATCGCATCTTTCCAGGCAGCGCTCATAAAATCAACGGGAGGATTGATTAGTTTGGGAGAAAAAAAGCTGACTTGAAAGGCTTGAAAGCCACCAATTCCAGCACGATGCATCCAGTCGAGGTCGAGCTTGATTCCTTCCTGCGTGATATTTCCATCCAACCAGTGCCACCAGACTAGCGGGCGGGCGCTTTGAGGGGGATGCTCAAAGCCCTGTCTCAACGTGTTGGGGGTGTGCTGAGATTGAGAAGATGCTACGGTTCCGGAAAGGCCGAGAATGCCACAGCCTAGCGCTAGAGCCATCGCACGACAAAAGCCGACTGGCTTTCTCTTCTCTTTCGTGTACCCGGTTCCATGTCTGGTGGGGAAGATTTCGTTCTGAACCATCGATTTCAGTCTCCCGACTTTGGCGTAATAATGCGAGCGTAGTCTACTTTGGAAGAAGAGCCTGCATTTGCTTTGCAATCGCGCGCGTGGCTAGGGCTGGGCTGAGGCGGTAGAACTTATCGAGCAAGGTGGAGTCCTTTCCGACGAAGATGCGCTGTGCATTGCGTTCGATTCCATTCACGATGATCTCCGCGGCTTTCTCGGGTGGTAATGCCTTGTAGCCCTTCGTGGCATTGCTCCCGCCAGGAAGATCCAGACTGATGCCGGAATTGGCAGCAATATTAGTGGCAACCGCTCCGGGAAACACCACCGTCACCCGAACATTGGTGTGCAGGCACTCAGCTGCCAGCCCCTCGGTCATAATCTTCACGGCTGCCTTGGTAGCGCCATACATCGTCTGTCCGGGGAAGGGAACAAATCCGCCCATGCTTGAGATATTCGCGATGTGCGCCTCAGGCCTTTTGAGCAGGTACGGGAGAAACTCCTTGGTCACGAACAAGGTGCCGAGTAAATTAACCTGAATCAGGCGTTCAATCACTTGAAAATCAAGATCGCTCAGGCGTGAAAACGGTTGAATCACGCCAGCGTTGTTGATCACGCCATCCACGGCTCCGAAACGCATAAGAATTTCCTTCCGCAATTCCGCGATTCGAGCTCGATCCCCCACGTTAGCTGTAAAGCAGCCAAACCGCGCTGCGGATTCCCGAGCGATCCTCCCTGTTTCTGCAAGAGAGTGCGCGTTGAGATCGACTGCGGCGACGCTTGCTCCACGAGAAAGCAGGCATAAGGAAAGCTGACGTCCGATTCCATTTCCAGCGCCGGTTACAACAATGACTTTGCCCCTGACTTTCATTCCTCAGACCCCAATTGAAGAGACTGACGCCCAATGGGCGCTCTCATCGCAAGTCACCAGTGTTCAGTTGCTCTTCGAAGTGTGCCGCAACTCAGATCCTTGAAACTGCGGGCCACCGCGATAAGGCACGTCTCCAGGTGCAGAAGTAGCATAGATGGCACTGAGGAGCGAAGTCAACGCACGGTGACATTATTGCAAAAGCCTTTCCCAATCGAAAGAGCATGCGCTATCGGTGTCCCATGGGTGGACAAGTTAACCGTTGGAGCAATCATCAGCCGCCTCCCTGAGGGGATTGAGGTCGTGAATGCATGAGATAACCTTCATGTGATGAGACGGTTACTGGATAAACATGGCTGCCGGCAACCGTCCGGCGAACGTATCTTTGAAGATATATGGCATTAGGGGTTGACAATGGCACTGATTGCCACATACAGTCTTGAACGACACGAAGTGCCATTTTTGATGAGAAGCAAGAACGAGAAATAGTGGGAGTCTGTAGCAAATTTGGGAAGGCGAAGGGAGGCAACTATGCGTTCGATCATTCTGCGTCGGATCACGTCGGTCCTGGTGTTGGTGATAATGATTGGTTTCGCCGGACTGGTAGCATCGAAAGTGAGCGCTCAGGTAACCACCGCGGATATCCTCGGAACCGTCACCGATCCAACAGGGGCAGTCGTCCCTAATGCCAGTGTGACCGTGCGTAACGAAGGGACTGGCGAAGTTCGCACAATGGCAACACCGGCAACCGGTGAGTATGTATTCACTGCCTTACAGGTCGGAAGCTATTCAATTTCGGTTTCAGCGTCGGGATTTAAAAAATTCAGCGTTCCACTTCTTGCGATCGCGGCCGGTGACCGAGCTCGCGTAGATGCTCACATCGTACCTGGTGCGGCGGATGAGAATGTAGTCGTCACGGGTATCACGCCCGCTCTTCAGACCGACAGTTCCTTTTCTGGCGACTTGCTAGGCACCGAGTCCGTTCAGAACCTTCCTCTGAATGGACGGAACTACGTGAATCTGTTGCAGGTGACTGCAGGTGTAAGCGCAGGTCAGCCAAGCAGCCTGCAGGGTGGAGGGCGAAATACGGATCAGCGCCAGACGGGGTCCTATTCTGCCAACGGAATGTCGGATCTCTATAACAACAACATGATTGATGGCCAGGATGACAATGCTGGCGGATACTCTGCAGTACGGCCATCGATCGACGGTATTGAAGAGATCAAGATTCTTACCAACAACTATTCAGCCGACGTCGGCAGAGCCGCCGGCGCCATCGTAAACATCGTCACCAAAGCCGGTGAAAACCAGTTCCACGGTTCAGCATTTGAATACCTGCGGAATGATTCTCTTGACACAAAAAACTGGTTCACGGCCCCCGGAGCCCCCACTCCGGAACTGCGATGGAATCAGTTTGGTGGTAGCATCGGCGGGCCAGTCCTGAAGAATAAGGCATTCTTCTTTGGCGATACCGAGGAATTGCGCTGGATTCAATCGACTCCGTCGCTATTCAGCGTCCCCACACCCTATGAAATAAGCCAGTTTATGACAAATAAAGTCGGAGACTTTACTGATGCATGCCCACCGACCCTTTCGCCGGCGGCGTGTCAGCGGGAGTACTACGTCCAAGATCCGAACCCGATCGCTGCCGCCTACTTCTCCATGTATCCTCATACTGGACAGACCCAGGGTTCATTCGTCAACAACTACAGTGGGACACCGAAGAAGCAGCAAAATGCGACCGTGATGGACGCGAGGATCGACTATCACTTTACGCAGAACGATCTCCTCTTCGTCCGCTACTCATATAATCCGACGTCGACGTTCAATAGTAGTCCTTTCCCGCTTGAAAAGATCCCTGGTG
Organism: Acidobacteriaceae bacterium; assembly: GCA_027452245.1. Taxonomy (GTDB): domain Bacteria; phylum Acidobacteriota; class Terriglobia; order Terriglobales; family Acidobacteriaceae; genus Sulfotelmatobacter. The sequence continues at coordinate 8,869 of DAIDGW010000162.1, forward strand.
TAAATCAGCCATTTTCAGCAGGCCTAGGTGCCGCTAACGGGGTCAGTGGAACAAACATCAATATCGCGCAGAACGCCATGGCGGACTACACGCATATTTTCAACCCGAATCTGCTCATGCAGTTAAACACGGGGTATACCAGAATGGACGCGCAAGCGCTTCCACTCGGCTATGGAATGAATATTCCAAACGCCCTCGGAATGAGCAACGTAAACCTGCCAGGTGTGGTGGGCACTTCGGGAATGACGCAGTTCTTGGTCTCCGGGTTCGCAAGTTTGGGAAGTGCCGGGTACTTGCCAATATTGAATACTTATAATGTCCTCCAGTTCAATGGCGCGCTGACCTTGATCCGCGGGAACCATACGCTCAAGATAGGCGGCGCAGTCATCCATCGTGAATCGGACATTATGGGAAACTACTATCCGACCGGCGTGGCGGTCTTCTTTCAATTGCCCTCTTTGGCGGCATACTTCCCGCATTTAGCGTACGGCCCGGCGGCGATGCTAGCCGGTGAACCGCTAGAGATTGTGCGGATCAACCAGCTAACCAGGCAAGATTTCATCAACTGGGAACCGAGCGTCTACCTCCAGGATGACTGGCATGCAACACGCGATCTGACATTGAATCTTGGAGTTCGCTATGAAGTCTTTCCGCCAAACAGCGAGAAGAACAACAACATATCCAACTTCAATCTCAGCACGCTCGCGATGGAGACCCCGGCAACCACAGGTTCACACCTTGGGGTTGGGACCGGCTATGCGAATGTCTCGCCGCGCTTCGGTTTTGCCCTACGGTTACCCAGGAATGCAGCAGTACATGGAGGATTCGGCCTCACCTTTTATCCGACGACCGAGGTACTTTCTCCAGTCGGCGGCTCCAACTACCCGTACTTGTACGATAATACTGAGGGTCTGAACCCACAAACCTTCCAATTTCCGAGCCTCACAACGATGGCAACTCCCACGATGGGTTCTCTCTCGGGCCTTGCCTCCTCACAGGATCCTCTTGTTAGCTCGTGGTCCAAGAACTATGAAAGCAGCTTCTATCTCGAGCAGTTTTCGTTAGCGGTACAACAACAATTTGGAGCGAATGTGGCCACAATTGGTTATATTGGCGAACTGGGGCGGCACTTGTCCTGGAATTACAACGCCGATATGCCGACGCCTCCCGGGAGTGCTAGCTCATCAGTTCCCTCGCTCATCTACAAAGACCAATTCCCAAATCTGACGACCATTACTGTCAACACAAACGAAGCCACGTTGAATTACAACGCGTTCCAGGCGATGTTGCAGCGCCGCAGCGCAAATGGACTGACCTACAACATCAATTACACCTATGCGCGCGGCCTGACGAGTACATTCAGCCTGAACGCGTTCAATGGAAGCGGAGGCATTGCCAGTGGATCTTTCGCGAACGATCCGCGCTATGACTACGGTAACTCCGATCTTGATGTTCGTCATCGCGTAGCAGGCGTGATAACCTATGCGATTCCGTTCGGAAGGGGCCTCACGGGCGCCAAGGCACTTGCTCTGAAGGGATGGATGGCGAATACGATTGCCTACTGGCAGACTGGCCTGCCCTTCTCAGTGACTGATGGTTATAACTTCTACTACAACGGGAACAGAACAGTTCAGACCTCGCAGGATCTGCTTCCCTATGAAGCATCGTTTACCGGAGTTGGAACGCCAGCTGATAGGCCGAACATGGTTCATGGGGCCAAAATTGCTCATCCCAATGTAAATCAGTATTTCGACGTCACGGCGTTCCAGTCGCATGCTGTGGGCGTCGCTGGCAATGAGCAGCGCAACCAGATCTACGGTCCTCATGATCGCAGGATGGACCTGTCCCTGGATAAAACATTTCAGATCACCGAGAGGTTATCCACCCAATTTCGTGCGGAGTGTTTTAACATTTTCAACATTCCAAATTTTGCTGAGCCAAATTCTTCGATTACTGGTTGGCCCTCCACTCTCGGGAGCGGAGCGGTGACCCCGGGTGTCACTCCACTGTACTATGGCCAATCGAATATCCCCGGTACCGCCACCGGGCCAAATGGGGGCGCATTCGGCTCAATCAGTTCAACTGCGGCCAACGAACAGCAAAGGACCTTCCAATTCGCCTTGCGGTTGGATTTCTGAGCGCTGGGCGGAAGCGGATAGGATCGGGCGTGTGGGCTTTTCACCTCGAGCCCACGCGCCGGGGCGAACACGCGGTATCAGTGCCGTTCGCATCAGCTCCCCTCTGCTTCGGGATCAAGCTCTGTCGCTGGAAAGTGGAAGGTGCATAGGGCCATCGCCGGGAATGAGAGTGATATGGTGTGCACTTCACATCTTCACGCCTGGACAGGAAGTGCCAACTCTGACTGAAAACGGATACTTCTCGATTCGGATGTTCCGTGAAGCGCTACCTCGAAAAGCAGCTGTATCTGTTGCGGATTAGGTTGTATCACCCGGAGCACCGTCGGGATAGTTCAAAGGAGCGATCTCAACGAGCCCGAAGGATCTTTCAATCCCTACTCCTCGATCGGGCCCACCAAGCGTATGGATCATAACCCTCGAGGTAGGAATGGCCCATCGATACTTGCTCTAGCTCATTGACGGCTCTTATTGCGAGGGCGGCCTTTCAAAGACGATCGCTTACCGTTGCGCGCGGGTACTTGCAATTCTAGGTCGTGCGTATCGTCCTGGATGATCCTGGTAACGGTCACGAAAGCAGCCCTGGCTGCGGATTGGATATCCTTGTGCTCCCCCTCGAACCAGGACATGGTTGCCGAATTGATGATCGTCCAGGTTAGTCCTGCCATAAGAAACGGCGCGAGGGAGAATGGAGATGCGCTCTTCACGCGCGTTGCAAATGCGATGGCAAGTTTCTCTTGCTGTTCCATAAGACGCGAGAATTGCGCTTGTCCGGCAGATCTGCTCCGGGCTGAGATTTCAATGATCTTCTTGGTTTCCGGATGGCTTTCGATAAAACTCATTGCCGCGAAGATCGCGCGTTGGACAACCTCGATCAGGCTGAGGTTTGCCGAGCACATCGTAACGGTTTTGCAGATCAATTCACCGTTGTTCACGATGCTCAGGGCGAGCAGGTCGTCTTTGCTTTGAAAATAGCGAAAAAAAGAACGGCGGGAGATGCCGGCTGCTTCGGCGACTTCATCGACGGTTGTCTCATCGAAGCCCCTCCGCGCAAAGAGTTCGATTGCGGCTTGATGGATCGTATCCCGAACAAGCTGGCGCTTGCGCATTTGAAAGCTTTTGACCATCTTCTACGCTCCATAGCTTATCTACTATCATGCCAGAACTAACATAATGTGCCACCAAATTCAACTGGGGTTGCTACCCGATCTCAAAGCGCAGCCAGGACTGGGAGTCATACCCAGTGATCGCAGAATGAGCTTGGGGAGTGCAAGCGATTGCGACGGAGTTGCACTAAATGTCGCTTAAGAGTTGTTTTGCAGACTCTCTGTCCTTGGCCGCAGCGAGCCAGTCGTCTTGAAGCTGCTCTCCGCACACGTCGATGGTGAGCATGAATCCTCCTGGGCTCGTGTTCTTTGTTCCGAATGCCAGTCCACTATACGATGTCAATACTGTTCCAGCGTTCAAGGAACCCGCCCGCCGTCCGCGATGGATTTCGAGTTCCTATGGTTGGGATTCATTCCAATGGAGTGGTTAGCCGGCACCCTGCAGGTAGAGCGTCGAAGAAACTCTTCCTTATCGTATCCGTACTATCGACCTTGGCGTTCAATATTGAAGTCTCTACACGTGTCTGCGTAGGTTGAGTCGCATACGAAATGCAGATCTCCGTATATGGCATTGTGTGTCACAGAAAAATCCATCGGTGAACCAGGAACATCTGTGAATTCGATGGTGGGGCGGCTCGGCAAAGTGAGCACAAATGCGACTGCTTGTTGACATAATCGAAAATTCCGCTCGCATACCGTTCTAGTCCAACGCCAAAGAGTAGACACTTGCCAGAGAGAGCATCATGAGTTGACAGTGGCACTTAATGCCATATATATTTTCGTTGTTCATACTGAGGCCGAAAGATCCTCTGGCTCCAGGGCCGACAATTTGCCAGGACGAGCGATTGAGAATGACCAACGACGACCGTGGTTCCGTGCCGCGCACACACCGGCGAGCCTTCCTCCAGTCTGCAGCACTTGCGGGAGCCTATTCGCTCGCCCCTCGCGCGCTGACGGCGCAGGCGTATCCGGACCGGCAGGAGAAGAGGCGCAATCTCGCGGTGAAGACCTACAGCGGCAAATCTTTTCCGCACGTTTGGGAGGATTGCATGGGTTCGGATCGCGCGGCTGTGGGACTGCGCGAACAATGGCTCTCTGATCTTCAAACGATCAAAGCGGCTATGAATGTCAGATCAATCCGGTTTCACGGCTTGTTTAACGACGAAATGGGGGTGTGGCCTGCCGGAGCTCGGCAACCCAACTTCCTTTATGTCGACATGGTCTACGATGCCATGATGGATCGGGGCGTGGTGCCCTTTGTGGAGTTGAGTTTTATGCCGGGCGCCCTCGCCAGCGGCAACAAGACAATGCTCTGGTATCGCGGCAATACGACTCTGCCTTCGAATATGGCGCAGTGGGGAGAACTGGTAGGGGCCTTAGCGAAACACTGTGTGGACCGGTACGGCATCAACGAGGTGGCGAACTGGAACTTCGAAGTATGGAACGAGCCGAACATTGTGTTCTGGTCAGGGACGCAGGCTGATTATTTTGAGCTCTATCGGCAGTCGGCGACCGCGATCAAGCAGGTCGATAAGAGACTTCGTGTGGGCGGCCCGGCAACCGCTCGCGCGTCCTGGGTGCCGGAGTTCTTGAACTACTGCGCGAGCAAACAGTTACCCGTCGACTTTGTTTCGACCCACGTCTATCCCGACGATCCGCAAAAGATCGTGTTTGGGCAGGACATGCATTATCCGGTTGAGGAGGTTATTCCCAGGGCGCTATCGAGGGTGGGTGACCAGATTAACTCCTCCAGCTACTCAGACGCGCCACTCTACCTTACGGAATGGAGTTCGCAGAATCCAGCGTTCATCGCACATATCATCGAAAGCTGTGCTGACAAAGCACAGATGCTTGCGTTTTGGACGTTCAGCAACGTGTATGAGGAGTTGGGAGTGCCCAGGAGCTTCCTGAACGCCGGGTATGGAATCCTGGGAATGCGGGGCGTTCCGCGGCCTTCGTTCCATACCTTCGAACTGCTCCATAGGCTGGGGGATGTACGCCTGGATACCGATCCGGGGCCGGTGCTGGCGACGCGTCGCCGCGATGGATCGCTTGCGATTCTGCTGTGGAACCTGATCCCGCAGAAGCCGGGCGTCCGGTCATCGAGTGGCGACCCTTTGACACAGCTATCCGCCGGATATGCGACGACGGGACACGGCCTTGAGATCGGTTTGACGCTGCAAGGTATCCGCAAGCATGGACGAGTACTGGTGACCCGCGTCGATTCAACAAGCGGCGATCTGGAGCGCGTCTACAAGGAAATTGGAAGTCCGGCCTACCCTACGATGGCGCAGATTGCAGAGCTGAAGGTCAAATGCGAGCTGGCCTCCCCCACGGAGACCTCGATCGGTCCGCACGGAGAGATCAATCTTGCAATTCCGCCGAACGGCGTGGCGTTGATTGAGTGTAGATGAGAGTGTCGGGTAGGTCTACGATGCTTGAGCTTCGAAAGATGCAGTCGCTTATACGAGGAGATGAGATGAGCGTGAATCGTGGAAACGCCCGCCTGCTGTCCGTGTTGGCGCTGGGAGGGTTGGTCGTGGCGATGGTCCCCGTATACGGTCAGCAATCGCAGTCCTTGACATTGAATCCTTCCAAGATGAAAGCGACGGGTATAGTCGACCCGCGATTTGCCTCCTACAACATCGAAATGGTCGAGGTTACCGGCGGACGCTTCTGGAGGCCGTATAAGTCGCCGACTCACGAGAAAATCGCGAGCAACGCCGCTGCGCAGAATCTCAACCAACAGGTGGGCCAGAATACGGCTATGTTCCAATATCGGCCGCCGATTGATCTATCCAATGCGCGGCTCCGGAAGCTGGCCGCTGCACTCGGGCCGTCGTATGTGCGCGTGAGTGGGTCGTGGGCAAACAGCACCTACTTTCAGAACGACGACAACCCGGCCATGAAGGTGCCGCCGAAGGATTTTAACGGGGTGATGACGCGGGCGGAGTGGAAGGGGGTCGTCGATTTCTCGCATGCAGTTGGCGCGGTGATCGTCACCTCGGTGGCGGTGAGCCCAGGCGTGCGCGACGCGCATGGCGATTGGGATCCCAGCCAGGCGAAGGCTCTGTTTGACTACACCAAGAGCATTGACGGACACATTGCAGCCACGGAGTTCATGAATGAGCCGAATTTTCCAGGGCCGGGCGGCGCTCCGGCTGGGTACGACGCCGAAGCATTCGCGAAAGACATCAAGACCTTCGAGCCGTTTCTGCGCAAGGAATCGCCGCAGACGATTTTTCTCGGCCCCAGTGCGGTAGGAGAGGGTGTGTCGCTTTTGCCGGCAGGTGCGCCAGCGGGGCTCAAGATGAAGATACTCGGAGCGGCGGAGCTGATGAAGGCAACGCCTCCCGTCTTCGATGCCTTTTCATACCATTTTTACGGAACGGTTTCCCATCGTTGCCTGGGCAATCTGACGGTGGAGCAGGCCATGACCGCAGAGTGGCTTGACCGCACAGATATGGTGGAGGAATTCTACGCCGCTATTCGGGATAAATACCTGCCTGGGAAGTCAATGTGGCTTACGGAGACGGCGGAAGCGGCATGCGGCGGTGATCAGCTTGCAGGGCAGTTTGTCGATACCTTTCGCTATCTGAACCAGCTCGGCACGCTTGCGCAGAAGGGCGTTCAGGTAGTCATGCACAACACCCTTGCCTCGAGCGACTATGGGCTTCTCGACGAAGACACCTACGAGCCACGGCCGGACTATTGGGTGGTGTTGTTGTGGAAGCACACCATGGGGAATGTCGTGCTCAATCCTGCAGTGCCGAAGGATGGGGAGGTCAGGGTCTATGCGCAGTGCATGAAGGGAAAACAGGGTGGAGTGACGCTGCTTGCGGTCAATATGGATATGCACAATGAACATGCTTTGACTGTCCCTGTGGCCGGGGAGAGCTTCACGCTCACGGCTCCAGCGCTAACAAGCACGACGATCCTGCTCAACGGCGTCGCATTGCAGGCGGCTTCTGATGGAACTGTTCTGGCGCTTCATGGGGAACTGACCCGTGCGGGAGAGATTAGGCTTGCTCCCGAGAGCGTCGCCTTTCTTACGCTGCCGTCGGCCAAGAATGCGAGTTGCGGGTACTAGGAGTCAAGATGCTGAGCATGCTGAATCGCGAGCTCGAACCGCGCGGCGTTGAGTTGATGCACCAAGGACGTCTTCGTCGCGTGGCCGAGGATGTTTGAGCTTGCATTCATACCACTCTTTTCAGTCGGACGCGCCCTCTCGCGTGCTGTCCGGCCTCATGAACCTAACAGGAGACTGTGCGGATGCTAAATCGACGAGACTTTCTGGCCGGCGCGGGACTGGTGGCAATGGAAATGGCAAGCCGCAGTCTCGTGGCCCAAGGTGCGAAACCTGGTAACGAGCGAGTGATTACAGTTGACCTAAAAAAGTCCACGGGCGATCTTCCGCGTTTCTGGGAAAGGGCAGCGGGCTCGGACCGCACTGCAGTTGGCTTGCGTGCCCAATGGAGAGAAGACCTGGTGCGCGCGCATCGGGAGACAGGAATTCAATCCGTGCGCTGTCACGGCCTGTTTGATGACGAGATGGGGATTGCACAGGCTGGAGCGGGAAGATTCAACTTCCTTTACGTCGATCAGATCTACGATTTCATGCTCGATCATGGGGTTCGGCCATTTGTGGAACTCAGTTTTATGCCGGAGGCCTTTGCCAGCAGTGAAAACCGTATCTTTGCCTATAAGGGGAACACCTCTCCGCCGCGGAACGGGCAAGACTGGCATGATATGGTACGCGCTTTTACCGAGCATTGCGTCAAGCGGTACGGTATCGGCGAAGTAAGTCAGTGGAGATTCGAAGTCTGGAACGAACCAAATATCAATTTCTGGGCGGGCACGCAGGAGCAGTACTTTGAGTTGTACCGGCAATCGGTGCTTGCCGTGAAATCGATCGATAAGCGCCTCCTGGTCGGAGGTCCGGCTTCGGCTCAACTGAGCTGGGTGCCAGACCTGATCCGCTACTGCTCAGCAAAGAACCTGCCTCTGGATTTCATTAGCACCCACATCTATCCGAGTGACCCGCAGAAGCCCATATTCGGACAGGGCAACTTGTACCCGTACGAAGAGGTCATCCCGCGGGGGCTCGAGCACGTCAACCAGCAGATCGCCTCCTCGGCAATGCCCAATCTGTCCTTGTGGATTACGGAGTGGAGTTCGCAGAATCCGGCTTTCATCACACACACGGTGAAGAGTTGCCTCGGCCTGGCGGAAACGATGTCGTATTGGACCTTCAGCAATGTCTTCGAAGAGAACGGTGTCCCGAGCGGCGTCTTTAACCAAACCTTCGGCATGCTGGATCAGTGGGGGATTGCCCGCCCCTCCCTCCACGCATTTAATTTTCTGCATCGGCTCGGAGACAAACAACTGCAGGCGAGTGAAGGCCCCATCCTTGCAACCCAGCGCGCCGACGGAGCCACTGCGCTTCTGCTCTGGAATCTGATCCCGCTAGGCAAATTCAAGTCATCGCTCGCAGGTTTGATGGCTTCTCGCGATGGGGGTCCGCCGCAGGGCGAACCGCTTATGGTGCAACTCCAGCTGAATGGACTCAATGGGCGCAGACAGGTAACTGTGCGCGAGGTCAACAGGAAAGTTGGCACAGCGATTCCAGCATGGGAAGCGATGGGGAAGCCGCAGTATCCCAGCCGAGAGCAGATTAGTGAGTTGCGTGCTGCGGCTGAGCTTCCAAAGCCGGTTACGCACGCACTCGCTGAGGGGCAGCATGAGTTGGTTATCGAATTGCCTCCCGACGGTATTGTTCTCTTGGAATTCGAGAGTTAAATATTAGGAGGTTGACCCCGAGATGAACGTAATGGACATGCGGACATTCTGCACAGCGACGGCGCTGGCAGTTGCAATGACATTTTCGGCATCTGCACAAGACGCAAAACTCACTGGAACATGGCGTCTGAATCTGGCCAAGAGCTTTCTTGGCGGGCAGCACCCATCGAGTGATTATCAGTTCACAACCATATTTGCTGTGCAAAATGGCGCAATCGACGAGAGGGATATTGCAAGAAATCAGTCTTTGTTTGGTGTCACCCTGCCAGATTCAAAGTCGTCTATGAACTATGCAACCGATGGTAAGGAACACGAGGCCCAGGCCCCCGCTCAGTTTCCCGGATTGCCTCCGACCTCGATAACGATTACGGCTGAATGGCAAGGCAATACGCTCTTCGTGACGGAAAGAGGAAATACCTTCCGGGGGGCTGTGACGACGCATCGGCGATATTTCCTGTCGAGCGACGGTCGGGAATTGAAAGAAATCGTGAAGACCCATAATCTATCAGGCGATTTGGACCAGCGGCTGGTCTTCGAGCGAAGCGCGCCGACGGGAAGCGAAAACACCGGGAATTAGGCGCTGAGTGCGCTCCGGCTCGATATCGAGGCAGGAACAATTAGCAATACGCACATCAACGGTGCTCGATCAGGCAAGAACTGTCACTGAATCTCTGTAGTTGCGGTACAGGGGGGAGAAGCACAGAACTAATGCCGCAATGCAGTGTGAGCGATTCGGTTGCGGAAGGGACTCTTTGAATACAAAACGGCGCTGATGGGGAACGAGAGGTGCTCGGTGGGCATAACCGCTGCAGCCAGAAATCTCCCGGAGAAGGCGCAAAGAGAGGAAGGAGACTTTGGAAATGCGTAAGGAAAACCATGCGTCGATGGGTAAGGGAAAATGCGGCGGTTCTTGGCGTGTCTACGCAACGGCGGCTGCAGCAGCAATTCTTGTTGGGCTGGCCTCTATGCCAATTGAGGCAGCTCCCAAAGGGACCGAGCCGGTGAGCGTTCGCGAGCTTCCTCTGCCGCCGACAGCCCCATCGGACAAACCAGGTTCATGCACACGTCAAGTCAATTCGCATGGCACGGGCTGCATGTCCGCGAGTGAATACGGCATAGAAGAAGGTCCTTCGTATATGTGGGACGGCCACCATGTGCTGCTGACGGTCATTCTTGAAGGTGCTCCACCGGCGCCGGACCCGGCTAGCATCTATTCCGGCGTACAAGTGATCATGATTAAAACCGATGGCACACATTTTCCGAACGGCGATGCTTGGAAATGCCTCACATGCGGCGTGCCTGAAGAGAACGAGGTTGGAATTAACCGGGAGGGCCGTAGCCCAATCCCCTTTAAATTTAGCTCGCTCGGATCAAAGCCGCCGGCCTTCGATCATCCACAGCCCCTCTTCGATCATCCACAAGCGTTCCATGATGGCAAGCGCGTGTTGGCCGGAACAAACATTCTCGATTGCGGCCCACACCAGCTAAACACATCGGCTTGCACTCCGCAGCATCTCCACATCTATCCCATCGAATGGCGCGGCACTCTCAATAACTCGGGTGCAGGTGTCCGCATGATCATGCGGGAACTGCGTCTCAATCCCGATGATGTCCACATTGGCTGGAACAGCTTCGTGCCGCCTCCCAAATTCGACGAGCTTGGTCTTTTTGGCCGTCTTGATTTCGAGAAGGGACCGAAGGCTGGGATTCAACATTACGAAATCGAAGACGTCTACGCGATGCTGAGCAACAAGCCGCAATTCGCGAGTGTTATGCCTGATCCAGCGCATCCCGGAATCCTCCTGCATAATCCAGCGAATGGCGTCATCGGTGAGTTCCGCGGCTTTAGCAGCGACGGCAAATCTGCACTGGGTGTTGGGATCGAAGAGTCCGGTAACATGGATCTCTTTCTCACGAATCTCCAGACCGGACAATCGACGCGTATCACAAGTGACCCGTCCTACACCGATCCCGCAAAAATGTCTCCAGATGACCGCTGGGTGGTGTATATGAATCCGCGTCAATCTGATCGACATATGTATTATGCCGCCCTTCAAGGCATTCCACCGCTCACGGACATGTTGACCGTTGCAATGTCCACGTGCTGCTATAACAATGGCAATCGGCGCTTTTTCCAGCCGTACCTGCTCTCGGTTGACGATAAACGCGAGGGCAATCCCGGTCAACAGCTTAACGCCGGTCCTGGAACGCCGGGCAGTGCAAGCGATCCCAACTGGAACGGGCGTGCCGATCCCACATGGTCGCCGGACGGTATGCATGTGGTCTATTGGCAAGCGCTAGTGACGACTCCGGCTTGCGGCGGACAGAATCCCTTACCCTGTCCGGCATCAACTGAGCCTGGTGGTCGCCGCACGCGCCTGATGCTGGCGACACTCACCGGTCGCAGACCGAGTGTGCGCATGCAGGTCAGGCCGGTTTCCGATGTGGTGCCATGGGGTGTGCCGCTGCACATCGGTGGGCCTGTACCCACGCACGATAACCACATCGAGCCAGGAAAATACATCCTGGTGGGCAAAATCTCGGGGAAGGCAGACGTCGATATTGTTGGAAGCGAAGGCGCGGTCTCATCCATCGCTGTGCGATACATCAATTACTCGGATGATGGGCGCCATATCATCAACGGCACGGAACAGGCTCAGCGCGGTGGCCGTATGGGCCTAGTCATCTTGCACTCAGATATCAAAACGAGCGGCGTACAGAATGGCACGAAAGTGACCAGCGAGCCAGGCGGCTATGTCTTCGATTGGCAGGGTACGATTAGCGGTAAGCTCACGAGCACAGTCGACGAGCATGTCTATATTCCGCCGAAGAAGGGAGCCTAAAAGGGACTTCTCGCAATCACTCCATTTGGCCTTGGTCAAGAAAAGTGCACGTCGGGCGCTCCCCACGACCGACCGGGTAGCTGCCCTGTATCTGTTCAAGGGGGCAACTATGCGTGGACTCAGAGTGACGATGGACGGGCAGATCGCCGTACTCGCGGTAGCGGAAAAAGGATCATTTCAAGCCGCTGGAGAGTATCTGGGCATCGGAAAATCCGCTGTACGCAAGCGAGTGCAGATCGTTGAGAACGAAGCGGGAACTCCCTTTTTCCGGCAAGGAGAAAAAGGGATGATGCCAACCGAAGCAGGCAGTCTCTTCATTCTGGCGGCTAAGGAGTCAGTCCGACAGGCGTTGCTCGGTATCGATCGTGTACATGCTCTTCTGCGTGTGCAGGCAAATGACCTGCGCATTGGCTATTCCACGTATTTGAACACTCGGCTGTTGGAGATTGTCCGGCGTATTCAGCTTGAAGGCGTCGATCCTGTGATTGTGACACGAGAGAGCCTTACCACGAAACAGGCGGTTGCAGGAGTCCTTCAGGGAGATCTTCATGTGGGATTCGGAATCCTCCCTGTTCTCGAATCCGATCTATTTGCTCGTGTGCTCCTCGAAGAGCCTTTAATGGCGTGTTTGCCTGCCGGGCATCGACTTGCAAGTCGGTCCTCGATTCGTCCGGAGGAATTGGAAAATGAGCCCGTGATTGCTGTATCTCGAAAGGGGCTTCCCGGCAGACACAAGGAGATCGTCACACATTTTGAAAGCCTCGGCGTAACACTCAAATTTGCGGCCGATGCCCTTTCGATCAAAGAATCGCTTTGGTTGATCACCCGCGGCGCCGGAATATCGCTGATGGCAAAATCCACAGCCTCTGCATACCGTCACGATGCCGTGGTCAGGCCGCTGTCGGACCGGCTCCTCACCGTGAAGAGCGGCGTGTTCACGCGACGCGATCACAATCACAAACTCTTACATGATTTCGTTGAGTTGGCGTGGACCGAGACGGCGCCTCTGCGAATAAGTACGCGTTGACCTAGTGTTGCGTCCCAGAAATACGTGAGCATAGTCTGGCGAGTTTCTGGAAGATGGAGTCTGCGGAAGCGGTCCATGCGAAGGGTTTGGAGTTGCGGTTGTAGTTCTGGACGAAGTGATTGATTTTGGCGATCAGTTCCTTGACGCTCTTGAATGAGCCGCGACGGATAGCCTGTTGGGTGATAAGTCCGAACCAGCGTTCGACCTGGTTGAGCCAGGACGAGTAGGTGGGCGTGAAGTGAAGATGGAAACGTGGCCTGGCCGCCAGCCATGCGCGCACTTTGGTGTGTTTGTGGGTGGTGTAATTGTCCAGGATCAGGTGTACGTCCAAGGTGGCGGACACGGCCTCGTCGATGCGTTTTAGAAAGCCGAGAAACTCCTGATGCCGGTGGCGCGGCTTGCACTCGGTGAGCACGTTTCCGGAGGCGATGTCGAGGGCGGCAAACAGTGTCGTAGTACCGTTGCGCACATAGTCGTGCGTCACTCCTTCCACATAGCCAAGCCCCATGGGCAGCACCGGCTGGGTGCGATTCAGGGCCTGAATCTGAGACTTTTCGTCGACCGACAGCACGATGGCATGATCGGGCGGGTTCAGATACAGGCCTACTACGTCGCGCACTTTTTCCACGAAGAAAGGGTCGTTGGAGAGCTTGAAGTTCCTGCTGCGGTGCGGCTGAACGGCGAACAGCTGAAAGACTCGGTGCACGGAGGACTTGGAAAGACCGTTTGCCTCCGCGGCCAGGCGGACGGTCCAGTGTGTTCCCGTGGGCGGCTTCTGCTTCAGAGTGCGACGCAACAAGACGGCGATCCGCTCATCGGAAACCGAGCGCGGCCGACCGGGGCGAAGCTCATCGTAGATGCCGGCAAGTCGATGCTCGACGAAGCGTTGCCGCCACTTGCCCACTGTAGCCTTGGACCATGTCAGACGCGCAGCAATCTCTTGGTTGGCGGCGCCCTCGGCGGCCCACAAAACCAACCGGGCGCGAGCCACAAGGGCATGAGGCAAACTGCGCGAAGCGGCAAAGCCGGTCAACTGCTGCCGCTCCTCCGCAGTCAATTCCAGAGCAGGCAGAGGCCGTCCCATCGACATACTCTACCCTACCGCAAATCTCTTACTTATACAAGCTATTTATGGGACATTACACTAGCAGCTTATGGCTGCAAGTCAATTTCATTGGAGATGAATTGCGATGCGCCGATTCCATGCTGTTCCTATTGCGGCTTTAATGATTCTTGTTGGATGCAACTGTGCTAAAACTCCGAACGATGTAAATTTCCGGAAAGCTATCAATGAGTACTTGGCGCAGCGTGGCCGCGCCTGTACGGTGATCGACCGGCGGCTTCCCATCGATCTCCCCCGCTCAGGGCAGGGCGAGCAGTATGGGATTGGACCGAAACTCGCAGCGCTTGAACAGGCAGGTCTTGTGCGTGCAGTTGATACGACGGCAGTCGTTCACGGAATGCTTGATCCACTGCGCGGCTCGGGGCCGGCGCAACCTGTGAAGCGCTACGAACTGACCGAGGCCGGCAGGAAGTACTTTCAGCAGGTTCCCGGTACACTCGGACAAACCAGCGGGTTCTGCTACGGGCAGAAGAGCGTCGATTCCATCGTCAAGTGGACGGAACCGATGGCAGCGGGGACATCCTCTCAAAGCGAGGTGACGTATACCTACAGGATCGTGGACCCTGCGGCCTGGGCGGAACGCTCCGATATACAGCAAGCGTTTTCTGATATCCGAACGACTGTCAATGGAGCATCGAAGGCAACCGAGGTTACGGGATTGCAGCTGACCAGCAAAGGTTGGGAAGTACCGGGGCAATAGACTCCGGGAGATGGACACGCTGACCAACTCACGGATGATGAACCTCTGCAGGACCAGCCAATGTACGAATCTCTGTGACGTGCCGCCATCCGTCCTCATTCCTCACATGCACGACCACGTCGATGGACCTTCCGCACTCCTCTTTGACATCGTGCAATGGGACGCCTCCTCCTGAACCACGCATGGCGAGCTGTGCCAGGCGTCGGAGAGCATCTCCGGCGCTGTTGGCGTGGATGGTGGTTAGCGATCCGCGATGGCCTGTATTCAAAGCATCGAGAAATACGCGCGCTTCAGGCCCTCGTATCTCCCCTACAATGATCCTGTCCGGCCTGTGGCGAAGAGCAGCCTTAAGCAGGTCTGCGAAGCTGATCTGGCTCTTGTGAGTATCGAGCTGGGCCTCGGCGGAGATGACGTGGGGCTTCTTAATATAGAGCTCGGCGACGTCTTCCAGGATCAGAATACGGTCGCCATCCGGGATGAACGAGGACAACACATTTGTCAGGGTCGTCTTACCGGACCCGGTCCCGCCAGAAATCAAGAGATTGTCACCCCGCCTGACATAGTCCGTTAGAATCTCGGCCTGTGCTTCCGTCAGGGTCTTGCGTTCGATCAAGTCATGGATGGTGAAGTTCCGTGAAGTGAACTTGCGGATGGTCATCATAGGGCTTGGATTGACGACTGGCGGGATGAGCGCGGCCATGCGGCTACCATCCGGCAAGCGCAGGTTCATGATGGGGGAGTCGGCATCGAGCTTCTTGCCGAAACGATTGGCAATGACTTCAAGAGCTGTCAGCAGCGCACCGTCATCAAACCGGATACCGGCCTGCAACACGATGTGACCGTTTTCCTCCATCCAGACCGAGCCATCAGGATTAACCATGATCTCGGAGATGGCCGTATGCATTAGTAGATGCTCGATCGGTTTCAGAAATGGAATGATGACCTCGAAGCTCACGCCGAAATCCTCCCTGGATCGAAGGCAATCCTCTCTTGGTCGAACCAGCTCATGGTCACGGGCAGGAAGTCGGGCTTGAGATAACAATAGGTAGGAGGCAATGGGCTGACGCCATCGAAGGCGACGACCACAGCTTGTGCGTTTCTGAGATCGAAGAAGACCTTTTCCTCGAAGAGTGGCTCTTTGTGTTTCTGGTACTGCTTGGAAGCCGAAACAGACCCTTTGTTGGATGAGGTGCGGCCACTGAGCCAGCCGACATTGGCGTTTGTCGAGGACTCGGAGACGGTGTAGCTGATGCGAGTGCGGTCGGCTTTGCCGCACAGCTCCGAAGCGTACCGCGCAGTTTCGGGATCGGAAGTAGTCAGGAAAACCTTGGTGCGGAATGCCTGCAGCAGGGTTTTCACGCCTTCATTCGGCAGGGCGTCCTTCAGGCTCGATACGCTCTGCGTGGCAACAATGGGGATGCATTTCGGCTGCCGGGAGAGCGAGAGGAATCGCTCATCGCCTGTGGGGTTGTCGCCGCCGACAGTGACGAAGTTCTGGTACTCGTCGCAGATGAAAACGGTCGGACGGAAGTAACTCTCAGGATGCCTGTCCATCCTGGGGATACGCAACTGCACGGCACGCTGATAGTCGATTTTCATCATGGTGCCGATAGTCTTCGCCAGCGCTGGGTTTAGGGCCACGGGAAAGTTCAGGCCAACGACGGCACCCGACTCGATCAACTCGTCGAAGGGCACCAGAACGATGCCGCTGGGATCAGCGGCGCATGGCTTGCCGTCATACAGTTCCTTCGGAGGGCAGAAGACACGGCGCACATCGGGGTCGGTCTCGAAGAGGGACAGGAACACCGCGATGCCCTGGACGATGCTGGTCTTGACTTCGGAGCGAAAGAACTTCCAGTGCTCCCAATACCAATACTGGATACTGTCGAAGCGGTCACGCAGTTCCGGGCGGTACGCTTTACGGGTGAAGACATCGAAGGCTGCGGATGTTTCCTGCGTCAACAGGTTTTCCAAAGCCTCAGTCCACACGATGAGATAAAGACCCGCATCCTTATTCCACTCGAAGCCGAGCGGAGACAGCAGACTCTCGTAGTCACGATATGAATCCTTATCGATACCGATATAGCTGGCCGTGCTGAAGCGCGATCCGACCTCGGCCAGCATCTCTTCGAGCTTCCCCGCGCTGATCACGGTGCGGAAGAGATCGACCATCGTCAGATATCCATCGCGGATGCGGTGGAGCAGAATCACATACCGGACAAGGTCCGTGTAGGACTGCTGCCAGAATGGTTCCTTGCCCTTTCCCCAAATCGAAGTGATGATGGAGGCGATGTTGAACGCCTGCGCATAGGCATCGAGCGAGTTGTTCAGCGGGTTGTACCGGATGTCGCCGTCGAGTGAGACTTCGACATAATCCTGTTCCCGCCCGCACCATTTCAGGATGCGTTGAAGCTGCCGACAGAGATCGCCCTTGACCTCCAGGACGATGCCGGACAACTTCCGCTCAGGATCATTGGCGCGGTATGCAAATAGCTGCCGCATCGCCGGCAGGATCAGCCCATAGGTCTTTCCACTTCCGATTGAGCCGAACGATGCGATACCGGTATAGAGGCCGCGCTCGGGAATCGAGAACCACTGCGGGGCCGAGCTGGGCTTCGGCATAAGCTGGCGATGGACCTCGCCGAGCACCAGGGAAAGCTCCGTCCGCGTATGCGGATCGGGATACGGAGGCAGGGACCCTGCCGCGAGTTCCTGCTCACGCCTATATAGATGGACGTAGAGCAGCGAGAAAATCATGGACCATGACAGGAACGGCGTCGAATACAGGAACAGGTCGTAGCTCCAGACCAGGGCGTGAAAGACCGGAGGGCGTTCCAGCGCGATCAGGCGAAGTAAGGGGTTCCCCGTGTTCATGGGAAATATGCTGTTGAGAACGATGCCGCAGGCCGCGCTCAACCCCAGCGAGAGCAGGATGCGGTACTCGACCAGCGGGCGAATGAGTCTTTGAAGATGCGGGTGCTGACGCACGATGGATATTCCTCCTCTACGCGCGGGTAGCCGAAGTATCCGGCTTCGATATGGTTTCAGCTCCCGGCTTGATCGGTGCTGACGCTGGTTTCGTGCTGCTGGCAGGTTTCGCAGTGGAACTCGCCTTGTACTTCTGGAAATCCTCTTCCTGCATCAATCCGAAGCGCAGCAGCTCGTTGATGACATAGTTGGTTTCGTTGTTCGACCACTCGGCCAGTAACTCGATGTCGTCGGCTACGGTCTGGTCGATGGAGGATTGCAGCTTCGCGCGCCGAATCCTGCTGACGCCGTGTTCCAGTTTCAGTTTGCTCATGGGTTCTCCTGTGGATGAGGTTGTGATCGTGCCTGTATTTGTCCCGGCTGCGATATGAATCAGCGGCGGATGCTGAACTGATCCGGTTTGTATCCAGCGCAGATGCGTGAAATGTCCGCGCCGGATATTTTCTGGATATCCGAGAGTGCCGGGGGTGGGAGCGACCAGCGCGGCGGAGCCGACGCGGGAGGTGCGCAGCACCGGGGTCGCTCCCGCCCCCGGCACACACCCCTTCCTGACCCCATCCACTTGTCTAACTCGTTGTACCCGCATCACTAAGCCTCCTGTAGGTGTGACCGCTCGCGTGTCCGCTGACGTGTCCCGTCACTCTCGTCCGTGGCAGCACTCTGAATGCGACTGTAGACGGGATAGCTG
>DAIDGW010000163.1 GCA_027452245.1 Acidobacteriaceae bacterium
TCGGGCTCGCTATACCCCAGCAGACCAGATTTTGACCCTGACCGGAAGTCCGCGAGTGATCTCGGGGAGCATGGAGACGACGGCGCGCCGGGTGCGAATCAATCGTGTCACGGGAGATGCCTTCGCGGAAGAAAACGTGAAAACGACGTATAACGATCTCACGGAAGATCCGAAAGGATCGCTGCTGGCGTCGTCATCGCCGATCCACGTCACAGCGAATAGGATGACAGCGCGCAACACTCCGGCGGATGCGGTCTATACGGGGAATGTCCGGCTCTGGCAGGACGCCAATGTGGTGGAAGCGCCATCGGTCCTTTTCAAGCGCGAGCAGCGGTTTGTGCTGGCAAAGGGCACGGCGATGGAGCCGGTGAAAACGACATTGGTCGAACAGAGTTCCGGTGGCAGAAAGAAAGAAGACGCTGCCGGGACGGAGAAATCCAGCGGCAAGGAAAAGCCGGTCGGGTCGAGCCAGGAGAGTCCGATCTTCATTACAGGGATGCAGCTTACCTACAGCGATCCGGAGCGGAAGGCACATTACGACGGTGGAGTGACGGCGAAGGGCAGCCAGTTCACCGAGACGTCGAAGACGCTGGATGCGTATCTGGTCCCCAGAAGCGAACAGACGACGAAGCAGGCAGAGAACTCGCCCGGGCAATTGGATCACATGGTGGCCGAGGGAAAGGTGGTGGTGGTGCAGCCGGAGCGAAGGGCGATTGGGGACAAGCTGGTATACACGGCGAAGGACGACACGTTCGTCCTGACCGGGGGTCCGCCTAGCATTTTTGATGCCGAACGAGGCAAGATTACCGGGGTTTCGTTGACTTTCTACAGACACGATGATAGGGTGCTCGTAGAAGGTGAAAAGAGTTCGCCTGTGATAACACAGACGAAAGTGGCACGATAAATGCGTACCCTGGCCACGGATGAAATCGGCAAGACGTATCGTGGCCGCCGGGTTGTAAATGGGGTGAGTCTCAGGGTCGAGCAGGGCGAAGTTGTTGGCCTGCTTGGACCTAACGGAGCCGGGAAGACCACTTCCTTTTACGCCATTGTTGGTTTAGTCCCCCCTGACACTGGCCGGATTTTGTACGACGACCAGGACATCACTGACGTTCCCATGTACCTGCGGGCACGGCAGTATGGCATCAGCTATCTCCCACAAGAAGCATCGGTATTTCGCAAGCTGACGGTTGAAGAAAACATTCTCGCCGTGCTGGAAGCACAGCCGATTTCATGGCACGAGCGCCGCGAGAAGATGGAAAAGTTCATCGACGAGCTTGGGCTCGAGCATATCCGGCAGAACCGGGGATATGCGTTATCCGGGGGAGAGCGCCGACGCGTGGAAATTGCCCGCTGCCTGTGCATCAACCCCACATTCATTTTGCTGGACGAACCGTTTTCCGGGATCGACCCGATTGCGGTGCTGGATCTGCAGAAGATCATCAGCGGCCTGCGGGCGAGCGGGATCGGGG
Source organism: Acidobacteriaceae bacterium (assembly GCA_027452245.1). Classification (GTDB taxonomy): domain Bacteria; phylum Acidobacteriota; class Terriglobia; order Terriglobales; family Acidobacteriaceae; genus Sulfotelmatobacter. The sequence goes on from DAIDGW010000163.1 coordinate 1,473, forward strand.
TGCTGATCACGGATCACAACGTGCGCGAGACGCTTTCAGTCACGGATCGCGCGTACATCATTGAAGGCGGACGGATTTTCCGCCACGGCGAACCGGAAGCATTGGCCGCCGATCCGGAAGTAAGGAAGGTTTATCTGGGAGAAAGTTTCTCCTTGGTGTAAGGAAAGCAGATTGCTCTCCCTTCGCATTGCTCAGGGTTGGAATGACAACCGTGAGAGCCGACGCCTAACGACTAGCAGCTAACGACGAACGACCGACGACATGGTTCTCTTACAGCACAAACTGAACGTAAGGCTGTCGCAGCGGCAGATCCTGACCCCGGGCCTAGTACAGATGGTGTCGGTCCTCGCGCTCAACAAGCTTGAGCTGAAGGACATGATCAACACCGAGATGGTCGAGAATCCGGTGCTGGAGGAATTGGAAGAAGCGGTGCCCATTCTCGACGAGGTAGGGAAGAAAGAAGAGGACCGCGACCGCGCCGCGCAGGCCACCACCGAAGAGAATCCCATCGCCGCGGTGGAAAAGAAAGATCCCTTTGAAGAGATTGACTTTGGTTCGTTCTTTCAGGATTATCTCGATCCCGGGTATCGCACGCACAGCGAGATGGAGGAGATCGAACGGCCGTCGTTCGAAAATTTTCTTTCCAAGCCGAGCAATCTGACCGATCACTTGCGCTGGCAGCTGGGGGCATTGAGTCTTACGCCTGAGGTTCGCGAGGCGGCGGAAGAGATCATCGGGAACCTGAACGAAGATGGGTACCTGATCGCCAGCGATGAAGAGCTGCTGGGAATCGTGGCGCCTTCATCTCCGGAGGCGGACGCGGCGGCGGCGAAGCATATCGCCAGTGAAGCGCAATCGCTGGGAATCGCCGCTGATTCAAGGGACGAGGCGGCCACTGGAACGAAGATTGAGACTGGGTCTTATGATGGCATCGGCGGCGTAGCACCTGAGACAATGGATGTGGGGAGTTCGTTAGATCATGCTTCTCTCTCCGGGCTGGCTCAGCCGGCTGAAACGTCATACGGATCCGGCAATGGACACACTGCGGCGGCAGTAGCTCCTGCTCCCGAGCCGGTGGTTGGTCCTATTGCCTCGCAGACAGCGCGGTTCAGCGCCGAGGCGTTGAAGGAAGCGCTGGAAGCAGTGCGGCAACTGGATCCTCCGGGAGTGGGATGCCGCGATCTGCGGGAATGCCTGCTCTGCCAGCTTCGCTATCACCAGCAGCAGTTAGCGCAACAGAAAAATGGCAATGGAACGGCGCAGGTACTGCAGGACGCGACTGCGATTGTGGATCAGCACCTGAAAGCACTGCAGAGCAAGCAGCACAAAGAGATTGCGCGCGCCATCGGGCGTCCGGCGGAGGCGGTGGAATCGGCGCTGAACTATATCCGGACCCTCGATCCGCGGCCGGGCCTGCAATACAACAAGGTGCAGCCGCGGCTGATCGAGCCCGATGTGGCCTTTGTGAAGCACGGGGACGAGTGGCTGGTCATCATGAACGATGAAGACCTGCCGCAGCTTCGGCTGAATCCGGCGTACAAGAAGCTGCTGACGCGCGATGGCAACGAAAAATCGACGCGCGATTACGTAAAAGAGCGCTACAAAAGCGCGATTCAGCTCATCAAAAATATTGAGCAGCGGAAACAGACGATCACGAAGGTCTGTTATTCGATCGTTGCCCGGCAACAGGATTTCCTGGAAAAGGGCATCGATCAGTTAAAACCAATGATGATCAAGGAGGTGGCCGAAGAGATCGGCGTGCATCCTTCGACGGTGAGCCGTGCCGTGGCCAACAAGTACGCCCACACACCGCAGGGCGTATTCGAGCTGCGATACTTCTTCAGCGAAAGCGTGCAGGGACCGGAGGGCGGCAACACGTCGCTGCTGATCCTGAAGCGCCGGGTCAAGAAGTTGATCGAGGAAGAGGATCCCAGCCGTCCGTTGACCGACGAGCAGATCACGCGAATCCTGCAGTCGCAGGGGATTCAGGTGACGCGCCGCACGGTGGCCAAGTACCGGGAAGACATGCGCATCCCGAGCACGCATCAACGCCGGGTCAAAAAATAAATCTGGTAATCGGGTCATGGGGGAATTTGGTAATTTAACTTCCGGTCGTCACCGTCCTGATTTTCAATTACCAGATTATGAAATTACCCAATTACAGAATTGTTTCACCGCAGTGCCCAAGTGAACTCAAGCAACGAATCATTCTGGAGGGGCGCTCATGAACGTGGAATACACCGGAAGACACTACGAAGTAACTCCCGCCATTCGCAAAGAAGTTGAGACCGGCTTAGCAAAAATCCGAAAAATCTTACGTGACCGATTCGAAACCAAGGTGATCCTCACCGTAGAAAAGCACCGGCATCACGCCGAAATCACGATCAGCCCGCGCAACGGACCACTGGTCGGCCTGGCGCAAGCCAAGGACATGACGATGGCGGTCAACGAGGCCCTGGATCATCTGGAAAAGCAGGCGGTAAAGTACAAGACGAAATGGCACGCGAAAAAGCGCGCTGCACGGAGGACCGAAGAAGCGAACAAGTGGAATGGGCATTCGACGCAGGAGGATGTGCAAACGGCCGTGGGACTGTCGGAGACGACGGCCGTGCCGGTTTTAGTACACAAGTTTCCGGCGGCGGCGAAGACGACGGAAATTCACCTGTTGCGCTCGGATGAGGCGGTGGCGATGCGTCCGATGACGCTGGAAGAGGCGATCAAAGAGGCGCACTTCCGCGATCGCGATGTATTCGTGTTCCGCGATACAAAGGGCAAGGTGATGGTGCTACATCGCAAGCGCGACGGGAAGATGGAACTCATCGAGGCACCGTAGCTTCCTGATGCGTTTTGGAATGACTGGAAAAGCCTCAGTTATCGACTGAGGCTTTCCCATTTTGCGGCGGAAAGCGCCGTAGTTTTCGTCGTTTTGTCAGTGCTGCTGGGCACTCATCTGATTGTTGCCCGACGCGGGTTCCATGGCCTGCGACTTGTCGACTGTCTGTCCCTGAGAGTTGATCGCCGCGATGGGGGCATTCTTCACCGCGTTCGGATCATTAGAGGCATCATCCCGCATGGAGAGCACCGGACGTCCAGACTCCTTGGCAATCTTCCGGGCTTGGCTTTCGGGATAAACGAACTCGTGTCCATAATTATCGCCGGGGTAGAACCAGGCCCGCAGGGCTTCCGGGCTGCCGGTTGGGTGTTCTTTTTCGAACCGGATGCTGGTCCGGCCGATGTGGTGCATGCGTTCATCGGGGATGGTCATCACGGTAGTGACCAGGTGTTGCCGGTCGCTGTTCCAGATCTGTACCAGATTGCGATCGGTTTCTCCTCGTGCGAGGGTAAACCAGTAGGTTCCCGCGGACAGAACTCTTCCTGGAATTTCGACTGGCTGGCTAAAGGTCAATTTGGTAGCTTGACTCCACTGACTCGCGTGGGCGCGAGGAATCCACAGCGCGCAGGTTAGAAGTAAACATAAACTCGTGGCAAGCAGCTTGGTCCGACTCATTCCCGCCTCCTTGATAAATTTCTGCTCGACTGCGGCGCCAGACCCATCGTTCCCTTATTCCTATTAAGTAGAGAATGCATAAGCAGCGCGCACAGTTGCCCGGAAAATACAACGCCTACAGTAAGACGGAGAAAAAGAACGCCGCCGTCGCTGCAATCGGGCGGGGAAGGAACAACTTCGGAGTGGAAACTACGGTGCTTGCCCTAACATGAGCCAGCTAGCCGCTAAGGGATGGAGCGCGTGGGGCGAGAAAGACGTCCTGTGGAGGAACCGAATTGGCTGTGCAGGGAGGGCGAGTCAGAAGCACGGGCCTCGCGGAGAACGGGATGGAGCGGAGCGGTCTCGTTGCCGGTCCGAGCGATGGCGCGTTCGAGCAATCCCCAATCACGTTCGATATCGGCTTCGGTCAAATGCGTTCTCGGCGTGCGATGGAGCTCTTCGTACAGCCGCGCTTCCAGCATCTGGGCGATCAGCGCAGAAGACGAAGAACTGAAAAAGAGATTGTTGGGAGCGAGGCCAAGACGAAGTTCCTCGGTTCCTGAATGCACGAGCAGAACGGGGCGTCCGTTTTCGTCCAGATCACGCGTCGCTTTGGCTTGTAGCTGTCCCCAGGTTCGTTCGAGATGTGCGCCGGAAGGATTCTGCCACTGGTCGGCGAGGAGATGGTCCAATTCCCGGCGGTAAGCGAGCTGATCCTCGCGATCCAGCGGACGTTCGGTAATTCCAGTAGCGCTGAGGACCAGGGCGCTTTGCGCAGGATTGAATCGTCCGGTACCGCTGCTGACATAAGCGGCAGCAACGCAACCGGCGAAAACCGGGCTCACCAAAGCGCTGGGGACGATGTATTTCTTTTGCTTGAAGAATGATTCGACCACGCCGTGAGCCACGGTGCTGCGCGGCATGCTCCCCGGCACTTGCGGAAAGACCGTCCGGGAGAAGCGCAGCTGGCGGTGATGGTCGCTATATCGGACGATCATCTTCGCCATCTGCTTGGGCGTGGAGATTCCCAGGTCGGAGAAAAAGCTCCGGTGCAACGCCTTCGGATAGTAGAAGTTGATGATCTGGCGGGCGAAGTCGGCGCAGTTGCGATAAACCGTATGGAAGTGAGAATCGTTGGGCAGCGAATTTAATTTGCGGATCAGCGCATCATCCTGCGCGGGGGTGGTTTCAATTTCGAATCCATAAATAGTGCGATCGTAGGAGGAACCGACAAGCTCGTACCAGTTTCCGGATGGGGTCTCGCCATCGCCGAGATCGGGAGCGACCTGCTCGAGATGGTCGCGACGGTAGCGGTCGCGAAGGAACGCAACCAGCTTCGCGTCGGCGAAGAGCGGGACATTCTGGGTGCGATCGACGGCGTAGAGATACGGGATAAGGGGAATGGCTACCCAATCGTAGCGACCAATTCCGTCATAGCGGCTGATGACGGCTCCCAACTCACCGGGACGGCAGCGGCGCAGTACCAGAGGAGTTTCGGCGCAAACATTGGAAAGATAAACGGCCGCGTGGCCGGTTCCGGTGAAGAATCCCAGCTTCCCGTAGGGTTCTTCAAGCAACAAGGTGGCCGAGGCGTGGGCGCGAGGAAGAAAGGCAAAAAGCGCAGCCGCAAAGACGGCAAAGACCCACCCGCGATATTGTTTCCCAGACAACACCACAAATCCTTTTCGCAGCGTAACCTGCTGTATAAGAACCCTTTAGGGGCAGATTAGTTGCTTTGATGACAGTTGGCGAGTTACGGAAGTTCGTCGGAAGCTGTGGGGAATTCTTCGCGGAGATACGACGATCTACAAACAAATTTTAGCAGGCGCTGAGTAAGTCCGTCGCCTGAGATGGCTGAGGTGGTTCAGTTGGTAAGCCGTTGGACGGCCCAGCGGGCAGCGTCGGCAACGGCGGCATCCGGGTCATTCGTAAGTTGCTGCAATTGCGGGAGAAAACGCCGATTGCCGCTGTTCCCCATAGCGATGGCTGCATTCCGGCGCAGGCCGGAGTGTTTTGTTCGGCGTATCGGCGACTTGTGGAAAACCTGCCGGAACTCTTCGGGGAGCATTTCGGCGAGCCAGTCAAGCGCGGGGTTGACCAAGTTGGGGCGGGGTTGAAATTCGTTGTCTTCCGACGCGGGAGCTTTGCGATTCCACGGGCAAACGTCCTGGCAGATATCGCAGCCGAAGACATGGCGTCCGATGCCTTCGCGCAGATCGGGGGGAATCGCGCCGCGTTTTTCGATGGTGAGATACGAGATGCACTTATTCGAATCGAGTTGATACGGAGCGATAATCGCGTCGGTCGGGCACGCTTCGATGCAGCGCGTACAGGTGCCGCAGCGATCGGGTGCGGGAAGATCAGGCGCGAGGTCGAGAGAAGTAAGAATGACTCCGAGAAAAAGCCACGAGCCTTTTTTCTGATTGATGATGCAGGTGTTTTTGCCGATCCACCCGACGCCGGCGTATTTGGCGAAGACGCGTTCGACGATGGGTCCGGTATCGACGTACGAGCGCGTGATCAGCGCGGGATCGTTCATGGCCGCTCGTTTGATTGCGTCTTCAACCTGCCGCAAGCGACGCAGGACGAGGTCGTGGTAATCTTCGCGGCTCCACGCGTAACGGGAGATCCAGCCCCTGGTTGTGTCCGATAACTGGATAGAGTACGGCTGCGCTGTGTTGTAGTTGACGGCGCAAACGACTACGCTGCGGGCCCACGGTGCGACGCGTGACAACGATGCGCGCTTCAGTTCTCCGTGCTCGTCGCGGGATTCCAGGTACTTCATTTCTCCGGCGTGGCCGGCGGCGATCCATTGGGGGAAGTGGCGGAGTTCGGCAGAATCGCTGACGGGCGCGATGCCGGAAAGATCAAATCCGGCGGCGCAGGCGGCATCTTTGATCAGAGCAGCGAAATTGCGGATGGACACTGCGGGCACAGATTTCAGGATGCCGAAGGCGAAGCAGGAAAGTCAAAACCCGGAGATCTACGTCGGAAAGCAGCATGCTAATGGGATAGGTTGAAATGGTGTCTCGGTAAAGGTGGAGAAATGAGGCAAGCCGGCAGAGGCGGCTAGACGCCGAGCTTTTTGACTTCTTCGTTGTAGTACTTGCGGTACAGGATGTCCCACTCCTGCGAGCCTTCGAGGATGGTTCTCTTCTGGCTTTCGATCTTCTGCCGGGCGGCCTGATCAAGTTTCTCTTCCTGATTCAGAAGATCTTCGAGGATCTTGCGGGTTTCCTGGCGAATGGTGTTGGGATCTTCGACGAACTCGACCTCGTCGATCTGCTTGAGAGAGTCGGCTACGGCGCGGGCCAGCACGTTAACTTTGTCGCGGCTCAGCCTCATAGCACCGCCTTGTACTTGCGCACGAGTTCGCTCTTCACTTTGCGGAACATTTCCTGATAGTTGGCACCGGTTTTGCGCATCTCCTCGGAATAGGCTTCGAGGATGACGCGGACTTCGTCGTTGATGCGATCTTCGAGGGAGAGTTCGTCAACCAGCGCCGTGTTTACACGCTCGGTAACCTTCGGAACAGAAGAAGCTTCAATCAACTTCCCGGCGATGAGCTTTTTTGTGACTTCGCGGGCCAAGTAGCCCACATATTCTTTGGAAAAGAGCATGTGCGGATGATGTACAGCCTTTATAAGACGTTGTCGCGAATCAAAAAGTGTAACACAGTGGCGGGAGTGGATGGAGAAACCGGGACCCCAGTCGTGAGGTGGTTTCGAGACATGCGGGGGAGCGCTGAATCGCGAGCGGGGCACGAGGATGCGGGTCTATCCGGCCGTTGCCTATTTAGGGGCGCCGAAGATTTGATAAAGGACTACTCCCAACATGAATATAAGGTAGAAGCGTAGAGCCCAAAAAAGAACCTTCTCGATGGCCGTGAGTTGGCGCCGGGGGCAGTGATGTTGAGCCTTGGCCATGATCAACTGATCGGGTTCCAGCGAGGTTATGACGGAAGCGACGACATCCTGATTGAGGTCGGCGCTGCTGGCGGATTTGAAGTCTTTCTTCATCAAGCGCCTCCAATGTGAGCGAGGACGTGAGGAGCGACGACGCTGATTCCAAACAAAATTCCCGCCAAGATGAGCAAGAGAACGACTCCGAGCGCCAGCAAGTTGGCCCAAAGCGGACTGACGAGTTCTCCCATAATGTCGCGGTCATTCACCAGCATGTAGAGAAACAGCAGGGCCGGCGGCATGGCGAGCACCGCGATGACGTTTACAACCAGCGCAATGTAAACCAGAGGAATGCCGGGGATGAGGACGAGGCCTCCGGCCACAGCGGCTTCCGCCAGCAGCACCAGATAAAAAGATTTGCCCTGGGTAAATGGCAGGTTGAGGCTGTGGGGACGGCGCGCGACTTCGCCGAAGGCATAGGCCGAGGAAGTGGAGATGGTGACAGCCGCGACCATGCCGGCCTCGAACATTCCCAGCGCGAACAGGGCCGATCCCCAGTGTCCGACGAAGGGTTGAATGGCCTGAGCAAATTCGGCGGCTTCGAAATTCGCCGTGGACATGCCGTGGGTAAACAGCGGGGCCGTGGCCACGATGGTGCCGAGAGCGGCGAGGGCGGCGAGGGCAGCACCAAGCACTGTATCGACACGGCCAAAGCGAATGTCGTTCGTAGTAAGGCCTTTGTCGGCGATCGCGCTCTGCTGGAAAAAGAGCATCCAAGGAGTGACGGTTGCTCCGATATCGGCGAGCAGCAGAAGGACGGTTTCCTGGCTCAGTCCGCCGGGGAGGGGACGAAAAGTGACGAGCGACCGGCCGATCGTTGCCCAGTGTGGATGGCTCAACAAAGCGACCGGGATGAAAATCAGGTTGAGCATCGCGAAGGCGAGGGTTATCCGCTCCCATGTCCAGTAACGATGGGTCATGAGGGCCGTGAACAGCACGGCCAGTGCACAGGCAACCGAGACCCACGCGGGGATGCCGAAATAGCCGAGACCGGCGCGGATGGCAATGAACTCCGTAATCAGCGTCAGAAAGTTGCCGACCGCGAGATCGACCACGGAGAACCATCCCCAGAAGGGACCGTACCGATCGAAGATGAGTTCGGCGTGTCCGCGATGGGTGGCGGCCCCGAGGCGCACCGTCATTTCCTGCACCACGCACGCCATGCAGAAGGTGAGCACCACAAATGGAAGAAAGAAGCCGATGCCGAAACGCGCTCCGGTGGCGGCGTAGGCCAACATGCTGGGGCCATCGTTCTCGCCCAGCATGACGAGGATTCCGGGGCCGATCAGCAGCCACAACAAGCGCAAACGGGGCACCATGCCGCGGCGGGCGCGAGTGGCCCAGACCTGCTGGCGGTCCTCGGCGCGGTCGATATCCTCGTGGGTGATGACAACATCAGACCGGTTTTGCGAAATCGTCAAAGGACCGGAAGAGTGATTCGAAAATGAGGAAGGCAGGTGCATTCAGTCGCAGGGACCCTGACGAATCATTAGCGGCAGTATACACGAAGGGGTGAACTATAGTTAAGTACATTGAACGTTAGTAACTCTGCAGGAATTAGTTACTCTGCGGAGACCCAGACTTTCTCTGCCGCAGCATGTCCGAGGGAGACATTCCCCTTCACCGTGGAAAGAGTCAGGGTTTGATCGTAGTTGCGCTCGATGAGATTGAGTTTTACGCCGGGGCGGATGCCGCGCGCTTCGAGAAATTCCAACAGCGGCCGATCGCGTTCGTAGATTCCGCTCACGCGATAGGGAAGACCGGGAGCGGCCAGCGACAACCGCACCAACCCGCGCCGCCGGCGACTGGCGGGACTCTCCATTTCGCTCAGATTGCCGTGCGGACAAACGCCTCCGGGGCCAAGCCTGGTCAGCAGTTTAGCCTCGAAATCGGGGGAAACCGCGTGCTCTAGCCGCTCGGCCTCGTCGTGGACCTTCCACCATTCCATGCCGAACATTTCTGACAGCATGCGTTCGATGAGATGGTGGCGGAGACTCAGTTTGCGGGCAATTTTGCGTCCGGCGGGCGTGAGCCGTACCAAGCCATCTTTCTGCACGCGCACCAATCCGTCTTTCTTCAGGCGGCGCAGGGCCATGGTGACGGCGGGGGCGGAGACCTTGTGCCAGTCCGCCAGGCGAGCCGAGATTACTTCTTCGCCTTCGCTTTCCGCTTCGAGGATCGACTTGAGGTAGTACTCTTTGGAAACGGTAATCATCTGGGGAGATTATACGGCGGAAGAGTTAATCGGGGTTAAGCATGTTCCTGACGTGATCTACAAGCTTGCGAGCAGTTCCTCCTATACTTGGGCTCAACTATGAGTGCCGGGTTCGAAGTGCTTGTTTGCGCTCTCATCCTTGACGGGATCGGTGCGACTCAAGCACATTGGGTGGATCGAAAAGGGGCAGGCCCCTGCTACTGGGCGCACGGCAAGTACCGTACTCTTCGAACCTGAGATTAACCTGATCGTCTCCGGTTTGACACAATTCCTTCCCTGCCCCTAACCTAAATTTTCTGGCTATGAAGGTTTTGATCCTAGGTGGTGGCGGGCGGGAGCATGCGCTGGCATGGAAACTGCGCCAGTCTCCGCGCATTACGAAGCTTTATTGCGCTCCCGGCAATGGGGGCATCGGGGACGATGCGGAACGCGTGCCTGCCGACCTGAAAAGTCTGGATGCAATCGTGGCGGTCGCGAACCGCCTGCAGCCCGATCTGACGGTGGTCGGTCCGGAATTGCCACTTACGATGGGAGTGGTCGATGAATTCAATGGCCGCGGGTGGCCGATTTTTGGCCCTACGAAGGCGGCCGCGCAACTGGAAGCGAGCAAGGCCTTTGCCAAGGAATTCCTGCAGCGGCATCACATTCCCACAGCACATTACGTGATCTGCAATTCCATCGAGGAAGTTCACGCGGCGCTGGGCAAACTGCACGCGCCGGTGGTGGTCAAAGCCGACGGCCTGGCGGCCGGCAAGGGCGTGGTGATCGCCAAGTCCAAAGAAGAAGCCGCCAGCGTGGCTGCGGAGATGCTGACCGGACGCATGGTGGGCGAGGCGGGAAGCCGCGTGATCCTGGAAGAATGCCTGCAAGGCGACGAGCTTTCGTTCCTGGTGCTGAGCGATGGAGAACGCGTGGCTCCGCTGGTCGCGGCACAGGATCACAAGCGCGTGGGCGACGGCGATAGCGGCCCGAACACGGGCGGCATGGGAGCGTATTCGACGCGCGACATTGTCGACGACAAGATGCGCGACTGGCTGATCCATCACATTGCGCGGCCGGTGGTCGCCGGGATGAAAGCCGAAGGCATCGAGTATAAGGGCATCCTGTATTGCGGGTTGATGATGACGGCGCGGGGGCCGATGGTGCTGGAGTTCAACTGCCGCTTTGGAGATCCCGAGACGCAGCCAATCCTGATGCGGCTGGAAAGCGATCTGCTCGAAGCCATTGAGGCTTCGATCGAAGGACGCGTCAGCGATGGCGATTTCAAGTGGTCGAACGATGCCTCAGTGTGCGTGGTGATGGCATCGGGAGGATACCCGGGAACGTTTGAGGCTGGAAAGCGAATTTCGGGACTCGATGAAGCCGCGAAGGTCGAAGGCGTGAAAGTGTTCCATGCCGGGACGTCAAAGCGGGATGGCGAATATTACACGTCAGGCGGGCGGGTGCTGGGGGTGACGGCCCGGGCGGCTTCGTTGGAAACAGCCGTGTCCAAAGCTTATGAGGCGTGCGGGAAGATTAGTTTTGAGGGTGCGCGTTACAGGAAGGACATTGCGGCGAGAGCCTTGAAACGCAATTAGTTTTGCAGGAGACGCATCTTAAGTACGGATTTTTCGACTGCGGTTTGTTTTCGCTTCGCGAGCAAACCTCTGCATAGGGTAACAATCCAAATACATTCTGGTTTCCAAATCTTTCTAGGGGAGAGTAATGAGCAAACCACAAGTATCCATCGTAATGGGAAGCGATTCCGATCTGGAGATTATGCGGGAGGCGGGCAAGGCTCTCGAAGGCTTCGGGATCGAATACGAGATTGATGTAACTTCGGCGCATCGATCGCCGGATCGTTCGGCGGACTTCGCGAAGAATGCTGCTGGCCGCGGGATCAAGGTGATCATCGCCGGCGCCGGCGGGGCGGCACACCTGGCGGGAGTGATTGCGGCGCACACGACGTTGCCGGTCATCGGCGTGCCGATTCCTTCGACCCCGCTCAACGGCATGGATTCTTTGCTTTCAACCGTGCAGATGCCGCCGGGGATCCCCGTTGCCACGGTGTCGATCGGGAAATGGGGCGCGACCAACGCAGGAATTCTCGCGGCGCAGATGATCGCACTTGCGGACGCTTCCATCGCCAAAAAATTGGACGGTCATAAAGACAAGCTGGCCCGCGGCGTGGAAGAGAAGTCAAAGAAGTTGAAGGGCGGGGCCTGACTTCCGCCGCGGAAACCGCTCGAGCCCTCTCGGCAGTGCGGGTTTCCGCGCTTACCGGACGTGCTTATCCGCTTGGAGATCTCTCGCTCCGGTAACATCGCGAAGCTTCCAGATGGCACGGATGTGGGCTAAAGCTTCAATCCCTTCAGATATTCGCGGAAGGGGCCGCCGAGGTCGTCGCGTTTGAGGGCGAACTCCACGGTGGCCTTGAGGAAACCGAGCTTGTCTCCGGTATCGTGGCGGCGGCCTTCGTAGACGTAGGCGTACATCTTTTCTTTCTGCAAGAGCGAACGCATGCCGTCGGTGAGCTGCAGTTCCCCACCGGCGCCGGTTTGCGTCCTGGCCAGGCAGTCGAAAATGGCCGGGGTGAGAATGTAGCGGCCGATGATCGCCAGATTGGAAGGCGCTTCCTCGGGCTTCGGCTTTTCCACCATGTTCTGGATTTCGTAGAGCCGGTCGCCGAAGTGGCTCTGCACGGGCTTGACGTCGAGCACGCCATAGGACGAAATCATTTTGCCTTCGACAATCTGGGTGGCGATTACGGAGCACTGCGTTTCTTCGAAGACCTGAACCATTTGCTTCAAGCACGGGACCTGGGCGTCGATGACATCGTCGGCGAGCAGTACGGCAAAGGGCTCGTCATTCACCAGTTCGCGGGCCATGAGGACGGCGTGACCGAGCCCGAGAGCTTCTTTCTGCCGCACGTAGGAGACGTACATCATGTCGGAGATGGAACGCACGATGTTGAGCAGGTCAGTTTTCTTGCGCTCCTCGAGCATTTTCTCGAGTTCGTAGCTGACGTCGAAATGGTCTTCGATGGCCTGCTTGCCGCGTCCGGTGATGATGATGATCTGGTTGCAGCCCGACATCATGGCTTCTTCGACGCCATATTGAATGATGGGCTTGTCGACCAGCGGCAGCATTTCTTTGGGCTGGGCCTTGGTTGCGGGCAGGAAACGAGTGCCTAGTCCTGCGGCAGGAAACACAGCTTTGCGGACTTTCTTCGTCATGGAATGGTCGTTGGTTGGGAATTGATTTACTGCCGCCCGATTGGAGCGACCGTTAATTGTAACTGGAGTAGGTAGAGATTGGTCACGAAGAATGATTTTCGGCACGAACCTCAGATGCGAGTTCGGTTCCGGCAAGTTGCTCCAGAATCGATTGCAGGGCGCGCAGCACTTCTTCCGCGCCTGAAGGCTTAAGCGTAAAACGCAGCGTGCCGTCGGGGCTGAACTGTGCGCCTTTTTGCGAGGACACAAACCGCGCCAGCTGCTCGGGATCGACGACCGCATTCTGCCGGAATTTGAAAGTGACAATGTCGCGCTTGCGCTCGATGGCGGTGACGCCGACACGGTTGCAAAGCAGCTTGAGCGAGGCGTACTCCAGCAGGTTGCGGATGGCGGGAGGCAGCGGGCCGTAGCGGTCCTGCAACTCCGCGGAAACGTCGCTGAGCTGCGACTCGGTTTCTACGCCGGCGACGCGCTTGTACATACGCAGGCGCTGGTTCTCTTCCGGGATGTAATCGGCGGGAATGCGGATATTGAGTCCGAGATTGAGTTGCGTCTCGGCTTCTTCGGCACCGGCTTCGCCCTTCATCTCGCGGACGGCGCGTTCGAGCATCTGGGTATAAAGCTCGAAGCCAATAGCCTCAATGTGGCCGCTCTGTTCGCCGCCGAGAAGGTTGCCGGCGCCCCGGAGTTCGAGGTCCAGTGCCGCGATTTTGAAACCGGCGCCGAGGTCAGAAAATTCCTTCAAGGCGGCCAGACGGCGGCGCGCAATGGGAGTCAGTTCCATTTCTCTCGGGATCAACAGATAGGCATAGGCGCGGCGGTTGGAGCGACCGACGCGGCCGCGAAGCTGATAGAGCTCCGAGAGTCCGAGGCGATCGGCGCGATTGATGAGAATCGTATTGCAGAGCGGAATGTCGAGGCCATTTTCGATGATGGTGGTGGCGACCAGGATGTCGGCTTCGTGATGCATAAATTTCAGCATCACTTTTTCGAGTTCGCCTTCCGACATTTGACCGTGGCCGACGATGACGCGCGCCTTGGGTACGAGTTCTTGCAGTTTGGCTGCAATCTCCCAGATGCTCTCGACGCGATTGTGCACGAAGTAGACCTGACCGCCGCGTTCGAGTTCCTGCTCGATCGCCGACTGGATCAGCTTGTCGTCCCAACTGGCGACCACGGTCTGTATCGCCATGCGGTCTTTGGGAGGGGTCTCGATGACGCTCATATCGCGCAGCCCGACCAGCGACATGTGCAAGGTGCGCGGGATCGGCGTGGCGGACATGGTCAGAACGTCCACCTGCTTGCGCATCTGCTTGATGCGTTCCTTGTGGCGGACCCCGAAGCGCTGTTCTTCGTCGACGATCAGCAGCCCGAGATCGCTGAATTTTATGTCCTTGGAGAGGATGCGGTGGGTTCCAATCAGGACGTCGATTTTTCCCGCCTCGGTTTTCTGCAAGATTTCTTTCTGCTGCTTGGCATTGCGGAAGCGGCTGATCATTTCGATGGTGACGGGGAACGCCGCAAAGCGCTGCTTAAACGTTTCGAAGTGCTGAAACGCGAGGACGGTGGTTGGAGCAAGAACGGCGACCTGGCGGTTGTCACTAACGGCCTTGAACGCGGCGCGCATAGCGACTTCTGTCTTGCCGTAGCCGACGTCTCCGCAAAGGAGGCGGTCCATGGGCTGCGACGACTCCATATCGCGAGCGACATCGGAGATGGCCTGCGCCTGATCTTCGGTCTCGGTGAACTCGAAGGCGTCCTCGAACTCGCGCACCCACTCATTGCCTGCAGGGAAGGCATGACCCTGCGCCATCTTGCGCTCGGCGTAGAGCTTGAGGAGTTCCTCGGTCATGTCTTTCATCGCCTTGCGCACGCGGGCTTTGGTTTTTGCCCAGGCTTGCGTGCCGAGGTGACTGAGGACCGGTTTAGCACCTTCGGAGGAACGATATTTCTGAACCAGATCGAGGCGCGTGAGCGGCACGTAAAGCCGCGCGGTCTCGGCATATTCGAGCAGCATGAACTCGGCATTGCCGTCGCCCTGGTTGATTTCTTTCAGTCCCTGGTACTGGCCGATGCCGTGTTCGACGTGAACGACATAATCTCCGACTTGCAGATCGCGGAAGTCGGAAAGAAACGCCGAGACTTTTGACTTTTGCCTCTGCGGACGAGCAGCGACGGTTTCGGATTCGTCGAACAGATCGCGGGATCCGAAGATGGCGAGGTTCGCCTCAGGAAAGATGACGCCATCGGGGAGATAAGCCTTGGCCAGCGTGGTAGTGAAGACCTCTCCGGCGAAATAACTGGTTTCGTCGGCATAGCTTTCGCCGCCGCGCGTGCGAGTCCCGAGGCGATAGGGAACGTTGTATTCGGTGAAGACGTCGGCGAGGCGCTCAACTTCGCCGATGTTGGGAGCGGCGAGCAGCACCTGCTTGCCGCCGGTGGTCAGGGCCTTCACCTCCTCGAGCATTCCGGGGATGGCGCCGTGAAAGCGTGGAGTGGGTTGGGACAAAAAAGAAATGGAATCGCCGTCGTCGCTGCGAGTAATTCCCAGATGCTCAAGATCGGCCCCGGCGAGAGTCCCGACTTTCTGCCACCAGATTTCCGGCGGGAAATACAGGTCTTCGGGACGAATCAAATTTCCTACACCGCTGCGCTCGTGCATTTCGAGAACACGGGTCCAGAAGCGATCCAGTTCACCGCGGAGCAGATTGGGTTCATCGAGCACCACAGCGGCGCGGGGCAGAAGATCGAAGACGCTCGAGCCGGCACCAGCGACAGGAGCGAAAAACTCCCAGCCGGGAAAGACCGTAACGCCGCCAGAGCGTACCGCGGATTCCACAATCTCGTCTGAACCAGAGATGCGGCGACCGGAAAGCCGCGCGTGAATTGCGCCGAGTAATTGATCGTTAACCGGAGTCTCTGTGAGTGGCAGGAGCAGAGCTTCATCGACGGGATTGGAGGAGCGCTGCGAAGCAGGATCAAACTTGCGAATCGATTCGGCTTCATCGCCAAAGAACTCGATGCGCACGGGCCGCTCCGCTTCGGGCGAATAGATGTCGAGAATGCCGCCGCGGAGGGCGTACTGTCCGGGCATCTCGACCACATCCGTCGAACTGTATCCGACGGTGTTCAGGTGAGCGATCAGGGCGTCGGTATCGATGCTTTCCCCGCGGCGGATCGTGCGGGCCAGATCGGCATAATAATCGGCCGACCGCTGGCGGATGGCAGTTGCGGCGATGGGCGAAACAACGATCGACGCGGCGCCGGTCGCCATTTTCCACAGGGCGGTCGCGCGTTCTTCCTGCAGTTCCGGGTGGGGAGAAAGGTTCTGGAAAGGCAGCACGTCGCGGGCGGGGAGCGCCACGATGGAATCGGGATCTCCCGCCGCGGTCAGTTCAGCGAAGCCGCGGAGCACCGGAACGAGTTCTTCGGCTGTGCGATTGTCGGCGACGGCGTAGATGATAGGCCGCTCGGCCGCGCGGCGCAGCAGGACCAGAAGCAAAGCCTTCGCCGTGGGGGTCAGTCCGGACAGACGAATCCGCCCCGTGCCCTCTTTCAGGTGGGAGGCAGCACGTACAAAGGGAAGCAAGATTTCCACGTCCGCGAAGAGTTCGCGAACGAACGGAAGCAGCATAAAAATAAATACTATCAGGAACTCAGGGACCTCCGTTGGGCGAAGGATTGAGGGTAGGGCAGTCGGAAAAAGAAACGACCCAAAGCGATCAGAATTGCGAAATCGTGGGCAACGTTGCTCCAACTGAAGTCAGGTATCTGGAACCTCACGGGCGCGATAATGATATTCGATTTACAATGGCAGCGTCGGGGAACTCCATTCGGGGAAACTCCATTCGCAATCGACAAGAGCGCGGTACCGGGGCGGAACTGTAAGCGCTCAAAGGGGAAGGAGGATCAGGGCGTTTTCGGGGCGCCGGAAGAATCGCAATCTCATAACCTTTATGCATTTACGGTGCATGCCCATCCTGGCAATCGCAGCAATGATTTTGCTGCCACTGCATGAGATGGCAGTTGCGCAAAACGCGACGACCCTGATCAGTCTCGACGAAGCTATTGACCTGGCGCTGGCTCACAACCATTCCATCAAGGCGCAGCGCACCCTTATTCTGCAAAATCAGGCGCAGGAGATCACGGCCAATCTTCGGCCGAACCCGGTCTTTGGAGCGGATTCGCTCTACGTGCCATTCTTCAGCCCGCAATACTTTTCCAGTTCGAACCTGAATGACACCCAGGAGTTTGATATTGGGCTCTCGTATTTATTCGAGCGCGGCCACAAGCGCCAGCGTCGATTGCAGGCGGCC
>DAIDGW010000164.1 GCA_027452245.1 Acidobacteriaceae bacterium
CCGGCGTCGACCACGTCGGCTTGGGATCGGATTTTGACGGCGTGAGCGGTGCGACTCCGCAAGGAATTACTTCAGCGGCCGATCTGCCGAAGATCACGCAGGCCCTGCTCGATCGCGGATACAGCGCGGAAGCCATCAAGAGGATTCTCGGCGGAAATCTGCTGCGCGTGTTCGGCGAAGTGGAGCGCGTGAGCCATCAGATACAGACGTCTTCGCCCATGTAAGTTTACTTTGCATCATCCTGGCGAACGGTAGCTACCCTGCCAATGCGATTCGCACTCTGGCAAGGCGTTCGAACGGGGCTCTCTGTCGTACAATTCAATTTTGCCCTTCATTTCCTCAACCGATAAGCGCAAGGAGGTTTATGCGTAAGACGTTCGCTCTCTGGAATGTCTTGTTCCTGATTTCCGGCCTGGCCTGGGCTCAAACGTCGGCGTCGCAATCTTCTGCGGGACAGAAGCCCCATGCCGCAGGAACAGTTCATCACGCCGTCAGCGCCGATCCCACCGCGATCATTGAAACGACGGCCGGGAATATGCACTGCACTCTGTTCGAGAAGCAGGCGCCCATTGGGGTCTCCAACTTCATCGGCCTGGCGACCGGCACGAAGGAGTGGACCAATCCTGTGAGCCATGTGACCGAGCGCCACACGCCACTCTACGACGGGACCATCTTTCACCGTGTCATTCCGAATTTCATGATTCAAGGCGGAGACCCGGCGGGCAACGGATCGGGGGATCCCGGATACAAATTCAAGAATGAGGTTTCCTCCAGCTTGCTGTTCGACCGCCCCGGACGGTTGGCATACGCGAACTCGGGTCCCAACACCAACGGCTCGCAATTCTTTATCACCGAAGTGCCAACGCCCCACCTGAACGGAAGCTACACGATTTTCGGGCAGTGCGACGACGCGACTGTGGCGCTGGTCAAACAGATTGCGCGCATGGCGCGCGATCCAATGAACGATCGTCCATTCCGTCCCATTAAGATCATTCACATAAAAATCGTGCGTGGAGCGGCGGTGCACCATCCGGCAACTTCGGCGAGCAAACCGAAAGCCGCGACGAAATCGACGAGTTCTCAATAGCCGAACGCTCCCGCTGCTGGAGATTCTCTGCTCCGCCTGCCATGCTCCTGCTCTTCAGGATCGCGGATTTCTGGTTTAATAATGCCGTCAACCGACGGCCAATGATCAACAACGACTTTCAAGAAAGGACTTCATGACACGCCAACCTGGACTTTACGCTACATTCGAAACCACCGAAGGCACCATCATTTGCCGCTTGTTCGAGAAAGAGGCTCCCAAAACCGTCGCCAATTTTGTCGATCTGGCCGAAGGCAAGCGCGAGTGGACGCATCCTTCGACTCGCAAAAAATCAAACGACCGCCTGTACGACGGCACGATTTTTCATCGCGTGATTCCGGAGTTCATGATTCAGGGCGGCGATCCGCAAGGCACCGGCATGGGCGACCCGGGATATCAATTTGAAGACGAGACCCATGGCTCTCCCCACAAATTCGACAAGCCGGGCAAGCTGGCGATGGCCAACGCAGGCCCCAATACAAATGGTTCTCAATTCTTCATCACCGTTGTGCCCACCTCATGGCTGACGGGCAAGCACACGATCTTCGGCGAAGTGATCGAGGGACAGGACGTCGTGAATAAGATCACCAAGGTTCCGCGCGGAAGAAACGATCGTCCCAGCAAGGACGTGGTGCTGAAGAAAGTGACCATCGAGAAGGCGTAGGCTGGAGCTATTTTTCCGAGCGTATAAGCTCGCTCTGGCAATGCCGGATCGCTATCGACTCGGGCAATATTCTCTTCTCCCCCTAAAGCGGCGAGAAGTGCGGCATCCCCATCTCTCTACTTAGTCGTTCAAAGTCACAATCGAGACGGATCGAGGCGGCGAGGCAAACTCGCCGTCTTTGATCTCTCCACTGACCAGATCTGGTGAGGAGTCTCCGATGGTCTGCACCGTAGCCTCGGCGCACTCCTTGGGCAGCGCTATCCTGATCTTGCGATTGCGCGGGTTAATCAACAACAGCTTTCGCTGCGAGCCTCTGATAAAAGCCTGCGCTGTGATGGCATCGCCGTCAGCCGGAACGCCATTCGGCAGCACCTCGGTCTCGGCAAGTTCGTCGCCCGGTCCCATATTGTTCTTGATCAATTGCAGAACGGTAAGTCGCGCATTCGGCTTGCCCGTCTTCCAATCCACCATGCTGACGCTGGGAAACTGGCTGGGGAATCCGACCAACTGCGATTCGCCCACCGCATCGATCCCCATGTTGGCTAGCTCGACATAAAGATACGCATAGAACGCGCCGCTCAGGTTCCAATACGCCGGTGGAATTGGCTTCTCGACGTGATTGGGCTCGCCTTGCACCATATCTCCCGGAAGGATCGAGCCCGCCTCGTCAATCAGGACCTTGGTGGAGGGAGAGAGCCGATTTCGAATTCTCAGGATGTAGTTCGTTACGCCCAGAAACTCGTTCGCTTTATCCATAAAGGTGTACGGCCAGTCCTCAAACGTTTGGTCCGCCCCGGGAGCCGCATACACGTGGAAGGAAATGTAGTCCAGCGGTATCCCCGGCTTGTGGTTTTTCGGGTCCAGGAAATATTCGAACATGTAGGCGCCGTGCGGCGCGTCTGAGATCGCAGGACCGACAAATTTCATCTGCGGCACAACCTTGCGCACCGCTTCTACGATTGCGTCATAACGCTGCACATATTGCTGCGGCGTCGACTCGTGTTCCCAGTCGACTTCGTTGAATACCTCCCAGTAGCGAATGTCATAGTGGTGGCCGGAAGCGTGAAACTTCCCCAACTCGTCGGTGAATCCGCCTTGCGTGTACCAGCTCGCCAGCCGCGCATAATAATCGGCCATCGCCTGCACATCTTTCACGTCGGTGCCCTGCGGATAGTCCCAGAAAACCTGATCGGGATTGTCCGGATAAACGATCGGCTGCGGCGTCCTGTAAAGCCACTCGGGAGCGGTGCTGAAGCTCCAGACGGCGGGATGTCCGTTGCTAGCGTTGAGAAAGTCTTCGACAATCGGATCCATGTACTGGAAATCCCAGAAAGTCTCTGTCGCCGTGGGCGGTTTCAACTCCGCGACCACCAGCTTGGGATATGGGAACCAGAACGCATAGCGGACGTAGTCGCAGCCCAGGCTGCGCAGGGCTTCCATGGAAGCATCGTGGATCGGCGATCCGCGCCGCAGCATGGGATTGACTACCGCTTGCAGCGTGGGCGTGGTGTGATTCGGACTCTTCTTACCCCACATCACCACAATGGACGGCATGCCCTTGGGAGGGATGCTCTGCCCGTACAGGGAGCAGGTGCTTGTCAGGAATAACAGCAGGAGAGTGGATAGAAGGGCGTGAGGATAGCTTGACCGCGGATAAGTTGGCTTCACGGGCGCAATCTTAGAGAGGCGGCAAGCGAGAAGTCAATCGCAAGAGGCTGCGCTACCGGTTTGCCAGAACGCTGATATCGTTCGCATGAATCAGCTTCTCGTCCGCGGTAATTAAAGTAAGGCCGAACACCCTGGCGGAAGCCACCAACAGGTGATCGGCACGCAATCTCCCTCATGGGATTTTTTAACCATAGTCAAAGACCATGGTCACAATAACCGTAATCGCTGCCTACACCCCGATCACGCCCACCAATTCCTTTACCGCAGCCGCGCTCTTGTTCACGGCGGCCTGTTCTTCGGCGGTCAGCTTGATCTGGATGATCTGCTCGATTCCCTTGGCTCCCAGCTTCACCGGTACTCCGATAAAGAGTCCGTTGACGCCGTATTCGCCTTGCAGATAGACCGTGCAGGGGAGAATCTTCTTCTTGTCTTTCAGGATGGCTTCCACCATCTCGGTCGTGGCCGCCGACGGAGCGTAGTACGCCGATCCGGTCTTGAGATACTTCACAATCTCGGCTCCGCCGTCACGTGTACGCTGTACCAGTTGCGCCAGCCGCTCGGGAGCAATCAATTCCGTGATGGGAATGCCGGCGACGGTCGAATAGCGCGCCAGCGGAACCATGGTGTCGCCGTGTCCGCCCAGCACGAAGGCGGTGACGTTCTCCACGCTGACTTTGAGTTCGTCAGCAATAAAGGTCCGGAAGCGTGCCGAATCCAGCACACCGGCCATGCCAATCACGCGCTCGCGCGGAAATCCGCTGAGCTTATATGCGGTCTGCGCCATGGCGTCCAGCGGGTTCGAAACGATAATCAGGATGCAGTTCGGCGAATATTTCACCACTTCGCCCACCACGGCCTTCATGATGTTGTAATTCGTGTTCAGCAGGTCGTCGCGGCTCATGCCGGGCTTGCGCGGGATACCGGCCGTCACAACGACGATGTCAGAATTGGCGGTGTCTTTGTAATCGTTCGTGCCCATCACAAACGAATCGCGCTTCTCGATGGGCATGGCCTCGAGCAGATCGAGTCCTTTGCCCTGGGGCACACCTTCAATGATGTCGATGAGAACAACGTCGGCCAGTTCCTTGGAAGCAATCCAGTGAGCCGCCGTCGCACCTACGTTGCCGGAACCTACGATTGATACTTTCTTACGCATGAATGAGTCCTTTCATATTTGGCAATTTTGCGACCGGGTGATTTCGTGATTGGAATCTCTCATCCGCTATGCCATCAATCGCTCCATGACTCAGTCGCCAAATCGCTCAATTCTTTACACGAGCACTCCGGCCTTCATGTTCTCAATGATGTGGCCGGCGAATTCGCTGGTCTTCACTTTCTTCGCGCCTTCCATCAGGCGCTCGAAATCATATGTAACCTTTTTCTGCTGGATCGTGCGTTCCATTCCCTGCTCGATCAGATCGGCGGCCTCATTCCATCCCAGGAAGCGGAACATCATCACGCCCGACAAGATCACCGATCCCGGATTGATCACGTCCTTGTCGGCGTACTTCGGCGCCGTGCCGTGCGTGGCTTCGAAAATGGCATACCCGTCGCCGATGTTGGCTCCCGGAGCGATGCCGAGCCCGCCAACCTGCGCCGCGCAAGCGTCAGAAATATAGTCGCCGTTCAGGTTCGGCGTGGCCAGCACCGAGTACTCATCTGCGCGCGTCACCACCTGCTGGAAGATCGAGTCGGCGATGCGGTCGTTGATCATGATCTTCTTCTTCCACTCGCCGTGACCGTGCGTCTTGTAGATCTTGTCGAGGATTTCCTGCACTTCCTTTTCGACCGATTGCCGGAACGCCGGAGGCGCAAACTCCATCCCCGGTTCGACCAGTTCGGCATTCTGCGCGACCGTCAGATCAGGATTCTTGTCTTTGTTGTCGAGTATCCAGCTCTCGCGTTCCGTCACCACCTGGTCGCGGAATTCTTCGGTCGCGAGTTCATATCCCCACTTGCGGAAGGCGCCTTCGGTAAATTTCTGGATGTTGCCCTTGTGGACCAGCGTCACCGTCTTCCGTCCGCTCTCCAGCGCGTGCTGTATCGCCATGCGCACCAGACGCTTCGTCCCGCTGACGGATATGGGCTTGATGCCCACGCCCGAATCCAGGCGCACCTGCTTCTTGCCGCCTTTCAGCATGTCTTTGTTGAGGAATTCAATCAGTTTCGCGCATTCCGCAGTTCCCTGCTCCCATTCGATACCGGCATAAACGTCTTCGGTATTTTCGCGGAAGATCACGACATCCATGCGCTCGGGATGCTTCACCGGCGAAGGCACGCCCTGGTAGTACTTCACCGGACGCACGCAGGCATAGAGATCCAAAATCTGGCGCAGCGCCACATTCAGCGATCGGATGCCGCCGCCTACCGGAGTAGTCAGGGGGCCTTTGATGGCAACACGGAACTGACGGATCGCGTCGACGGTATCGTCGGGCAGCCAGGTGTCGAACTTGGATTTCGATTTTTCTCCCGCGAATACTTCGTACCAGGCGACGCGGCGCTTGCCCTGATATGCCTTTTCGACGGCGCCATTGAAAACCCGCAGCGAAGCTTTCCAGATGTCGCGCCCCGTCCCATCGCCTTCGATGAAGGGGATGACAGGATTGTCTGGAACCTGATATTTTCCTTGCGAATAGCCGATGACCTTGCCGTCGGTGGGAACGGGCACACCATTATAAGAACCTGCCATGAACGCCCTCCTGTATGAATCCGCGCCGTAAGAATGAAAACCGTCAATTATAGAGAATTCGAGGAAAAACGAGAGCAGATTCTTTTGTCCCATTATGAAATAATCCCATTTTGGGAAAAACGGCCCTCGATCCACCTACAAGGGGTTCTGCTATGACTTGTGGTAAGTTCTTCTTCCACGCCCTCGCGCTGGCCGTGTTTGGCCTGCTATTCGCATCAACATCCTTCGCTGACAATGCCCACCAGATTACGCAGATGGGGCACGATATCGTCGTCGGTCAGGGACAGAAAACCGGTGATCTTACCTGCTTCGGGTGCAGCATTCGCATTCATGGCGCAGAAGTTGCCGGCGATGTGACCAGTTTCGGCGGCACTATCAGCGTAGATGATCAGTCGCAAGTCGACGGAGACGTCACCGCGATCGAAGGAAATGCGCGCGTTGAAAAATATGCCAGCGTCGCGGGCGATCTCACCGTGCTCGGCGGACAGTTGCGCCGCGATCCGGCCAGCCACGTCGATGGCGATGTTACTTCCATGGGAGGCCGCGGCTGGTTCTGGCTCATTCTTGCGGCGCCGTTCGCTTTGTTAGGCCTGGTGATCGCGTTGATCGTCTGGTTCGTGCAGTGGATACGCCGTCCCACACCCGCGCACGCCTGAGCGCAGATTAAATTCTTACCGCTCAGCAGCTTGCTGCGGAAACTACCAGCGCCGGGTGCCAAATGTCTTGCGTACCCCGATGGCGTTATAGCGTCCCCATGGGCCGTTATTTCCCAGATCGGCGGTGCCCAGGTTGTGATTGCGCGCCCCCAGACGGTCGAACAGGAAGTGCTGCGTCACGCGCAGTTCGAATCCCTTGCCCATGTAGATCGCCGCTCCCCACGAATGCTCGATGCCGATTGCGTCCGGGGACCACGTATAGAGCACCTGGGGAACGTTTTTTCCAAACAGGAATGCCGGTTCTCCCCACAGCATGAAACGCCGCAGCGGACCGCGGCCGAAGGGCCGGACCTCGAGAATCCCATGCAGCATGTAGCGGGCGAAGAGACTGCACGGAGCGTCCGCCCCGCCGTATTGCCGGGCGTTACCGGCGCACAGGTTGGGATCGATTTCGTTGTGCGGCGGCGCCAGATCGAGCTGCACCCATCCCCAAAACGTGTCGCGGGGCAAGAAGAATCGATCCTCCGCGGTTCCCGGGCGCCAGACCCCGTAGGAGGAAGTCTCCTGCTGAGCGGGAGTTCCCGATGTCGATGACGCCTGCGTGGGCGGGTTCTGAGCGGGTGCACTTTGGTTCGAAGAATCCTGGGCGGATAGCATTGCCGACAAAAGGAAAAGAAAACAAAGACCGAGAACCAGCTTACGCATGGAGCCTCCAAGGTGTTTTGTGCGACGCTTCCGTTGGCGCGAGACAACAATGCCTGCAGCAGCTGTCCGCAAAGTATTCAGTTGGAAACGGAGCGCAACATTGTAACCTGTCGCGCGGTATTGGACCTGCGGGAAACACACCTGGGCTCTCAACCGTATTTCGCTCTGCTCGCACGACCGACTGTCCGGTTTGTCGCATCTATGAACTACCAGATTTCATATTTCCTCGTTAGCTTTCTCCCGTTCATGGAAGTGCAACATGCATTAAGTTATTGAATTAGCGACGGATGTCGGTTGGCGCTACAATTGCACACGGCAGGGGTAATAGTCGCTCAGTCTGGGCGATCCCAGGACCCCCATATGCCTCAGGAAATTTCGGTTTCGTATCAAGCGATCAAGAGCAAGGTGTATCGGCTGATCGATGCGCTCGTCACGGGCGAAAAGTCCGAGGCCGAGATTCAGGAATCCATTCATCGCTGGTGGTGTCTGATCCACCCGGCCGACCGCCCGATCGCACAGAAATACCTGATGATGGTGCTGGACCGTTCCGGTTCGGCGCTGGAAGGGATCAGCGACGGCCTGTCGACCGCGATCGAAAGTTCGATGCCCTTTGACCAGATTTCTTCTCGGCGGATGAAAATCGTGGAGCGCCTCGCCAAGGAAACCCAGGTTCGAAGTGTCGTATAAGAGTACTCACCCTGGCTGGGATCAAGGTCCGGTGTGGAAGCTCTTTGCCCTTGCGCTGTCTGTCTCTTGCCGGATACAGATATGACCTGCGCCGGACTTGATCTGCATGCCTGCTGTGTTCCAACACCCTCGATTCCATCTCTCTCCAGAGCCCTTGAACTGGTAGAATTCCGCTCGTCGCACCGCTAGCCCACTTCAACCCCGCTTATGGACTTCGATCAGCTGGAAACGTTTCTGGAAGTAGCGCGGCATGCCTCGTTTTCGCGTGCCGCCGAGAAGCGTTTTCGTACCCAGCCGGCGATTTCGTCGCAGATTCGCGCCATTGAAGAAGAGGTCGGGGCGAAGCTGTTCGACCGCTCCGGCGGCAAGGTCGCGCTCACTGCACCGGGAAAAGCGTTTCAGAAATATGTTGAAGCAACGCTCGAAGCCCGCAAAGCTATGCTGGTGATGCTTGGGGAGATGGAGCACATTCCTCGCGGCGAGGTCATCGTGGGCGCGAATGAAGGCACCTGCCTGCACATCCTGCCCGAGGTCTTCGCGCACTTCAAGAAGCAGTATCCCGACGTCTCGGTGAACATCAAGCGCGCCGATTACGCCAAGATTCTCGAATCGGTCAACGACAATTCCGTCGACTTCGGCGTCGTCTCGCTTCCGGTCACGGACAACCGCCTCACGGTCGTTCCCATTCATCGCGACGAACTGGTGGTGATCGCGCCGCCGCGGCATCCGGTGGCGAAGCTGAAAGCCGTGACCATCGCCGACCTGGTGAAATTCCCGCTGGTTGTTCCGAAAGCCGGGCACACGCGCGATGCCATCGAGCATCTTTTCTACGAGCGGCGGCTGAAGCCAAACTACACCATGGAACTGGATTCCAGCGAACTGCTGAAGCGCTTCGTCGCCGCCGATGTGGGCATCGGATTCATCGCCCGTTCGAACGTTGAGGAAGATGTCCGGGCCAATGTGCTGTGTGCGATTCCCATCGCGGACGCGCAGATCAAGCGAGATCTGGCGCTGGTCTTCCGCAAAGATAAGGCGCTGAGCCGCGCCGCCTTAGCGTTCATCGATATCGCGGTGAAACAAAATCCGGAAAAACTCGCCTCGCGCCGGTAGCTTGACCGGGGCCGGCACCTATTCTGCGATTGCTTCTGGCTTACCTTGAACTGCGTCATCCTGAGCGTAGCCGCTTTCTCCAGGCGGAGCGAAGGATCCGGCGGGTACCGTTCCGACATTCGGCTTCTACCAGTGCGGATTCACTCCTTCAATGAGTTGGATTCTGCACTTTCTAAAGTTGCGTCATCCTGCAATGATTTGGATTCTGCCTTTTTAAAGTTGCGTCATCCTGAGCGTAGCCGCTTTCTCCAGGCGGAGCGAAGGATCTGGCGGGTATCGTTCCGACATTCGGCTTATACGCGTCGTACCAACGCTCCGCTAAATCCCGCCACTGCGGATTCACTCCTTCAATGAGCGCGATTTTGCGTTTGCGCAGCCAGCCCTTGAGTTCTTTTTCCCGGGCAATCGCCGCGTCTGGATAAAAGAACATTTCGTAGTAGACGAGTTTTGTCAGATTGTATCGGCTGGTAAATCCGGGCACCACTTTGTGTTTGTGCTCAAATACACGGTGAGCTAAATCACCCGTCATCCCGATGTAGAGCACGTGCCGCCTCGGGCCATTGGTCATGATGTAAACGAAGAACCGCTTGGGTTTCCGCATAAACGATATCCACGGAACAATCGGCGTTTTGTCTGTGACGGCTGAACATCGCCGCAGATTGTTCATCGCAGCTTGTGCACTCCAGATCCTTCGCTTCGCCTGGAGAAAGCGGCTGCGCTCAGGATGACGCAAATTTTATGGTGTCGGCTCAATCATCTGGAAGACGGCCTGGCCATCCTCAGCTTTTCCACAGTTTGAATGTGACGGGTGACCTTGCGCGTGGAAATCTTTCGTGGGCATCATCAAGACGGCCGAAAAAAGAGGACGAAGCGGTAGATGGTCACGGCTTGACGGGAACTGCGTTTCCCGCAATTCTCCCAGTTCTTTGAAATCCGAATTTAGCGAGCAGGCGAGATATCTCCGGGATCGACCGCCATTCTGAACCAGCAACTTGCCGGTGATGCAGGTTGAACTTCTCGTGAAAATAAGTAGTAAGTCGTTGCGGCTGAGGATTTTACGTATAAGTAATTGCGGCTCAGGATTTTGCCGATACTCGCCGCGATATACCCACGGCAACTGCTTTTTTTGGAAGATCTTGCGAGTAGAGCTATTTTCTTCTTGAGATATCCCGATACCCCGGAGGATCACCGGCCAACCTCGGCGTCAGTTAGAAATAAGGGGCAAAGCAAATTTCGTCACGAGCGCGGTATTGTGATACGCTGCTGGCCGCAGTCCCCTCCTGCCAGAAGGCTCTGCCTTTCATTTATGAAAAAGTTTGCACTCTTCCTTTTTGTTCTGATCTTGGGCACGGGCTCTGCTTTCGCTCAGTTCGAGACCCGTTCCACTTTCCCGGTTTCTGGAGCGCCCTACTCGGCGGTGGTGGGCGACTTTAATGGGGATGGCGTTCCAGATCTTGCCGTTCTCGCCTTCCTTGGTGGGCAGGTGGCAGTAGCGCTGGGGAATGGCGACGGAACTTTTAGCAAACCGACCTACTACAATGCCCTCGCCAGTTCGTTGGCAGCAGGCGATTTCCGGAACGACGGCATTCTCGACCTGGCGCTGACCGATAACTTGAGCAACAACCTGCAGGTGATGCTGGGAAATGGCAATGGAACTTTCGGGCCGTCATCGTACTACTCCACACCGGACTTCCCAAACCTCATCGCAGTGGGCGATTTTAACAACGACGGCAAGCTGGACGTTTTGACGGTTGACCAGAGCGGATATTGTCCTTGCATGAGTGTATTGCTGGGCAATGGCGATGGGACTTTTCAAGCGCCAATTATCACGCAGCCTCCCGGCCCGGCAGCCGCGATCGGTTTAGGCGATTTCAACGGTGACGGCAATCTCGACGTCGTTACCGCGGGTCAGTTCGGCTCCAGCAACGACATTGGCATCTTGTATGGAAATGGGGATGGAACGTTCACGGACGGTCCGATCTACCAGGCCAGTACCAGCCCGCAGTCGGTAGCGGTCGCGGATTTCAATGGCGATCACATCCTCGATCTCGCTGTCGCCAATGCCATCGGCGGCAGCGTCGAGATTCTGCTGGGTAATGGCGACGGCACTTTCCGATACGGCCCCGTCTATGCCGCGTATTTTCCTGTAGACATCCAGGCTGTCGACCTGAACGGCGACGGCAAGCTCGACCTTGCCTACGAATCGGGAGTTTATTCTACGGTTGCCAACGTTCTGACAGGCAACGGAGACGGTACATTTCGCCGCGGCGGAAGCTACCAGATCGGATTTGAGTCCGTGCTCTTTAGCGCCGATCTCAATGGCGACGGCCAGCCTGATTTCATCCTTCTCAACTATCTCGGCAATCAGGTTGTGATTTGGCTGAATACCGGCGCGGTCAGCTTTTCGCCCATGACCCCGCTAACTTTTGGCGCCCAAGTCATCGGCAGCAACACGCCGCAAACCGTAACCCTGACCAACAACGGAAGAAAAAAACTCTCCATCCAGTCCATCACGCTGTCGGGACCGTTCAGCAAGACTTCCACCTGCGGCTCGAGCGTTGCTCCGCATGCTTCCTGCACTTTGACGGTCACCTTTTCTCCCACGACCACGGGCGTGAAGTCAGGCCTGATCTCCATTGTGGACAGCGCCTCGTCGAAACCGCAGGCCATCGAACTGATAGGGGCAGGCACGGTGGTGGCCATCACGCCAACCCAGCTTACGTTCCCGGCTCAGAAGGTGGGGACAAAGAGTGTTCCGCAAGCGGTCACGGTGACCAACACGGCCAGCACCACGCTCAATATTCAAAAGATCTCGATCGAGGGATTGGACAGCCTGGATTTCGCCGAAGGCAACACGTGCGGGTCCACGCTGGGTGCCGGGACCAGTTGCAGAATCTGGGTCGCCTTCGATCCCACGAAAACCGGCACACGCACCGCCACGCTGGGCATCACCGACTCGGGGGGAGGCAGCCCACAACAGGTCTCGCTCTCCGGCACCGGGGACTGAGTTGACCGCCGCGCGCAGATCGTTCTCCACACTCTCCGCCTCTGCCCGATTTAATATAAAAGGCGAAGGAGCGAGATGCGAGTCGGCTGCAGCCGTAATAGCTTGGGGGGAGTGCGCTCGCTTCCCTGCTCGATTCTCCTGCTGGGCGTGGCGGCGATCTGCGGCTTGCCAAGCGCCAAAGCGCAGCTCCAGAGCGATTCCACACATAAGATCACCGCGATCGAAGTCGAAGGCTCGAAGCGATTCGCCGCCGAGGACGTGATTGCGGCGAGTGGCCTGCGGATTGGCACCATCGTTACCGACGAAGATTTCAAGAAGGCAGCCCGGCAACTGGGAGAGACCGGGGCGTTTTCGGATGTCGCGTTCCACTACTCCTACAACGCTGCAAGCACGAAGCTGATATTTCAAGTCACCGACGCGGCGAAGTTTGTGCCGGCGCGCTTTCAGGATTTCGTCTGGTTCACCAGCGACGAACTTCAGAAGTTCATCAAGTTCCACGTCCCGCTGTTTGATGGAGAACTGCCGCTGGGCGGTAACATGGCGGGCCAGGTCTCGGATGCGCTGCAGACCCAGCTGGTACTGAAGGCGGTCCCGGGATACGTGCAGTACGAGCGGTATTCCAAAGCAGATGGCCCGGTCGAGGCGTTCGTTTATTCGGTCACCAACGTCATCATCCGCATACAGAATTTCGAATTTGCCGGGGCGCAGGAACCGGAACTGTCGCTGCTGAAGGAAGCAGCCGGCAAGATGCCGAACGAGCAGTACTCCGGCACAGGGATTGAGGACTTCATCCAGCAGGAGCTTTTGCCGATTTACCACGCGCGCGGCTATCTGAAAGCGGCGTTCAGCCCGCCGCAGCCCAAAGTTGTGGCCGCGCCCAAAGCCGATGCCGGGGGCGACTCGCACACAACGTTTGTGGATGTTGGGCTCACGGTGACTCCGGGCGAGCAGTACACGTTGAGCAAAATCGAATGGCTGGGCAACCGGGCGATTCCGACGGAGACGCTGCAAGGTATGGTCGTAGCCCCGCTGGGCAAGCCGGTGGATACGGTCAAACTGCGGGACGAGTTGGCGGCGGTGAGAACGCTGTATCAGAACAAAGGGTACATGTTGGCGTCGATCAAGGCGAATGCCGATTTCAACGATGCCGCGCACACCGTCGAAATGGTGCTCGCCGTCGATGAGGACGCCGTCTATCACATGGGAGACCTGCAATATCGCGGCCTCGACAACCTGCTGATGGCGAAGCTGCGGGATGCCTGGACCCTGCAGAAAGGCGACGTGTACGACGCGAGCTATCTGAAGAAATACCTGCGCGACACGCACAAGCTGCTTCCCACCAACTTTGATTGGGACATCCAGCCGCACGTGACCGCCAACGTGGACTCGAAGACCGTGGATGTCGATCTGCAATACATAGTGAAGGCGACTCCGCAGTAGACGGCAAGGGCTTAAACCCAGGAATTCCGGATTTCGTAACAAGATCAGAAAGTTGTTTCAAAACAGCTGCCGGAGTTGTAGGCTGACCGGGCCTTGGGAGTGCACTGGGAGTGTTCCCGAAGGCAAAAAGAGAATGATCGGCCCGATCCTTCCCCCAAGAAAACTTACGGGCCGCGGGGCGGGGACACGTAAAACGCGTTCCCGCTTATCTTTTTGGCCTGGTGATTTGTAACTTTCCCGGCTTTTCCTGCATCCTTTCCAGACAGAGCTGCGAGTGCGACAAAGACTCATCTCGCGAGGAGAGGCAAGAATGCGATCGAAACTGCAGGCAGGATTTCTCTCAATTACGCTGATGTTGATGGCCGGGCTGGCGGCGACTCCCGCCTTCGCCAAGGGCAAAACCTACACCGGTACGGTGAGCGACTCGATGTGCGGCGCGAAGCACGCCATGCCGGGCGACGATGCAGCCTGCACGCGCGGCTGCATCGCCAAAGGATCGAAGTACGCCCTGGTGGTCGGAGACAAGGTGTACACGCTGGAAACTTCGGACAAATCCGCGCTCGCCACGCTGGATAAACAGGCCGGCGCGAAGGTGACGGTGACCGGTTCGGAGAAGGACAATACGATCACGGTGAGTTCGGTCAAGCCTGCCAATTAGACGTTAACCACACCACGCCGGGAGGCGCTGCCGCGCCTCCTAATTTTTTTTGTTCTATTCTTGTAAATTCATATTTCCTTTACAAACCAATGTGTTAGATTGTGCATTCTCATTCATCTAAATTTCGCTCCGGAGGCACATAGAGTTGGGCAAAGACATGGTTCCCAAGCGGATTTTCTTCACCAAGGGGGTGGGAAAACACCGCGAACGCCTGACGTCTTTTGAATTAGCGCTACGCGATGCTGGAATTGCCGCTCAGAACCTCGTACGCGTCTCATCCATCTTTCCTCCCAATTGCAAGCTGGTCGCCCGCAAAGAGGGCGTGAAGTACCTGCATCCCGGCGAGGTGGTCTTTGCCGTGGTAGCGGAGAACACCACCCGCGAACCGCACCGACTGCTGGCATCGTCGATCGGCGTGGCGATTCCAGCGGACAGAAATACTTACGGATACCTCAGCGAGCATCATTCCTTCGGCGAGACCGAAGATGCGGCGGGCGAGTACGCCGAGGAACTCGCGGCCGAGATGCTGGCCACAACTCTGAATGTGGAATTCGATCCCGACCGGTCGTGGGACGAGAAGAAGCAGATCTACCGCCTGTCGAACAAGATCGTGCGGACGGCAAACGTCACGCAATCCGCAGTGGGCGACAAGCGCGGCTTGTGGACGACGGTCATCGCCTCGGCCGTGCTGATTTTCGACTGATCGACTGCCTTGGAACGCGGAGGCTGGATCATGAAGCTGCGTGGGCTCGTTTTGGCTTTGGTCCTGCTTGTCTCCCTGGGAACGGCTGCGCAAACGGCTCCGCCGCAGGCGCTGCTCGCCCTGGCAAAAAAGGACAGCACGCTGGCGCTAGTTGATCCAGCCAGCCTTCGCGTCATCGCCCGCATTCCTGCCGGACCGGATCCCCACGAAGTCATCGCCTCGACCGACGGGCGCAGAGCCTACGTCTCCAATTACGGATTTGGGCAATATGACACGATCAGCGTCGTGGATCTCGCAGCGCAGAAGGCGCTTCCGGCGATCGATCTGGGCCCGTTGCACGGTCCGCATGGGCTAACTTTTGCTGGCGGCAAGCTCTGGTTCACCGCGGAAGGAGCGAAGGCGATCGGGAGCTACGATCCGGCAAGCCGCAAGGTGGACTGGATCATGGGCACGGGCCAGAACCGCACCCACATGATTTATGTCTTCCCCGACCTGCAGCGCATTATCACCACAAATGTGAGTTCGGGAACGGTCAGCTTTATCGATCACGCGGGAAGCGGGAGAGGTATGTCGCTACGAGTTCCCGGTGGGGATTGGAATGAGACGGTCGTGCCGGTGGGAAATGGCGACGAAGGGTTCGATGTCTCACCGGATGGAAGAGAGATCTGGGTCGCCAATGCGCAGGATGGGACAGTCTCGATTCTCGACGTAAGCAGCCGGAAGGTGATCCAGACTTTGACCGCCAATGTCCCGGGAGCAAACCGGCTGAAATTCACGACCGATGGCAAGCTGGTATTTATCTCCAGCCTGCGCCTGCCGGAGGTTGCCGTCTTCGACGCGGCCAGCCGGAAAGAAGTGAAACGAATCCGCGTGGGGCAGGCCGCGGCGGGAATCCTGATGCAGCCGGATGGATCGCGGGTATTCGTCGCCTGCTCGCCGGACAACTACATTGCGGTGATCGACCGTGCGTCGCTAACAGTGACGGGGCATATCGATGTCGGCCATGAGCCGGACGGGATGGCCTGGGCGGAACGGTAAAGTCGGCAGCTTCTTCGAAATTCGAATCATCCCCCGGGGCTCGCGCGATACGTCCGCTGCTACGGAGATCCTGCGCTCCGGCTGAAAAGCGCCTGGGCTCAGGAGGACGCCAGCGTCAACACTATTTCCGAGCCTGCTGCTTCTTCGTCTTCTTGTCGTTCTTCCTGTCTTTCTCTTTGCCCAGGCGTTCCAGAACGGCGGCGACGATGATGGGCAAACCGACGGTCGCATCGATGAAGACTTCGCCGAACTTGCCGCCTTCGGCGGGGGGCACGAATTTTCCCCACGAGATGGCCTCGCTATAGGGACTGCCTGACAGCCCTCCCCAGTAAACGGGTTCCGGACAGATGCGCAAGCCATAGTGATAACGCTTCAGAGGGACGTGTTCGCCGAGGCGGCGATGGCGCAGTTCGCAGAATGGGCCGAACTGTTGCGACCAGTTACGCGGCACGCCTCCGCCGATGGTGAAGATGCCCAGCTTTTTCTGACGAAGCAGCGTGGCGGCAAAGTGCTCCAGATCTTCGAAAGGATCGAAGCGGATCTTGTGGCGTCCGGTGGACTCGCGCAGGCGGTTATTCAGAGCGGTATCGAGGCCAAGTTCGGAGTCGGTGAAAGCGGGAACGAAGACGGGGACGCCTTGCTCGAAAGCGGATTTCAGAATTCCGCGCTGGCCCGCAGCATGCCGGGCGAGATATTCGCCGATGGCATGATTCAGCTTGTAGGAACACATGATTTCGTTGTGGTCCCAGCCTTCGAGGATCGCCGCCATCACTTCTTCCACGTCGTCGAGATTCTGCTCGGGCTCGAGCGTGTCGTAGACGCGGTTGTATCCCTGGTCGTAAAGCTCTTCGTCGGAAACTTCGGGATTGTAGCGGAAGTGGGCGCGGCCGGTGGCCTCGACCAATCCGTGAGCCATCAGCGCCCCGGTGGAGACGATGGCATTCACGATGCCGCGGTCGATGAGTTCAGTGATGATCAGTCCCTGCTTGGCGACGGTCATCGCGCCGGCGAGCGTCATCACGACGAAACATTCTTCGTCGCCGGCCATGGCTTCGAGCACATCGGCGGCCTCGCCGAGCTGGCGTCCGGTGAAGGCGGTCTTGGCCATGGCGCGGACGAGACTGTCAATCGAGTGCACGTTCGCGAGGTCCAGCGGCTCCAACGGAACGAGTCGGTCTTCGATGGGATTGTGCAGGTGCCGGTCCTTCCCTTCTCCGCTGTGCCCATTTCCTTGCGAAGGTGACTTTAAGGGTTTGCCCTGACGTGAATTGCCCTGATGCTCTGATTTCAAGCTGGCCTCCAAGCCGGTATTTCATGCCACGGCGGGTGAATCGCGCTGCGGGAATAGAACCACCGCTTCCGTGGCGACTACTGCGACTCCATACTTTACAAGATGTGCGGGGATGCCGCCATCGGAGGAATGATGGGTAACGAGAGCGGCTGATGGCACGTGATTTACAGGAAGTGCTGCTATATTGATTCGCGGAGGGTTGAAGCGTGCCGCCTCAAAAATTCCGAGTGGCGCTGGTGCAGATGTCGTGCGGGCCGGACCCGGAGAAAAATCTGGCAAAGGCGCTGGAGCGCATTGGTGATGCGGCCGGACGCGGCGCGCAGGTCGTGTGTCTGCCCGAGTTGTTTCAGACGCAATATTTCTGCCAGCGCGAAGATCATGAATTGTTCGACCTGGCGGAACCGATCCCCGGTCCAAGCACGGAAAAGATTTCAGAAGTGGCCCGCAAGCACGGCGTGGTGGTGATCGCGTCGCTATTTGAGAAGCGCGCAGCGGGGGTGTATCACAATACGGCGGCGATCATTGACGCGGATGGGACTTTGCGCGGGCTGTATCGCAAGATGCACATCCCCGATGATCCTCTCTATTACGAGAAGTTTTATTTCACGCCGGGAGACCTGGGTTATCGCGCCCTCGATACGCGGGCCGGGCGTCTGGGCACGCTGGTTTGCTGGGACCAGTGGTATCCCGAGGGAGCGCGCTTGACGGCTTTGCAGGGCGCACAGGTGCTGTTTTATCCCACGGCGATCGGCTGGCATCCGGCGGAGAAGGCCGAGTTCGGAGTGGCGCAGCACGATGCCTGGCGAACGATCCAGCGCTCGCACGCGATTGCCAATGGAGTTTATGTGGCTGTCGTAAACCGCGTCGGATTTGAGACGGGCAACGTGCGCGGCAAGTCGGCTCCGGGGCAGGGATTGGAGTTCTGGGGCGGATCGTTCTTCTGCGATCCATTTGGGCGCGTGCTGGCCGAGGGTTCGCATGATCGCGAAGAAATTCTGGTCGGAGAAGTGGATCTGAAGGCGCTGGAAGACATTCGCCGGAACTGGCCGTTCCTGCGCGATCGCCGCATCGACAGTTATGCGCCGATTACGAACCGGCTGCTGGATTGAGAATGCCCGCGCCCACCCATAAGAAAAGCATTGTCAGCGACGCAGCACGCAGCTACCGTATGCCGGCGGAGTGGGAGCCGCATGCTGCCACTTGGCTTGCCTGGCCTCACAACGAGAAAGACTGGCCGGGAAAGTTTGAACCCATCCCGTGGGTGTTCGCCGAAATCATTCGGCATCTCGCGAGGCATGAGCGCGTGGAGTTGATCGTTGCCGATGCGGCGGAAGAGCGCGGGGCGAAGAAGGTTCTCGATCGGGCCAATGCTCTGTCGGAGAATGTGCGCTTTCATCGCTGGCCGACCGATCGAATCTGGTTGCGCGATTCGGGGTGCATATTTGTGGAGCAACCGGACTCCGTCCGGTCGGACAGCCGGGGGCGGCTGTCCGCACACGGTCATCGTGCACTTCAAGCAGCTCTGAAGTTCCGCTTCAATGCGTGGGCGAAGTATTCCAACTGGAGACATGACAATAAAATCGGCGCCCTGATGGCCGAATCGGCGGGCATTCCGGAGCTTCACCCGGAGCACCAGGAAAAGAGCATCGTGCTCGAGGGCGGCTCGATCGATGTCAATGGCTGCGGCACTTTACTCACCACCGAAGAATGTCTGCTGAGCAAAGTCCAGCAGCGCAATCCCGGAATGAAGCGCCGCGATTACGAAAATGCCTTTGGCAAATATCTTGGGATCACGAACGTGATCTGGCTGGGCTCGGGAATTCATGGCGACGATACACATGGCCACGTTGACGATCTCACACGCTTCGTGAATCCGACCACGATGGTGACGATGGTCGAATCCAACCGGCGCGACGTGAATCACAAACCGCTGGCGAAAAATCTGGAACGCCTAAAGTCCGCTCGCGATCAGGATGGCAAGCCGCTGAATATCATTGAGATTCCCATGCCGCAGCCTGTTGTGTTTGAAGGACGGCGCCTGCCGGCGAGCTATGCGAATTTCTATATTGCGAACAACGTAGCTCTCGTCCCGGTTTTCAATCGGGCGAACGATCGCATCGCACTCAACATTCTCAGCGAAGCATTCCCATCCCGCGAAATCGTTCCCATCTATTCCGGCGACTTCATCTGGGGATTCGGCGCCATGCACTGCATGACCCAGCAGCAACCTGCCCTTCGCTTGTCAACCGCTAGGCGGCTGTGACCATAAAAAAGCGGGCTCAGATTCGAGCCCGCGGAGAATAACACCAAGTTTCTTGTCTCTTAGTTGTTGACGTTCAACATCGTTTTAAATCCAAGATTTTCAGAATCCAGGGCCGGCACCGCCGCCAGCCGTCCCGCCACCGCCTCCTGCGGAACCCGCGCCCGGACCCGTTCCGCCAGTCGTGCCGGGACCTGTTCCACCGGTATTTCCTCCAGGAGCCTGAGTTCCAGGATTCCCGGTTCCACCCGGCGTCGTGTTCGGCGTATTCGGAGTGGTTGGCGTCGTATTTGGCGCCGTGGGCGCTGTATTGGGAGCGTTCGGGGACGTGGGTGCTGCATTCGGATTCGTGCCCGGCGTAGCCGCACCGTTCGTGCCGTTCGGATTAGTTGTGCCCGGCATGGAGCCGTTCGAAGGACTTCCCGGCGCATTCGGATTGGTCGATCCCGGTGTACCAGAATTGCCCGCAGTCGATCCCTGCGTGCCGGGTGTTCCGCCACCAGGGTTCGCCGTACCCGCCCCAGGTGTGCCTGTGCCGGGCTGTGCCCCTTGCTGTCCGGCCGGCGTGGAACCCGCACCGCCGGCGGTTCCACCACCACCCGACGGAGCCGCCTGCGCCACGACCCATGTTCCGCAGCACAAAACTACGGAGAGTAAAGTAAGTCTTCCTAGCGACATATTGGAGAGCCTCCGGAGAAAAAATTCTTGTAAAGCCCGCAGCAGCGCGCGAAATATCACTTCCAAAACAGTGTGCGGTCGGAGGGAAGCTGAAAGTATCCGGCTGATGCCGTAAGGCAAGACCTGCCCGAATGTAGGGAAGCCGGGATTCGGCTGCGGAAAAGTCTTTACTTGGCGTAGTGCGTGGGCTGTGGGCCGCGTTCCAGAGTCTGACGGTCCCAGATCGCACCCTCGCGCGTGTAGGCGGCCAGTTCAAAATCCTGCGTAAGTTCCAGCGCGTCCGTGGGACAGGCATCTTCACACAGGCCGCAGAACATGCACCGGCTCAGATCGTAGGTGAAGTTCGTCAGCTCTTTGCGGCGAGTCTTTTCGTTGCGTTCGCTCGAAACCACGATCAGATGTTCCGGACACGCCAACGCGCAAAGATCGCAGGCAATGCACATAGTCTCGTTCGTGTCGGGATTGACGTTCAACCGCGGCGCCCCACGATAGCGTTCCGCCACCTGCGGACGCTCCAGTGGATATTGTTCGGTGTAAATCTCTTTGGGATCCTGATAGCGGAACGTGACTTTCAGTCCCTGAAGAAGGTCAACAAGGAGGACTTTACGGAGCAGGCTTGGCATGCCCATGACCCGTTAGGATACCACTTCCCGGCAACTGGGAGCGGTGATTTGCGCCCCCGATTCGAATCGATGGAACTTTTCCGGGAATGCCATCGTACCTCCAGACAAGAGGATGCGATGAAGGTCTACCTTGCCAATATGCCGTCGAAGGCCTGGATTCTGCTGGCGATTCCGGCCGTGCTCCTGGCTTACCCGGTGGTGGCCGTGGTCGTTCCGGCGGTGGTACGCGCAGTCGTGCCGGAGGTCGTGCGCAACGTGCTGCACCTGATCTAGGAATTCGACCCACTCGTACGGCCTGCAAGCCGGTCAGTGTTACCCTTCGGTCAGGCATTTGCATGTCTGAAAGAGATCACCAAACAACTGCTGCC
>DAIDGW010000165.1 GCA_027452245.1 Acidobacteriaceae bacterium
ATTGTCGTTCTGCCCTTTATCGTCGGAGCAGGAAGACGATTGATGGAAGATCTCAGCCTGCCCGAGAAATTGCAATTGAAGCTGGTTGAGTCGAAGCAACTTAAATCAGGAGCCATTGCACTTCGTTACTTGAAACAGTGAGAGAGACTGTAAGGCTCTGTTGGCTCTTGGCAGTCCTGGCGTTTTCGCCGTAGGGACCACGCCCATTTTCCGCACGGTTGGTGGAAACGATGCCGAAGAGAACCTGACTGTCCTCTGGATGCCTGCCATGCTTTAACGCACACCACTTATATTCCATTCATACAAGTTGTTACAGATTCGTGACCACGTCAGTGCGACGCCAGGACTCTCGCGATACGTTCCCCTGCGCATCCGTCCCAGAGAGGGGGAATCGTGCCCTTCTTGCCTTTCCCGAGTGCAATCTTTTCCACCTCGGCGGGCAGCTTGGTCGGATCCTCTCCCATCAAGATATTCGTGCCAATTTCCACAGTAATTGGCCGCTCTGTATTTGCGCGCAAGGTGAGACAGGGCACACCCAAATAGGTCGTCTCTTCCTGGATGCCACCGGAATCGGTGATCACGACGGCGGCACGGGTTTGAAGCGAAAGGAATTCGATATACGGAATCGGTTCCAGCAGATGCAACCGTTGTGCATTGATCCCGAATTCTGCGATTCGCTGGCGCGTCCGCGGATGAACAGGAAAAACAATGTCTACCATGCTGCTGATTTGCGTCAGAGACCGCACGATCTCTTCCAGGCTCTTGCTATTGTCCACGTTGGAAGGCCGATGCAACGTCACAAGAGCGAACTTCTCAGGATATCCGTTTTTGGGGCAAGCGCTGGCCGCTGGCAACAGACGCATCAGGGAATCGATCATGACATTGCCGACTCGTCGAATGGCCGAAGGCGAAACGCCCTCGCGAATCAGATTTCGATCACCATCCTCAGACGGTGTGAACAGGAGATCGGACAATCGATCTGTGACAATTCGATTGATCTCCTCCGGCATTGTGCGGTCAAACGAGCGAAGGCCTGCCTCGACGTGCGCCACAGGTATCAGAAGTTTGGAGCAAACCAGCGCGGCAGCAACGGTGGAATTTACGTCTCCGTACACCAGCACGATGTCGGGCTTTTGCTCCAGGACCACCGGTTCAAAGCGCCGCATGATCTCCGCGGTCTGCGAGGCATGGCTGCCTGAACCCACTTCGAGATTGAAATCCGGACGTGGAATCTCCAGTTCGGTGAAAAACACATCGGACATGTTCCGGTCGTAATGCTGCCCGGTATGAACCAATGTCTGTTTGAGTCCCTGCTTCCGAATGGCCCGGAGCACCGGTGCCGCTTTCACAAAGTTCGGACGTGCGCCAACGACATGGAGGATGTGTTTCATAAGGATATAGCTTGCCATCCAGAGTACTATGTAACGTCATCTTTCACTTTTCGGGGGCACTTCACAAGTTCAAAGGCTGGATCGCCCGAAGGGGGTTCACGGTCGGACTGGCGGTGCAGGCCGAAAGGGAACTCCGCCACGAAAGCTCACGTGACTCAGGTATTTGCGCGCCCTGGCTTTAGGCTGCGGTTTCGATCTGCACCAACTGTGAACCACAACCGATTCGAGAGTATTCCTGGCTAAGCTCGGCGGCAATCTTATGGTAATCGAGTTCCGCCAGGGCTTTGGTTCTAAGATCGGTCCCTAGCGCCTTGAGGTCGCGACAGCCGCCCTCAACTTCTGCAATTGCGTTCGCGATGTCGTTCGCTGTGGGCTCCACATAGATTCCCAGATCTCCCAGGTACTCGGGGATGTCGACGGCTCGGGTTGCGACCACGGGGGTGGCATTGACCATGGCGCACGTCAAAGGATGACGTGCCGACCCGCCAGTAAATGGAATGAGGCAGGCTTTGCTCCGCTGATACACCTTTGCAAGTTCGTCACCTGAATAAAATTCGTCCCAGGTGATCATGTCGGACACCTGTTTCTTTAGGGCTAGCTGTTTGGCCTCCTCCAGGCCGTTGCATCCATAGCCCACGTAAATCAACAGCGGTACGCATATTCCTCTAGCCTTCAGCGTTGACAGTGCATCGAGCAACTCCACGTATCCTTTGCCCTTCAGAATATTGTGTCCTCCGAAGTAGATGTACCCTTTGCGGTCGCTCGGCATGAGCGGCGGAATCAGCGCCCCGTATCGAATAACTTTGATGTTATCGGCGCGGGCGCCAAGCTTTACGATCTGTTGTTTCATGTTCTCGCTATAGACCAGCACTTCCGAACACTTGTCGTAAAGGCGATTGAAGCGCTTGTGCTCAAGTTGGAAGGGGTCAATCTCGTGTACGGTGACGACGACTTTTTTGCCGAAGCGGCTCGCCAAGGCAATCACCATGAAGAGGGGAATACAGCCAAATGCTTCGAGCACTTGATCGAAGTGAATGACGTCGGCCCGTCGGGCCCGGAGGTAATAGAGGAACCCCCGCGCTGTGGCGAAAAGAAGGTCCAGCCGGAGCATCTTGACGGCAAGGTATTTCAGCATGCCATGTTTCTTTCCGGGGAACCGAGGGGCGTGGGGAATCGCAACCGCGGAGCAATCCTCGTTGATGAGTTCATCCTTCGTAATGTCGAACTTCTGTGCTGAGGAGAAGCACCTGCAGTTCGAGGTCACCACATCAACGTGCATACCTGCATCACGGAGGGAGTCCACCAGATTGCTGCAATTGTGCGAGTACATATCGTTCTTGTACCAGCAACCGATATACGCCAATCGAACCTGCTTTTCTTTGTCTAACATTCAATACCTCCACAGAAACGCTACATTCGGCTATAAATCCAATCGCCAAGAACTGCTGTTGCCTTGGGCGGAAGCGACCGCCAGATTCGCCGGGCGGACGAGGCCAGCCGTCCTGTACCATCCGATTCCGCCACGACGCGAGCAGGAGAGTAATAACGGTAGAGTGCTCCAGGTTCTCCTCCCCATTTGGTCTTGAACTGCGCCAAAGCTTCGTGCTCTTCGGCGACTTCGCCAAAGTCATACCAGCGAAACCCGTCACGACATGCAGCCCGGATGGCGTTGATTTGGATAATGTCGTTGGCATGGAGCCCGAAGTTCTTTGGGGCGCAACCGGTAAATGCATAAAAAACAGTCTGGCCAAAGCGCAGCAGGATCGAACCCGCGATCAACTCGGTTTCACGAAAGCCTTGTCGCCTGGCGAGCAGCAGACTCATCTTCCTGCATGGTTGCAACGACGACCAGAGGCTTTGAAAGAAGCGGTAAGGCCGCGGCGGAACTGCGTTGTGCCGCATGCTCAGCAGATATAGCTGATACCAGCGGAATAGATCCCGTTCACTTTCTGCCTCTCGAACCTCAAGCCCCAACTTGATCGCCTTGTTGACGGCCCAGTTCACTCGATGTTGTCGCTTCGCATTTCCAAACCTTAACCGGCGGCAACCCTCACAAGAAGCGCATGTTCTCGGCAAGCGGAGGTTTTCCCAGAACTCCTGCCATATCGCTCCTTCCCGAACTGGGGGGAGCTCCGCTTCATATGTTGCTCTCCAGGGCACGCCACTTATGGAATCGGTAGCGCCAGCGAGGTGTGGGAGCCGGGTCTTGATTTCGAGTTGCACCCCACGAGCGCGAGCCAAATCAATGGCGTATTCCATGATCGCAGTCAGAGCTTTGAGATTGTTCGCCAGCGGACCGGCCACGGGCGTACGAGGAAGCGAGGATAGGCGGCGCCCAGTTGCGAATTGGCCGAATTTCAGCGGTAGACCCTTGGTAAAGAGCAACGGCAAAACGGCACAAAGGTGGCCGTCGCCATCTTCAGAAGCCAAGGTTACGCACCGTTGACCGTATTCTCTTTCGAGGGCCGAAAGCCAGCCCGAGTGGTGATAAATCAGGGCGTCGGGGTGCGAAGAGATGAATTCATCCCAGCGACGATCATGGCGAAAGTCGACTTCTGTGATGCGGAATGCCTTCTCAACAGGGGCTATTACAGGCTCAGCGGAAAGCACGGGCACCTACCTTATCAGGACCTCTGGGATAAATCTTCTCGGACTGGGGGGAGAAAAATGCAGTCGCTGGGGGTTCGCCTGCCTACAGAAACGTCGAGTCTATGTTACGAATCTAGTCTCCAAAGTACCGTGATTCCAATCACTCGGGAGTGTGACGCCATTCACACTCTACTTGAGCCGCAAGGCTTGGCGCAGGTTTTCCTTGACGAGTTTTCGTGCCTCATCGTGGGCATTGGCGTTGTAGGCCAACGTGGCCCCACGGGTAACGCATGCATCTTTTGAGCTGTAGGGTAGACCGGTATCCAGGTTAATGATCACGCCGCCCGGTCTCTCTTCAAGACGACACAGGTTAGGAAGCTCTGCGTCGGGCATGAAGCGAGCTTCCTGATACAGAGAATTGTCGAAGGCGTGATGCGCGCCTGCAAACTCGAAAAGTTGAATATCCTTTCCTACTAACCGCAAGCGTTCTACGTACTTACGGCAGCCAGCGATGGGGACATAGTCGTCCGCAATTCCATGAAAAAGGCGAATGGGATGGTCACTTACATCCTCGTCTTCAAGAAACGGAGTGTCGCAGCGGGCGTAGAAAGGGAAGTACGCGGTGAACTCAACGTTTGTCGGACCGTACGACCTTTGAAATCGTCTCATGCTGGAATAAAGGGCGACGAATCCTCCCTTCGAGAAGCCCATAATTGCGATCCGCGAACTATCCATCCGAGGATGTTTCGCAAGAAGTTCCAGAGCACGATAGGCATCAAAGATCATCGCCAGATGGCCGAGTTGAGACTGGTTGGTAATGGTCTCGACGATGCCGCGCCCAGTGAAACTGTCCAGAATGAAAGCAGCTATACCGATGTCCGTGAGCTCCTGCGCCCATCCATTCTCGCGAGATCCGACACCATCAGAGCCGTGGATAAGCACGACGGCAGGGAGCTTTTCACTTGCCACCGGCAATTGCAGAATGCCGCCGATGCGCGCGGATCGGCCATCTTTTGCTCCGGTGAGGAACTGCCTGTTGGTCAGCGTAACAGTGTCAATAGGATGGATTTCCAGTCGTTCAACAGTCATAGGCCCTCGCTGTCAGGCAAGCGTCGTTGTCGCAGTGATATTAACCTGTCACGGAAGTGGGCATCTCTTTTGTTAATTGCGCCCCTATACCGGTTTTCGGCCCCATGGCGTCTTAGGGCGGACACTTGCTCCTCGAACAGGCAGTCGCTCAATCAGGTGGACACATCTCATCGACTCTAGACGGGGGCAAATCGTTCCGACGTCGGCAAAACGAGGGCCCGGGGGAGCGAGTGCATTCATGGGTAGGCGACCACCAGCGGTGGAGAACGAAGTTGGAGTTCTGCGCCAACGAATCAGGCCACGTCAGGCTTGTTGGCACGCTGCTCAAATTCTTGGACGACACGAAACCACTCTTGCGGGTTATCGCGGATCCACACCGCCAGACGGTGCCACTCGTTCTCGCACGCGGCGCGACCGCAGATGCAGTTCGAGCTGCGAACTGGAGTTGGCGGCGGTGCCAGAGGAAGGAACGTAAAATCCTCTTCTTGAGGGCGTTGCTGTCTGCACAATAATCTTGACATGCGGTGCTCGTCACACCAGCGGCTAACGATTTGGTAGTCGGACTCGATATCGTAGAAGCACGCAATGAACTCGACTAATCTTTGCGCCTCCGTCAGTGTGTAATCCGAATTGCGGAGTATGCTGTCAATCGCTTCGGTCTTATTCGCTTCGGTCTTGTTCGCTTCGTTCACGTACTCACGGGCACGATGAACCACGGTCTTAATTGTCAGTCTTTTCTTGGTTCTAGACATAAGGTCTCCTTCAAGGCACCGTTCAGGGCTGCCTTTACCCTCTGTCTGGTAGTCAGAAAGTTTCTTCGCGTGCGATTGAAATTCTTCTGTGCCGGCCCGCGCCTAAATTGCCTACTCCAGGCGATGCAATTGCGACAGCTGCTTGAGCAGAGCCCGCCGACTCGTGGTGCGATAGCGATGCAAATGTTCCAAGCTTAGGGCTGCATTCGAGCCATCCAAGGCACTCTGCAGGCAGTTCTCTTCT
Organism: Acidobacteriaceae bacterium; assembly: GCA_027452245.1. Classification (GTDB taxonomy): domain Bacteria; phylum Acidobacteriota; class Terriglobia; order Terriglobales; family Acidobacteriaceae; genus Sulfotelmatobacter. The sequence continues at coordinate 6,066 of DAIDGW010000165.1, forward strand.
AGTTGCATCGCTCGCCGCTGATGCGACACTTCGATGGCCACAGAGCGCGCCAGTTGGTCGCTCTCCCCATGGTTTTGGCCGTGTTGGTGCCGCACCTGTTCATAGACACTCTGGAGCTCAGGGTCGATCGGCTCCCCATCGGAACCGAACAGCAGCGCCTCGCTTCGCAGTCCGTGGCGCCAAGCGTTGCGGCGGGAGCGCGCTTTGCCTTCGGCTGTGCGCGGACCAGGCGACCGTTGTGCGTTACGTCGGTTTGCCTCGATTTTTCGCTGCGAGATTTGGCGTGGCTTCCCCAGCGATCGCGTTCCTGATCCGTCTTCCTTGTTGCTGCGAGCGGAGCTCGGGTCGGAGCCGGCC
>DAIDGW010000166.1 GCA_027452245.1 Acidobacteriaceae bacterium
GACTGGACTGCCGAGTTGACTCCGCCGCCGCGGTTATGGAATTCAGTCGCAGTCTTCTCGCCCTGCTGAATCTGCTTTTGCTGAGTGGAGATTTCAGGGGCTAGAGTCTGGGCGATCCTGGCGCTGTTGCCGCTCAGGATATTAGACCAAAATTTGCTGCCTTTGCTCAGGTTTGATTCCCCGAGGCCACTGGCGAATCCGCTGTACTGACCGAATTGATTTATCGCCTGGTTTATCCCGGAAGATGAACCGCCAAAAAGTCCTGACCAAAAGCCCATTGGCGCACCGCCCCGCCTCGCCGCTCCCGGTCGGCATCGCTTCCATAATACCCGCATCTGACGGCTATGTCATGGAAAAACTGGCGTTATTCAAAAACTATCGTCGCATCCCAGGTTCCCGTCGAAACCACGGTAAGGCCGGTTGAGAACTGGAATCCGTATGACAGGGTGACTGGATTGGCCTGAGCTGGGGTGTTGATGACGGCGAGAACCGTTCCCGATCCCGTCAGGCTGTCGTAGATCGTGATAATGGTGCCGCCGGGGTTGTTCAGGGTCAGGGTATGCAGCAGTCCCGGTCCCTGCTTGAATGTCATGGTCGCTGCCGTAGTGATCCGGCCATAGATCGGTTGCGTGGAGATTTTGCCAAGACGATACCCAGCCAGATCAAGGCAGGAGATGGTGACATTAGTGGTTGAGCCGCCGGAGTTGGTGTTGTCGATGAAGGCGTAAAGTTGCAGGTTGCCGATATAGGGGGCAGTGGCCGACAGCGTGTAAGCCACCACACCATCAATGGCGAAATAGACCGAGCCAGAGTTGTAGTCGATCTCATAGAGGTGGAGGCCGGTCAGAAGGAATCCAGCGGGGAGAGTCAAGACGTAGGTGATCTCAGTGCTGCCGTTCAGCGTTGCGCCCACCAACGTAGCAGTGCCGTTGAGTTTGAAGTAGATTCCGTTGGTCGCGCCGGGGTCGAGAAATCCCCACCGGCGGACGTTGTTGAGGGTTCCGGCATCCCCCGTGTAGATGCGCCCGTAGAAACGGTTTGACGTGCCTCCAATAAATCGCGCCGCCTGTGCTGTCTGCAACCGCTCCGCGCCATTTGCCGTGGTATTCGTTGCCAGAGTGGACACGGCGTTGGTGACCGTGGTCGTTCCGCCATTCGTATCCGTGTGGGAGAAAAACGAGGGGTCTAGCGCTGAATCGTTGAAAACTCCGCCGGAGATACGGACCGGCTCGATCGTGTGCAACTCGCCATAGGGCGTAACTTCGGCAAGATCGCCACTCGGATCAATGATCTGTGCTTGCTTCCAATAGCTCATCTATTCAATCCTCCACGCCGACCCGTTCCAATAGACCACCAAGTCGTCCCATTGGGTCAAGGCCTGCGTCAGTTGCCCGTCGATTGTCTGGCTTGCCGTCGTCGCCACGGTGATCGTTCCGGCTCCAGAATTCTTGATCGAATAGGTCTTGCCCACCGCTACCGTGGCGCCGTCAGGAAGTGTGATCGCGAAGGTCCCTGATGTGGCCTCAATGCGGTAATCGGTCGCCAAGGCTGCGTAGGCAGAAGTCACCGCAACGTAGGGATTGGAGATGTCATTGGCGGTCGGCTGCGCCGCAGTGAAAAGTCCGGTTGTCGCATCATAGCTCGTAAGGAACTCATGCACCACGACCGCAAATGTTTGCGGCACAATCGGCAATGTCGCGGCAAAAAAGTCCGTCCCGTCGAAGAAGACCATGGCTAGGTAGCCGGTCTTGAGCGTCATTGAAGCGGCGGCAAGATTGTTAATGTAGCTGATCGTTCCGCTTGAGGGTGTCATCGTGACGAACCCACCGCCCCAGTTTTCAACGAAACAGAACCATGGCGGCGTCAGTGCGGTGGTCAGTGAAACTGCGACTGGCGACGGATCTGAGAAGATGATGAACGCACCGTTATCGGTTGTCTGTGTGGCGTAGCTCGTAACGCCGGTCTGGTCGTTGACTGTGCCAATTCCATTCGGGAAAGTCGATCCGCCTCCGCCGCCTCCTGAGACAACCGTTGTCGTGGCGCTTGTGGCGGATTTTAGCGCGTCAATTTGGCTCTTCAAGAGGGGAATTGCCGTCTGAAGATCGAGCAACCCCTTGTCGTGTTCTCGGAGTGCCTGGACCACGGAGTCGTGCGCCGCGTCGAGCGGAATGGCGTTGACGCGCCGGAAGGATGAAACTAAATTATTGCTTGCCATTTCGTCTCACTCCTACGGTTGCCCACCATACCCCCCGCTTTCCGCAAACGGATTCACGGACTGGTAGGCTGCATCGCTTCCCCACGCGCGAAGCTCCACGGAAAATCCGTCAAGGTAAACCTGCGCGGTCAAGTCGTTGGTGATGTCGATTTCGAACTGGAGAATCTTCCATTTCGCCGGCGTGAACAGACCCCACAGTTTCGTTGGCTTTCCACTTGTAGAGGGAAGCGTAATCGCGCTCGGCGCGTAGCTCCCGTTCCCCTCATCGGCGACAACCGGCGTCACGGTGATCGAAGAGTTTGAGGAGTACTCGATCGTCCAGCTACGAACATGGCCCCATCCTTCGGTTCCGATTGCTGGCGAAAGAACTTTCCCGGTCGCCGTCTCTGTCCCCGCAGAGCTAAGTTGCCGGAGCGTTCCATCCGTGCACCCAGCCAAGATACCCTGAACGCTGAGCCCTTCGTTCGGCGCGTAACATGTCGGTTCGGGCGTCTTCGTATCAAATATCCATCCCATTGCTGCTTCATCGAAGACAAGCGTGTGAGGATTACTCAGCGTATCGACATAGGAGTAGTAAAGGTAGCCATTTTGGTAGCGGAACTGTTGCTTCTGTGGCTGTGAGTCGTCCGGGGGGTAAATTGTGACGCCGTTGCGGACTACCGATTGCGGTACGCAGCCTTCATGGCTGAAGAGCGGATAGAGTGCCTCATCCGTGATCGACTTCGAGGACACGCCGCCGGCTGAGACGTGGATTCCGTCATCGACCCTGAAGAAAACATTGCCGCTTTTGGTTGCAACCAAGCATCGAGGGATAAAAAGTCCGCGGTTAATCTGGGTTGCCTGCAGACTCCAGGTGGTGCCTTGCACCCCCTGCGCCGTTGCGGTGGCATTGTAGAAGTTCGGCTCAATGATCCACGCGCGCTTAATTGAGAACAGGACTCCATAACCAAACGACATGGCGCCGTTGACCAGCGGCTCCGAAGGATCGGTAACTTCCATCTGGTTTGTATCTGGAGCGGAGTCGAGATTCGACCCTTTGCACCAGTAGAGCGTTCCCGGCCGCAGCGGATCGCCTACGGCAAAGATATAGTTGATGTTGTCCGTGGGCCCGAACAGGTAAGCCAGAGGCTGAGCCGCCAGAGTCGGCTCCGCAATTTCAAACGAAAGTCCCGTTCCGGCTGGTGGAAATCCGTAGCTGAAGTATCCGGTGTTGCTCATGACAATCGTCACGGCAGTGAGCGTCGTCGCGGATTCGGGACGGTTGTAGAGCACATAGGGCAGCCCAGCGATCAAAATGATTGTTCCCGGAAGCCAGCGGATGTTGAACTGGTTCCCTCCGGTGCTCGGAACCCATGTCACGTTCGCCGACAACGGAAAACTGGGGGAAATCGTGGCGCCGAGAGTTCCTGGCGTTCCTCCCGCCGAGACAGGGAAAGTGGGAACGGACGTGTAGCCGCTGCCAGGGTTTACAACGATAGGGGAGCCCGGTCCTGGAACACTCGGCTGCTCGATGATGGTGCCGCTGGCGTCGATGACGATCTGTACCTGAGCGCCCGTTCCTCCACCGCCCACGGAGTTGATCACATAGGTGCCCGGGGTCTGCCCACTGCCAACGGAAAGAATGGCGATGTTCGTCACGCTTTCGGTAGTGGCCGTTACGTTGCAAGTCCCGGACTGCGGCAGGTCAATCGAGGGAAAAGGTTCGTAGTTGTCGTACTCAAGAATTGGATTCGTAGCAACGGCCAAGTCGCTTAGCGTGTCCGCGAGTGATGGCGCGATTGGGGATATTGTCGCTCCGAGAGTCCCTGGAGTTCCCCCTTCTGCGACTGTGAATGTAGGAACAGATGTGTAACCTGATCCGCCAGTCAACACCGTAGCGTTGGTTATTATGCCGCCCGAGATGACGATCTGGACGGTGGCTCCAGTTCCACCCCCGCCGCTAGAGGGTATCGTGTAGGTTCCATTGGTCTGCCCACTGCCCGCCGTGACGATGGAGACGTTGGTAACCTGCTGGTTAGATGCCGAAGCGTTCTCGGCTGTCCCCACATAGGTGAGATTGGCCAATGCCGGATCCTGCCGGTAGAAGTCGATCTTGTCTACCTGTGGGTCAGAAGAGGCTGTCGCAGTGACCGTGATCCCGCTTATCAAAGTGTAGTAAACCGTAATTGTCCAGACAGCCAAGAAGCTGCGGTCGCTCCCACCAGATTCTAGCGTTGTGATCTGAACACCGAAACCAAATGTCGGGTCGTTCACAATACCAGGAGTCAGCGACGCGCCCCAACTATCAGTGTTATCCCCTGAGACTGTGGTCGTGTACGCTTTCTGGTTCAAAACGGCGGGACTCTCTGTAACGCCAAGCTGCGAACCTTGGTAATAGAGAGCCACATTGCTCAGAACGCCAGTCCCTGCGTTCTGTCCCGCCCAATTCAGAGAGACTTGTACGCCGTCGATCTTGACGTTCGCGGGAACACTCAACCCAAAATTAGCCGCAATGACATAGTCGGTGAGTGTCCCCGCAGGTACACTTGCCGTGCGAAAAGTGTTGGTGCCAGAATCGTATTGGTATTGGCTCGCATTGAAGGTCAGGCGCGTAGCATAAGAAGAGTTGATTGTGTAACTCGCAAAGTCACTCGTCTGAAGGAGCGTCTCAGGGGCTGACAGAGGCGAAGGGTTCGAAGTCGCGCCAGTCAAAGAAGAGCGATAGGTATAGGCATAGACAACCCAGTTTGGGCCACCGCTTGTGTCTACGGTAACTATTGGAGCGCCCTGCGGTTCCTCAATGCCAATCTTGTAAATCCATCCGTCGCTGCGGACTTTGACCATTCCCGAGCAGTTAAATGGATTCCTCGTCAGGCCATTCGGTGCGGTGTAGGCCTGAATGGTCGCGTAGGTGATCGATCCCGCAGGGGTAGTCGGCGCATCGCCGATATAGAGCCATGGCTGGACCGAAGTGTTGGGCCGGAATGGCACCATCGAGACTGGATTGGCGCTCAATCCGCTGCCAATGGCTACCAATGTCCCGGTCGTTCCAGAGTACACGTATCCTGCGCTGTCCTTAATGACGTAGGTGAAACCGCCAGAGGGGCCGGCAGGCGTAGAGTCGTTTAAGCGGCAAACGGTCTGGATTGCGTTGGCGACGGTCAGGATCGCCGCAGTAAGCAGATTGCGAAGTGAGAAGCCCCCAACGAAATAAGCGCGTACATTGACGCAGATTGCCCCAAAGCCTGCCGAAATTCGATTTTCCGGGTTGGTAACATCAAGCCCTCTGAATTTAATCTGCGACATGCCTTCACGCTTCCTTTTTCTGCTCTTCTGCGATGACCTTGCATTCGATCTTCATCCCGCATATCCCGCAGCGGCCAATCACTTCGCCAGTGTCGATCGGAGGCCTCAGAAACAGCGGCGAGGTGCCATCAAGCAGCGCAGCATACTCATGGGCCCACTCAATCCCAAGTAGGTCATCGATCTCTATCTCCTGAGCGTGCCCTCCCGCGCATTTCGCCAGCACCGTATAAGCCATCGCATCCCCCAGTCAAGTTCATGCTCCGCGCTGCTTGTTCGCGGTCGCGTACCGCTCGCGATCACGGTATTCTGCTCTTCCGCGGAAGTCGAGAATGTCGCTGAAGCACCCCATCGATTTGAGCCGGACATTCTCCGCCGCGGCCGCCTGCACCGCGCGCGTCTCCACTTGGAGAGCCTGCTGGAATTCCAATCCTCCGAGCTTGAAAACGCTCAGAACCTGCGCAAGGTCCAAAACCGCATCCCAATTATCCCGCGATACCTGCACGTAGTCTGTATCGAGCACTGGTGTCGGCGCATTCCCGAGGCATGTCACGCCGATGCCCGCGTTGGTGGGTGCTGCGATAAAGTCGATGCCGCCTATGACCACGCAGGGGCCGAAGGTCATCGGGGAGGAATCCCACTCTGGCATGTAGCGGTCAGCCGCATAAATCGAGTCAACAGACACGGCCGCTCCCTGTACTTTGGCTAGTTCGATCCATGGCGTCTTCAGCATCAGCTTGAGGCCGTCCTGGTAGCGCTTGAGGCAGTACTCAGACCTCGTCCTGTCCGTTGCTTCCGATTCACGCCCAAGCAGATCAGCCAAGGCACCCCAAATCGCGACCCACGCGAAGTCGTCTGGGATCCCAAGAAGCGTGTTCGATGGCGGTGAGAAGGCTGTCCCGGAACTGAGAACAACGGCTTCGTAGGTTCCTGGCTGGGATGGCGGAACATCCACGCGCCAAGAAATCGGAGGTTCAGAAGAAAGACTGTAGGTCTGCGGGGTTCCGGGTTGGAGTTCGTAGAGCGGAGGCTCGTAGAACTCTTCCGCTACCGTATCGTCCCGGTAGAGCGTATTCGGAGATCCCATAACGGCTGGGATAAATCTTCCGCGCGCTATGTCGATTACGGTGTCTGGAAAGGTCGTCAGCCTCGTGTTCGGCGCGGCTGCAACGCCAGTCAGGAGCGACTGGTTGCAGTTCGAGACTTTAATCATCTCGTCGCGGCGCCGCTGGAGAGCCTGAGAGAGATCGGAGATCGAGAACTGATTGGTACCCGACCACGTTCCGCCAGTGCTTGGCTCCAGCAGCATGTACTGCATGAGCTGGTAGCAGTAAGTGTCCGTGATCGTTCGCAGGCGTGGCGACCCGGGCAATAACGCAAGCGAGTTCCAGACATTCTCGGTGTTGTAGGTAAACTCCGTACGCCATTGCCAGACTAAGGCGTTAAACATACGGAGCGCCTGTTGTACGTAAAACCCGCGTTCAGCATCGCCCCAAAGCACACCATTCGTGTCAGAAAGGCGCTGGCCTAACTGCTGGCGGGCAGTCGAGAACTGGAGCCACTGGTAAAGAGCCATGCGCCCATTCTTTTACCGCTTTGCGTAGGTACGCTTTCGTTCGCGCCGCTTGGCAACCTTTTTGCGCTCCTCGCGATGGGCTGACACGCGCCGTTTGCCGCTCTTCTTGTGCTTGGCCTTTGAGGCTGCTTTTTCGAGGAACTCAGGAGAATGGGCTGCGGCTTCCATTCCAGGGGTTTCGTCTTTTTCCTGCATTAGCTTCTTCATTTCTTTCACTTACCTCTTTCTCGCAATTCGCTTGTAGTTGCGTCGTTTACCTGTGTTGAGTGCTTCGGCCGCATCCATGCCAGCGACGATGCAGCCCGGCGTGCGCCCGCTGATCTGGCGCTTGCGCGATCCCTTTTGACCCCCGGCCGCGCTAACAAGCGCCGGAACTGTTTCAGGCCTCGCTTCTCCAATTTCAATGATCGCCTTCGCCATATCCATTTCCTCAGCGCTTCGTTGTTAGGCGCTTTCTCTTCGGCTTTCCGTGTGCGCCTTTGATTTTTGATCCGAGACGCTGAATCGCCCCCGTGGAGATACGAAGCGCCTCGTCGTGTGTGGGAGCAATGTAAGTCTTGCTCTCATAGCTTCCCATGCCGCGCTTGCCCTTCTTCAGGTTGTCATTTGAGACGCGCACGATGTATCCGTTCTCAGCTTCTTCCACGCCGCTGTCGACGCGGCGCGGACCATGGCGCATAGTCATCGCCATGTCGGATGTAGACTTTCTGCTTTTGCGCTTCTTCGTCATTTTTCAAGACCCCGTCGACTTTCTGGAAATGGTCCGCTTGGCTGGTTGCTTGGCGCCCGCCGCTGATCTCGATCGCGGCTTGGGAGAAATCTTGAACTTGGATTTCGTGTAGTCGTAGCGGGTCGGCCCATTGATGGCTCTCGACAGCGTTCCGGTCGCGCGCTGGTAGGTCCCTTTCAATTGGGATTCCTTTTGATTGACCCAGTCCGAAACAGCATTCCTCTGCGGCGCGAACGTAATTGCGTCATGAACGGTATTGATGAGTTTATTTGCTGTATCACTACCGGATTGCGCCATCTTCCGCTTCCCCTTTTTAGATCCTGTGGAACGAATCGACTCAAGATTAGTAGCGTCGATCTCGCTTCCGCCCGTTGAACTTGTCACTTTGATTTCACGATCTTCGACCGGTGCTTCCCGCGGGGTCCAACGTGCTTGCCGATGTTGCCATGCTTGGCGTGACCAGTGAAACGAAGGGCCAACAGCCCCTGCCCGCGCAACTTGCGGATTCGCTTCGACGATCCCTTCAGGTGCGCATCACGCTCGGCTTCCTCATGCACGCTTACACCGCGGCGCTCCGCTCTGGCTGTGAGGGCTCCACGACGCTTAATTGCGCCAGGCTTGCCTTTTGAGCCGCCGATCCACTTGTTGATTTTCTTGTGCTTTTTCTCGTCGGGCTTTTGAGCCATCGGGAATCTCCTCAGCAAAAACGAAAACAGCCCAAGCCGTTTCCGCTGGCTTGAGCCGCCGCTGATTCCCCTGCTGGCACCCTGGGAGGGCTTCTAGCTCGAATATCGGTTTAACTTTATGCCTTTTATCGCCGTTTGGCAACCATTTTCTTAGTGTGATGAGAATATTTTCTCCGTGCTACCTTTCGGCGCTGGGCGGCGTCGATGTGCCGTCGCGACTTGCTGTCGCTGTGCTTCACCCGATGACAGCGCTCGTTTTTGCCGGTTCCAATGCAGGCAGTCGTCGCTGTATACGGGACCGCTGCCATGTGACGGAAAGCCAAATTCTTCATTTCAGCCTTCTTGTTCTGGAAATGTTCGACGGGCATCTCGAAACTCCTGAGAGCATCCTACAACGAAATCGCGGATCTCCGGTGAAACTTTCTTATTGAAAGCGCAGGAAAACTAGCTTATGCTTGGGAAGATGCAGCAAAAGAAGGGGGGACTATGACGCGCTGGGAAGAACTTGGGATGACGGCCGAGGAGTATTTGCACAGCAGGTGGACGGACGTAGAGATTCTCCATGGCCTCATCTCTCAGGATGAGTATGGGTTTTGGGTGACGATACGGGGGCGATTTAGGGCGGGTCCCTACGACTCCGCGGAGAGGGGATGCGTGCTTGCAGCCGAGTTCACTGTCCAGCACGAAGAGGCGATCCCGCTTAAGCGGAAGGAGATCGCTTGGTGTTCAAAATTTCTTGGAGAGCCGTATTGCGATTGTGAGAAATGTAATATCGTCAGGCGCGTTCTGGTTACGCTCGAATCGCAACTCGCGGATCTACTGAAGGGGTGGAAGGAGCAGGAATGAGCATCCAGAGGTTCACCAAGAAGCCCATCACGATTGAGGCGATGCAGTGGAACGGTCTGGAGGACGACAACGCTCTGAGCGAGTTCATGGGCGGATGGACATGGTGCCATAACAGCGAAGGTCAGCCGTGCATCCAGACGCTTGAAAGCAGTCGTGGATTCCATGTCGTAAGCGCAGGGGACTGGATCATCAAGGGGATTAAGGGGGAATTTTACCCTTGCAAGCCCGATATTTTTGCGGCAACCTACGGTGCGGAGCAGGATGCGATCAAGACCGAAGCCGCCATCGCCGCCAAGGATGCGGAGATCGAGCGGCTAAAGTCTGCCAACAACATGCTGCTGGAGGCGCTGAAGGCCGCAGAACAAGACTTTATCGACATTAACGAATACTGGAACGGAGCTGATGGCTCATCCGTTGATGCGGCAATGCATAATGTGAAAATATCCACTGATGCTTTACTGGCCGTTCGCGCCGCTATCGGGGAGGCTAAGAATGTTCGAGAGCGCGAAGGTGGAGAACCAGAAATGAGCGAGCATGGCAAATACGCAGGTGCTTGTTGGAACGAACTGATGGAGAACGAGACGAAGGAATCACTTGCCAGAATGGTGGTTGGCCTGATGCGGGAACGAGATGCGCATAAGGCCCAAGTGCAACGGCTGAGTGCGCCGGTGAGTGATGAAGAAATGGCTTGTTTGCGAAGGTTGAGCGTAGATTCAATGCCAGTACGATTCAAGAGGCTTATCGCAGCCCGCGCAGCGAAGGAGACCGCCTAAAATGAGCTTGCCTAAAGGAATGCGCAGATGTCGAAAAGCTAGGCTGGCCAGCGGCCCCGGAGATGCTTGGTTTTACGTGTCGCCAAAAGGTCTGGAGGTTTACGTCTCCGAGGATAACAAATCGGCCGCAAGCCACTGCTTCACAATTAGCCGCCGTCAACTTAAGCGATCGGTAGAGATCATCGAGAAGGCGAAGGAACAGGTGTGAGTAACGAAGGGCGAACCGACGAAGAGATTAGACGCGACGCAGCACTCGGTGGTGCCATCGAAGAGTACGACAGGATCGCTGAGATCGTCGAATTATTAACTTCAAGCAGAAATCCTCACAGTACATACGGTAAAGGACAGCTTTATATCTTGAGAGAAGTAAGACGCCGAATGGATGAGTATTGGGGGTTGGATGGTGATTAAGGAGCGGAGATGACCGGTCACCGCCAAATCAAGCAGCGCATCCTGACCGCGATCCGGCAGGAGTTGCGCTCGAAGAATCTGACGTTCAACCATGCCTGTGCGCTGTACTTCATACGGAGCCGGGTGAAAGCGAGGATCAAATGAGCCATAATAAGCAGATCGAAGTGCCAGAAGAGTTGAATGCGGTAGCGCGTCAAGCGTATGAGACTTGGCGTGCAACCTGCGACCCCGCCGAGCAATATACGAACGGGGCGGTTCGGGTCACGGAGGCTGTACTGCGTTGGATAAGCGAGAACCCGCGCGTGCCGACAGATGAACAAGTCACAGAGATGCACCAGATTTGCGACTTGGAGCAGATTCTGATCGCATGGCAGCGCTGCATGTTTCTAAAGCCGGAGCCGGAAATGCCGGAAGAAATTGAGGAGATGCTCTACGGTAGGAAAGAACGTCCAGATGAATTTGTCACCATTAAAAGAACCTACATAGATAAAGATATTATCGAAGCGTTCCGTATAGGCGTGCAGAAAGGACGGCCCAAGTGAGACGCCAAGTAGATCAAGCGGCTTTGGACTGGATTATCGGTAGTAAAACGGGAGCTTCCTCCGTGACGATATGGGCGCATTTCGTCGTAGGTAGTTGCCCTAAGCATCCATCGGCTCCATCCGATCCGAGCGATTTTCTGCGCTGCTACTGGCTGCTGAAACTGTTTCCGGACTGGCGTCCTCGTATCTCTGAGTTGGGAGACAGGTATCCTAATTCTTCATGGCCTAAATTGGCTGCGAATTGGGAGAAACTGACTAAGATGTTAGAGAGCGTTTGGCCACTATCCTGCTCCGGCGGAGACTATTATGGCGAGCGTCCAGCCAAGGCAATGTACGAACGCATGAGGAAACTGCGATCATGAGACGCCATTGGCTACACTCCCGCTGGCGCATCTTCTTCGACCGGATGCGCCCGGAGCCGCTGCCGAATTATATCGATCTCTGCAACGCTTGGCGCTCCCAGACCTGCGATGCGGTGGGCACGAGTTCGCGGGCGTGCCCGAAGTGCACGGGGGAGCAGTTGGAGGAGATGTGGGGGATCGTCTACAGGATGCGCAAAATGAGCAACCGTGGCAAGACGCTGGTGAAGGGGCACGCACTGCTCCAGGAAGGATGGCCTTACCGGGACGAAGGAATGCCGCGCGAATGGAGAGATGTGAACCCAGCCCTCGGACATGGCAAGTGCTCTTGCGGAGCAATCGGGCCTCTTGATTATAGCAACGCCGCACGTCAACGCTGGCACCGGCTTCACAAGCAGGAAATGAAGGAGAAGCAATGTTGACAGACGAGCAGAAGGTGAAGAAGGAGTACCCGGATGCCTTCGCATTTGGATACGAGGGGCTATGGCAGATCGCGTCTCTCTCGATGTTGCCTATTGTTCCAACGAAAAGGGTGATGGATCACGTCTGCTTGAGCCATGAGAATTTGCCGACTAAAGCTGAAGCATGGGCCGACGCCGCTAAAAGGCTGGAGGGGAAATGAAACTGACAGATGAGCAAATCGAGAAAGCGGCACAGGCCGCCTACGAAGCGTTGTACAGTCATAACTTTGAATGGCAGTGTGCCCACGAATCGCACAAAAAAGATATGCGCCAAGCTGTGCAATCCGCCGCGCCATATCTTCAGTACGCGCCGGAGCCAGTCAGCGGCGATCTGGTGAGTCGCATGGAGCACGCGTATTCGAGTACGGATGATACAAGTGCAAGCCAACGCGGTTATATGACCGTCGCTGCCCTCGTATGCGTGAATGCGGCGGTTGATTGGCTGGTGCAAAAAGGCTACAGTTGGGCTGCCACTAAGATGCGCGATGCACTTATCAGTCCCGCGCCCAAGACGCCGGAGGAGCGCGTGACGATACGCGAACGGCACGGCGAAGGGCTGATGTGGGAAGTTCTCGACGGCGACGCCATCCAAATCAATGGCTTGACAAAAGAGAGTGCCGAAATCTACCGTCTCGGCCTGATCGCCAAATTGAAGGAGCAACCGGGTCGTCTGGAGGGGAAATGAACTGGTTTCATCGGCATACGTTCGATCCGGCAAAATGGGAAGAGATTTCCCGCGTGCATGTGCAGGAGCAACTGTTTCTGATGGGCGTCGGACGGGGAGCGCCACTGGATAAAGGGCAGCAAATTGTCTACAAGAACACTTGCAAAGGGTGCGGGGAACTGGTATTCAGGCGCGTAAATCAGATAGGGGACTGACGGCAAAGGCCGCTAACGCGGGAGAAATATCACAATGGATACTGACCTGATGCGCGAAGCAAGGGAACTTATAGACTTCTATGATTCGAGAGGATGGAATTGGGAATCGGCGCTGGCATTTGTTCTCTGCCGTGAAATGTTTGGCGTTGGCGTAAGAGTTCATCCCGCAGATGGATACCGCTGCTACCCGTTCCCAAAGGAAAAGGCCAGCGGTTAAACTGGCCTTCCTGCTCTGGCTACCGCGCATCCTCCTATCCTCACTCGAAATTTGGGATCTTCTGCGCACGCGCCAGCCATTCAGGAAGCGATGGACTGCCAACCCTGCGATAAGCCGCGCAACGAGCCTCCACGAAAGCCGGGGCCAGGACCGCCGGCGCCGCGCCGTTGACCGCCGCTACCGTCCGTGGCCCCCACATACCATCCTGTTCGCTCTCAGGCAGCCCTGCCGCAATCTGCGCACATCTAGCGGCAACCCCCGCTCCTTGGTTGACGCTGGAATCGAGGATCATGGCAGCAACACGGTTAGAGTCGATTGCCGCCAACCATTTGCTCCAGTACCGTCGTTCGTAGAACGCCTTGACCGCTTCGGGCCGCGCGGATTTTGGAAGCGCGACGATCGCGGCGAAATCCTCTGGCCAGTAATGCGAATTGATGCCGGAAAGCGCCAACGCCGAAGGATCAGATTGAGTGGGGTCCGAAATCGCCTCGTAGCGCGGCGGCGTCCAGTCTTCGTTGCCAAGCAAAAATGGAAAGCAAATGTCGAAATCGGCCACGACCGGCACCCTCCTATCTCATCACAATCGGCAGCGCGGTCTGTCCCACTCTACCAGTAAAGACCGTAGCGGCACCTATACCTTTACCGATCCTGCCCCACTTGCAGCGTTCCGGGTGCTTGGTCTGCTTGCATGGGACGGGATTCATAAAAGGCTGCTCCCAATGATGGAAGTCCCCACTGATGAGGTCCAAGTTGTTGCTTACCCCCGCCATGCTCTTGGTCGTATCCCGAAGATTATCCAGCGCGTCCGACAGGCTCTTGGACGCGAGCAGCGCGTCCAGGTCATTGCCGGAGCGCGTATAGGCATCCAGGAGCGGCGGCATGGCGGCGATGGCCCGTTTCCCCTCACCCAGGGTGCTCGTGGCCTCCTGGAGCGTTTCTGTGCCAGCGTTGGCGGTTCCTGTGAGCGCATCCGCCGTTCCCCCCAGGCGCGTAGCCGCATCCTTGAACGTGTCCATCGCACTAACGGTGTGCGGGGTGATCGCCCGTTCCTGGAGTTGCGTGGTCACGATGGCGTCACCCACCTTGGCGAATGTCTTGTTGACGTTGGCAAGTAAACCGCACGGGCGTCCGCCCCCGCAAGGCCGGTTGATTGCATCCACGGTCTGAGCGAGGTCTGGGGCCGCATTCCCCCACCTATCCACCGCCGCGATGATGTGCCGTGTCAACCCAAAACAGCCCCACACGCATAGGGCGCATAGGGCTGTAATCAGCGCCGCGTAGTATTTCACCATTCCCGATCCTTGATCTTCTCCCAAATCCACAACAGGCCCCTGGCTACCAGCACAATGACGAGGGCGAGAATCAGAACTTGGGTGGTGAGGTCCATGATGCCTCAGATGCTTTGCGCGGCCTCCCGCATTCAGGCTCTCGCCCTTTGGTTACCCACGGCGCAACAGGAAGCTCGCCGCAACGCCCTTGGGCCGCGCAAACTTGTCACCTGCCCCAGGCGAAATCCAGCAGGAACATCACCTTTGTTCCGCCTACCGCGCTTCCGCCGCTCACTCCGGTCACCATCGGGAACAGGTAGTAATTGGTCTTCTTGATGCGGATTGGCACGGTTGCGCCGTAGTTGAACTGCCAGGAGGTATCCGTCCCGGTCCACGATGGTCCGCCAGTCGCGGTCGCATAGATTCCGTGAGGGCCAATGTCGAGCACCTTGACCGCCGCTCCAACGCCAATGTCCTTCGAGAAGACGGTCAAGGATGTCGTGGTGGTTGTCCCGTCCGCATTCGTCACCGTCGAGGTCTGCTTGGTCGGCACCAGGAACAGGGTCGTGTAGCTGTAGGTCCGGGTGTTGTCCTTCGCCGGGATCAAGTGGGCCTCGAAAGCGTTCACGGCCACCGGGACTGAGCCTGGGGTTGCGCCGGTCGAGTAGGCCGCGCCAGCACCGTAGATGTCCGTCAAGGGCGTGGGGGCAGGGGGCACGCTCTGCCCGAATGCCATCACGCTCAGTAGCGCCGCCGCCGGAATGCCGTAGATGAATGCTCTGGTTCTCACTGTCCCTCCTGTTGCACCGTGGGTGTGGCTTCCTCGGTCTTGACGATTAGCTCCGCGCGGCCTAAGTCCGCCGCTTCCGCCTTCGCGCCGTGATCCGCGCTGAGGACATTCAATCCCCGGCATACCGCCGCGCCAACGTCTCTCTTCCATCCACCATGCTCGGTAGCCCACCGCGCCATGCGGCTGGAAATGGTTTCGTCGTTGTTGCCGTCGAGCAGAGCGTTAATCATGTCGTCAAGGCTCACGGCGGCGCGGCGGAAGTAATTCTTATCGGGATCGAAAGCGGCTTGAAACTCTGCGGGTGGGAGCGGTTGAACCGGATTGGCGCTCATTTTTGGCTCGTTTCTGGCGGCTTCACCGCCTGTGTAGGGTTTTCTTCCTTCCTGGCCTCCGTGTTGAGGATCAGGAAGAGTGAGTTGTTTGCGCCCATGAAGACGCCAAAGACCTTCGTGGCGACATCCTGCAAGGGCGCGTTGTGCATCCCCAGTAGCATCACCCCCAGCCACGTAAGAAAGAACATCACGTCCAGCGAGAGGATGATGATGATGGCTGCGCTGCGATGGCTGATGTCGAGCTTCACCGCATTGCCCTCCCAATCGCATCGTGCAGCGCAATCGTCACGGCTAAGGCGACGGCCGCTCCTGTCAGTAGTCCGAGAATCCCCACTACAATGTCCTCAATCATTCGCCCTCCTTGATTCTCTCGTCCGCTTCGATCAGAGCGATCTCCACCAGCCGCCTCCATTCATGCGGCCAGAGCGCCTGCGCTGCTCTCTCCAGTTGCGCTTCCAGGCTCATGCTAGAGTGAATCGCGTCTTCGAGCAGCCCCAACGCGATCTCAAGCCTTCGAGCCTTCATAAACCAACCGTATGCTTATTTTGACAGAAAAATCAAGAGTAACAATGGTAACTACTCGTCCTCGTCTTCTTCTTCTGGCTCAGGTTCAGGCACGGCGGCAGGTTGCGGTTGATCGGGAACCGGGAATGGATAGCCGGTCGCCGGGTCACTCGGTTGCGGATCGGTGCTGGTAGTGGTCAACGAAGTCCTCCTGCAATAGATTCAAAGTTGGCCGGCGCCTCGGACGACTGCGGCGCCGAGTTGCGCGTCATGTTGGGGTGGCTCAGCCACGAATGTCCCGATTCCGGGGACACGAGTGGGGCTTCCTTGGCGTCAGGGGAATGCCTGACCAGCCATTCAACTTCTGTTTCCACGCGGTAGAGCTGGCCCTGTAGCTCGATGACTTGCTGCTGGACCTGCTCCAGTTTGTCATTCCGCTGCGTGGTGATTGCTCCGACATCGTAGACACGAGGCAGCACCAACGCCAGAAAGGTGACCGCAGCCCCGCCAACGGCCCAGAGAGCCTTGGCAAGCCACGCGAATCTCAATCTCAGCACCGCGTCCTCCTGATTCTCCATTCCCCCAAGGCCCCTTGATCGAAATGCGCCAACCCTCATCGGGTCTGAGCTATTACTGCATCTAGGCGCTTACTGAATCAAATAGCTCAACATCTGAAAGCTCGCTTCCCCCGACGTCAGGTTCACGCCATGGCCCCGCCGTCCGAATCCATCGCTCCTACATCGCCATGACCGTCCAGTGTGTGCCATCGCAATAAGCTAGAACATGAGTTGTTCCGCCTCCCGCGATTGTAGCTCCCCAGGTCGCCGTAGTTGAGTCCGTTATCGCCCGTTGTGAACCTTCCGTTCCTGCCGCGCAGGTCGGTAAAGTCGAGTAAGTGGTAGGAGTTGTCCTCAGGGGTTCCTCGAATTGCGTGATCGCATTGCCGACTTCGCCAAAGAAGCAAGGGCTTGAAGTACAGCCGGTGTCGGTGGCATCTAAAAATTGGAACTCGCCGTTTGTGTTCAGAGAGTTCCTGACGCTCGCGCTCCTTCCCTCCCACCTGAAGTTGTATCCTACATTCGTTGAATTTCTGAATCCGAAATCATCGAGCGCCGCGCCTTGATTTTGCAGGAACATGCCATTTGCTCCGGTACGGTTGAAGAGGCTGGCCGTGATTTGCCCCACGGTATCGTTGCGGTTTTCTAAAACAACTTGTGTCTCTCCAACCAGGTTCGTAGTAACTCCTGTTATCTGCAATCCATCCAGATAATAGGAAGAGGACGCCGGATTGATTGAAAGTTGATTGCTTGCGCTACCCGTGCCGCCTACGTTGTGCCATGAAATATAAGCGCCGTCGGGCGCTGATTTATTCGCACCGATAAACCAATTGCAACTATTTCCTGTCAAGATGTTTGGGCAAAGATAGGTTTGAGGGAACTGGCTTGCCGTGCCTGCAACGGACGCGGTATTTCCTGCGCTAGAAGCGCCTACTGTCTCATTGGTAGAGAAATAGTTTTGCCCTGATCCCGTGGGGAATGGACTAGCCAGGGTTCCAACAGCCCCGTTGAGAGTGTCAGCCCATAACACGGTGCCGCCCAAGGCTGTTCCGGTCGTGAAGCCGTCCACATAGGTCCACGCTCCAGATGTTTCATATTCAATATTTAGCCCAACTATATCGAGCTGCGCCCCGGAGTTTATGTGCGTTCCCGCCACAATACAATGGATCGTTGCATAGCAATGAACGTTCGACCATTCGCTGGTATTTAAGATGCCCGCACCGTTTCTACTCGCGTCTTCTCCGTAGGCAAAGCCGGTGGTGGCGTGGTAAACCATCACGGCCTTCATGTTGGAATGTTCGGTGTTTATGTCGATACCCCTATCAAATCCCGGTTCGATCCAAGTGTCGCGCAGGTCGGTTCCGTCCGACTGATTACCGTTTGTAATGATTCCAACGTCTCCCGACGCCCCTACCGCAGTCGGCGGCGTAACAAACCCTACCATGACGCGGTTAGTCACAAGATAGGTCTCCTCCAGCATGTTGATTCCCTGAAGGTTCGCAGTTCCATTGTTCGGAAACTGTACCGATATATCTTGCATCTCAATCCGGTCGCCCCAATAGAGCGTGGCACTGTTGGGATAATACGAGTTAAATGCTGTGCTTGGCCTGCCCCACCACGCCGCGAGGCTATTTGTGCCTGCTGCGGTCACCGCTGCCGGTGTCACGTTAAATACGACGCCGCTAGTTGCTGGAGCGTTCTGAGAGCCGCCCATGGAAGACTCTCCGATTATGCGGAAAGTAGGATAACTCGCGCCTAAGTTCGTGGCTGGAATCCCAAAGCAGTAATCCGTCGTTGTGTAGGAAACAGTTTCGGTCGTGACGGAATCACAGTTGTACCAGCCGGACTTGAAGAACAGCGTTCCACCCGTGTACTGGAGAGAATTTAAGGCACTCTGAACCACCACGGCAGCATCGGTTCCAGTGTAGGTAGGAGTTACGCTTCCCGTAGCATACGCATTGATCGTCTCCGTTCCTATTCCCACTGTGGGAGCCACGGCCCCTGTTCCTCCAGTGAAGCCGCTAAATGTAAGTACCGGAGGAACCGTATATTGAGCCGTCCCTATCAGCGCATACTGGACTACTCCGCCGGAAAGCGTGACGGTGCACGTATCCGCCGTGCCGCTGTACAAATTTCCGCCAGACAATGTGCAAGTTCCTGTGCCCGTATACCCGCTCCCTCCGCTTCCGGCAAGCAGGGTGAGAACTCCGTAAGATGAAAATATAAAAGAAAATGGAGCGGGAGCGCTGCCAGTACCAGCAACGATTGTCCCTGTCCCTGATGAATAGGTGCAAGTGAGGCCGGTTGAACAGTTTAGAGTATTTATTGTCCCTAAAGGCGTCCCTGCGTTTTGAAGCGCGATTCCTCCCCCTCCACTGGCATTCAGCGTTCCACTAGTGATGGAAAGATTCGTGCCTAGATTAAGGGGTGTGACAGTTACTCCCGCACTCGCATAATAAAGAAGTTGATTGGTGGTGCCAGAAGGAAGACTGCCGCCCGACCCTCCGCACCCGTTCGGCCCTAAGTTCACAGCATAGGTTCCCCCTGCCGCGTTCGTGGTTAGCACCCGGCCTATCACCTGTCCAGACGCAGGACACGTTGCTCCAGCATCATGCCCGTTGCCTGCCGTAGTCGAGGAAGTCTGTACGTAGTCGCCAGCGGTCGTTGCGCCATCAAGGACAAGACTGGCCTGCCCGTTGAGTTGAATGGTCTCTGTTCCAGTCGTTCCTGCTCCCGTAACCGTCACCCCAACAATCCCGCTCGTGTCCGTGGTCGCTGTAATGACTGCGGTTGAAGGCGCTCCGGTCAGTTTGGTAAGGGTGTTGGCGGTCGTGCCGGTCGTGCCAGCATTAGCGACTTGCAACGTCGTTCCAGTGGAATAGCGGCAGACATGGGGATTTTGGAGATGCCACTTGCCGTCCGAGCCGAAAATCACGAATGCAGCGTCCCCGATAGATGAGTTGTTTGGAATATCTCCAGCACATAACGGCAGGCCCATCGGTCCTACAATGGTCGCGGCGGTCATGCCGGTGAATGACCCTAAGCCTGAGACGGTCAGCGTCGGAGCGGCTGAGGTATTGGCATTGGCGGTGGTGAATTTCACCGTGCTGCCGGTCGATACGCCCCAATAAGGCAGAGTCACCGCATAGGCGTTGACGCTGCCAGTATCGGCTGCGGAATCAAAGGGGAGTCCAAGAGAAAGCTCGTTGTTCGCATAGACTAAAGGAGGCTCTACGTTGATGGCGTAAGTTACCGGCGGCGCGGGATCGGTCGTATAGTAGACAATCATGTACGGAACGCCGCTAATGAGGCCAGCAGGATTGGTGAACTCCGTTCCCGAAGCCGAAGAGATCGAACAAGTAGCAGTTGCATAATTGAGTGTTTGCGCAGTGGAACCTGTATAGGGAACGGAATTGTACAAGGGCTGTTGAAACCACAGTCCACCTGGGCTGACATTTGGCACCCAACTCCCTGTTGAACATATCGGGCTTCCAGTGTTGTATCCGCCAATTTCGTTTGTTGTCAGGTAGTCCGAAACGGAAGCTCCGGTGAAACCCCAGTAGACCGAAGTCACGTTGGTTGAGTGGATGTAGGATGGCAGACCCGCCGTACCGCTTCCCAGCACGCCGAAGCCCGTCCAGATCAGCGCTCCGTGAGTGCTTCCTGTGTTCCACGTGTAATCACTGGCCGATCCCACAAAAGGCGCAAAGGAACTGTAAGCGACGCCGCCACCGCTGATGCTGCTTGTAGGGGTTGTAATCGGCCACAGGATGATATGCTGCGTGCCGAGTGGGTCGGCTGTCGGGAAGAAGATCTGCTGGCTCGCTGCTAAACTGGCGGTCTCCGCTGCCCATCCGCCAATCGTATCTGTCTTAAAGTTGACAGGCTGGTATCCGGCATCTAATGAGCCGCCACTTAGGTTAGCTGGCGTGTTGTGCCAGTTCATCAATGTTTGATCCGTAACTGCTATTCCCTCATGTTGGAGGGCCAATAGCGCGCTTGCATTGATTGACGCACCGATCTGATTTCCAGAGATACTGAAATCGACCTGCGAGGTGTTCACGAAGTTTACTGGACTCGTCGGTGCGCTTGCTGTTCCATTCGCCTCGATAATCGTGTAGGCAGTCCCTCCATAGGCATTCGGAAAGACATTTACGACTGTTCTCGGTTGAGTATAGGAATTAGGTGAATTGCCGCCGCTAAATGTTATGTCATAGCCCGTTGCGATCGAAGCCCACGCGCGCCAACTGCCGTCCACATTTGCCGTGAACGGATTCGTCAGATCACCGACAATCGTGGCCGTAGCCGATGCCCCGCTTCCCGTGCCACCCGTGAAAGATACCGATGGCGCCGTTGTGTATCCACCCCCTGGATTTGTTACCGCGACTGAAACGACGGCCCCGCTTGTACATGAGACAGTCGCAGTAGCGCCGGATCCTCCCCCCCCGCTGAAACTCACGCCCGTTGGACAGACGCTGTAGGATCCTCCGGCCGTTACTTGGACACTCTTCAATGTGCCGGTCGAACTTTCCCCTGCGAAGATCGGCGCGAGAGTTGTCGTGTCGTGGTAATAAATACTCACTGTACACTGAGGGATATTTCCCTGCAGGAAGTTGCTCGACGGGAGTCCGGACGTCACTGAGTTCACGCCGCCGTTGTCGCAGAACCCCTGGAGAGTCCCCAACTGGGCGCGCGCCGGCAGAACCGAAAGCGCTGCGAAAACGAGAGCGAAAATTAGCTTCTTCACTGCCAATTCCTCTTCCTATGGAAAGACCATCGTTACCAGCACGTCGCCTGCCGTGCCTATGACCCAGAAATCCTGAAGGTCGCTGATGCCAGCCATTGGTTGCGTGGAAATCAGACTGCCTGACGCTGTGAGTTGGATCCCATTCGTCGTCGTCACGCTGGAATCGCCGACTGTCATCGAATTCGATCCGCGGTTCTGCATAGTCGCCGTCTGGAAACGGGCGTTGCGGTAGGGAACAGTACGCGAGTAGACTCGCTGTGCCGCCCCGGTCGTCGCGATCGTGGTTGTGATTACGTACATATATGCTCCTCGACGCCAGTGGCTGCGCCTAAAATTGCTGCTAAAATGGGAATGCGGCTGAACGCCGCAGCTTCATTCGAGGTAAAGCCATGGCCAAGCGTCGCATGCCACGCGAGCCTGTTGTTCAACCGCCTGACCAGTCTATCAAGTACGTAGCCTTGACAAAAGGCCAGAAGACACTCATTGACGTGTTCAAATACGAAACTGTCATGGAGCGGAACTGGAACGCTCAGTGGTGCGAATCCACGCATAGCTACTACGCCAAAGGGAACCACGGGGGACCACTCCTGCATCGGTTTCTGATGGGCGTTGATGACCCTAAAATAGAGGTCAACCACCGCAACGGTGACACGTTGGATAACCGTCTCTGTAACCTCCGGGTCGTAACGCATAGTGAGAGCACGATGAATCGTGGAGTTTTCGCGAACAACACCAGCGGATGCACTGGCGTCTACCTGCATAAACGAACCAAAACGTGGGGAGCCTATGTGAATCGAGATGGGAAGCGCAAGTACCTCGGTTACTTTCCTACGAAGCAACAGGCAATAGAAGCTCGCAAGACTGCTGAGCCTGAGTACCACGGAGAGTTTGCATATTCTGCTCGTAAGTGACATATAATCAAAACCATCCAACGTTCACGGAACCATTGACCGTGGCAAATGGTTCGCCAAAGAACGGCGGAACCCTCTGCGCCTTCGCGAAATAGAGTTCAACGAGTTGCCGGTCCATGATCCTTATATTCCTCAAATCGTCCTTGTACTCTGCCCGGTTGGCCGCCGTCAGGAATTGCCAGTTGGCGCCGGACCCACGCTCCTGCTCATCTCCCTTCTGGCTTTCCTTCCAGAGCGCGATCTGCTCCAGTGTCCGAAACTTCACAATCTCTTCCGTCAATGGATAGGGGAGCGTGTCCGTCGGCAGACTAAGCGCGGGCCAGTTGCATTGGGCGGTAAATGGGTAAGGGAGCTGAGAAATCGGATGCGGCCAAAGCTCGTAGCGCAACTGACCGTAGGTCGCGCTCCCCGGCCGCGTGTCCTGATCGTACGGAACAACGAAGTATGGCTGGTCGAAGATCGTCCTCTGTGGGTCATCATTCGCTAAGTCCACCTGTGTCTTCGACCAGAAGTCCATGCTGTTGTTGTTCGTCACGTCACGCACAGCCCACATGCGCTTGAATCCTGCGGGCGCCGGATAGTAGGCCTGGTAGATCAAATAGTTTCCGTTGGTCTGAGCTGGATCGAGCCACGGTCGGTTGATGTTTAGGATCGCATTGAGCACAGCGGAAAACGTCGCAGGAGTTCCTCCGGCTGCGAGCGTGAATGTCGGCAGCCCGCCGACTGTGTTTGTGTATCCGGTTCCCTGGTTCGTGATCGTAGGTGCCAACGTCACAGTGCCGTCTGAATTCACCACAATCGTAGCTTGTGCTCCTGAGCCACTCCCGCCTGTACCGTTCACCGTGTAGGTCCCTGGCGTCTGGCCACTACCGGCTGTCAGGATACTCAGATAAGCGACGGTTCCCGCGGCTCCGATCGAGATGATGTCGTAGAGGCTGTAGTAGGGAATGCGGATTTGCTGCTGCGTGAGAAGCGATGGATTCGGGACGTTTGTCACCCACGCCTGGGTCGCCACCGCGTCACCAAGAATCTGTGTGGAATTGACTGCTACCGTGATCGTGCCGGGGCTCAGGAAAGCAGTATTCGGTCCTCCAAGCAACGGCGGTGTCAGCCACTCGCCCTGTTTGATCTGCCAACTCCAAATTTGCTCGTTTTGCACCTTTTGGAAGGCTTCGTTGATGAATGTTTTCGCAAGGCCATAACTCATCCCTGGGATGCCCAACATTTGCTGGATCATGTTGTTGAGTGCCACGGCCTTTTACCCCTTTTCGATCAAAAGCCCCC
This sequence comes from Acidobacteriaceae bacterium, assembly GCA_027452245.1. Taxonomy (GTDB): domain Bacteria; phylum Acidobacteriota; class Terriglobia; order Terriglobales; family Acidobacteriaceae; genus Sulfotelmatobacter. The sequence continues at coordinate 23,371 of DAIDGW010000166.1, forward strand.
GGCAGGCAACCGCCGAGGGCTCTTGAATAAGTTCCCCGGGAGGAGAACACTCGTTAAAGTTTAGTATTCCCCGCACCATCCTCCGACCTGGAAGACTTTAGCGGAGAGATTACCTGAGGCCTGCGCCATCGAAGATGCGACGTAGTACTGCAGGTTCCATGTCTGACGTGCGCCGTGCCCCGACGGATGAGCAATCGCGACCGTCGTACCGTCTGTCGAGATCACTCCTCCAGCGATGGCATCGATGTAGCGCTCGAAACCGGGGATCACGACCGGATCGTCGGCACCGGCAGTGTAGTTACTTGGACCGTTGCCGTAGCCGACGAAGGCCTGCCGTCTGCCGATCAGATCCGGGTAGCCGTTGAGCAATGTAAGCTGCATGCTGCTTTCTCCTTCTCCGGGCTACGCTCCGGATTAACCGCAGACTCCGGCTGCCGTCAGGTAAATCTTGAACAGGTTCGAGGCCAGCGGAAGATCGATCGCCTTGCCGATCGTCGAACCCGTCGGACCGCCGCTGGCTGCTGTAGCGTTCACGGTGCCACCGGTCGTCGAATTGACCCAGTTGCCTTCGGCTGCGGTGCCAATCGTTCCGTTGCCGAGCACCGTCGCAATTCCGTCTTCCTGCACAAAGCCGTAGTTGCCCGGCGTGATCGAGTTCAGGAACACCACCTGCCGCACTGCGCCCGGCCCGAAGCCGTTGGTGACCGCCTGGTCATAACTCGTGACCAGATTCAGCGCCGAGTTCAACTGCGCCTGCAGCGTGCCCGGCGTGCCGCCCTCGGCGATCGTGAATGTGGGCTCCGTCGCGTATCCGTAGCCACCCTGCGCCACTGTCGCAACGGTGACAAGGCCACCGCTGATCGTAACGGAAACCAGGGCACCCACACCGCCGCCGCCAACGCCAGCGATCGGATACGTGCCATCGGTCTGGCCAGTTCCAGCACCGGTGATCCGCACGGACGAAACCGAGGTTCCCTTGCGCAGATAGCCAACCGTTCCCGTCTTCACATTCGCGGCCGTCGCGCTGGAGTCGACCTGCACGTAGCGATAGCGACCGGCGAAAAGCGTGCCGTTGGTCGTATACGAAAGGGTGCTCGCAGTTTCGTTGTCGAAGTCCGTGTAGTCGCCCACGTTGATCTGGCCACCAGTGTACGGCTGGCCAGTATACGAATCGGTCAGGGCGGTGGGACTCGTGAAATTGCAGTTATTCACTGCAAGCCAAGTCGGTAGTGCTTTAAGCCACGGCATCTTTGGTTCTCCTTGACTACCAATTTCTTCTTGCGCAGCCAGTTGCTTCTTGGCCGCTTAGTTCATTTCCACGCCGGCGTCCTAGTTGCTGAATCCATAGGCGTAGGAATTGTGGCGTGGCTGGACGTTGTACAGGTTCGTTCCCAGCCGCATCATGATCGCATCGACCGTCACATTGTAGGGCAACTTCGTCCGGCGGATGCCGAAGTCGAATCCCGGCTTGTCCGTCGTGCGCAGCTTGAAACTTTCCGGTTCCAGGAACGCCACATACTCGGACGGCATGATTGTCGTGTTTGAAGGCAATCCGCTGTTCGTCGGCGAGTAGTCCAGATTTCCGCCAGTCGTTGCGTTCGTGAATTGACCGGTGGTGAACTGCACCGTGGTCGTATTCGATCCCACGCCGTCGACCAGGTTCGTGTTACCGGCGGATCCAACGTTCGGCCCGATGGCGATGTAGTACTGGGCCTGAGCGGAGGGTGCCAGAGAATCGGCGAAGAGGTCCACTCCGTTGAAGTTCAGCGAGTCCCAACGGATGTCGTGCTTGATGTTCGACACGTCGCGGCGGTAAACGTCGAGGGCAACGGAAATCGCCTCGAAGCCGAACACGTTGGTGATGCCAAGCGTCGGCTTGCCGCCGGCCACCCGCGCCTGTGACCAGAGCCGCTGGAGAGCGCCGAAGTTGATCTGCCCCGGATTGCTCACGCCGCCGCCGGCGAAAGTACTTGGCGCCGTGCCGAGATAAAGGGGTGTCACGTTCAGGGCAACACCGATGTTGCCATTTCGGACCTGGCCGCCATAGTAGGCATACCGGTTGCCGTACACCGAGTAGTCGATTCCATTGTTCAACGCCTCATCGAGGCCGTTCGACACCTTGATCCGGTTGTCGAGAACTGTCGCCGAAGACTGCTGGCCGTGGCGGAAGGAATCCATCTCGATCATGGTGTTGATCTGCATCACCAGACCTTCCATGAAGAGCGTGTAGATGTCGGCGATCTTCGCCGGGCCTGAGTTCACCACCCCACCCTGGCCGGAGCCGTCGTCCATTTCCCACTCGTCCATCGGGAACCAGGACACGTACAGCTTCGGGAAGAACTTCATCTTCGTGTCGATCTGCTGACGGGTGATCGTGATGTCTTGACCAGGCATCACGCCGGCGCCCTGCGGACGACCGTACAAGATACCCTCAGTCATGCCCGCGCCGCCAAGATACGGATCGGCTACGCCGGCGACCCTCAGCTTCTCAAGGAAGGGAGTACCCACGAAGAAGTTGTTGAAGACTACGTTCTTCCGCACCGACTCTAAATTGGTGCTATCTATCTCATTAAACAGGGGATCGTTTGGCGTAAAGGCCATCGTCGTTTCCTTTCGGCGTTAAGCCGTCTTCTCCATTTGGAGAATTTTGGCTTCCTTTTCCTGCTTCTGACAGAGGTAGCGCTCGTGTTGGTATTGGCGCTGCTTTTCTTTCTCTTCATTCGTCAGTGTGCTACGCTTGTTCGCCTTCTTTGTTAAGTCGGCTTCGTGCCATCCGGGATGGGAACGGTAGCGGAGATATTGCTCGTGCTTTGCCTTCCGCACACGCTCCCTTACCATCGCCCGATGCACTTCATAAAATTCTTCGAGCTTGGTTTTCAACTGCGCCATGGTTAGTCTCGACGGCGAAACCGCTCCGAGAAACTCAAGAGCTTTCGTCGCGTCGATTTGCGTTTTCCGACGTGCGCTCATGAATGTGTAGACCAAAGCAAGCAAAACTCTCGCACGATCACCATTGCACTCCCAGACATGCGCTCCGCTGCCCGTGCAATTGTCGGTTACGCGACCACCAAACCAATCCCGCAAACGATAAAGAATCTCTGGGTCTTTTTGGACCACCGTGGCGGACAAACCGCGCTTCGTCTTGCCGCATAGTCGGCAGTGGCCTTCGCCCTCGTAAATACCAGCGGCCCACGCGATGTCGAGTTCGGTCGGCACCTTGGTGGCGTCTAAGTCGGGGCGATTTGGCCTGGTGCAATTCTGCATTTCTTTTTCCTCCGTAGCTATCTGATCTATTTTGCAACAGATAACTACGGAAAACTCGTCACTTACTCGGCATCTTTCGCCGTCCTGCTAAACTCCTGCGCCTTGCAATTCACGTTCTGATACTTCGCTGTGAATCTGGCGGCGTGTTGCCACGCGCCGCTCCGCATCGGTCATCTTCAGCGGGTCCGGCCGCGTTCCTTCGGCTACAGCCTTGCGTACATCGGTGAACTTTGCTGCTCCTGGCGGCGTGCGGAGGTCGGGATTGTTTCCGCCGCCTTCGATCCGCTGCCGCTCCTTGGCCGCATACTCGTCACGGATCTTCTTGATTTCGGCCTCATACTCGGAGGCCTTGGCCGCTACCGCATCGGCCGCGATCTTGTCGTCGTGAGCCTTCGCGTTTGTCGCGGCTATTTCCTGTTCCTTGCCGGCAAAGTTGAAAATCTTGGCCGCATAGTCTGAGACGGACATCTTCTGCGCATTGGCTTGCTGGATCAGGGCGCTTGGCGCCATCGGCATCGGTGCGCCGCCGTAAAGCTGTCCATACTTCCAGCGCAGGTTTTCAAGCTCGATCGTCGCGTCCGCGGCTTCCCGCTTGAATGCCTCTGGATCGAAGCCGCCTTCGAATACCGGGCTTCCACTTGAACCTGGAACGTACCGTCCACTGCCGTCGCGTGCGGGCTGCTTCGGGTCGGGGGGAGGGGCGGCCGGCGGCGTAAAGGTCGGCGCATCGGTTCCGACAAAGCCGCTTTCGCGCGCTTTCTCGTTCTGCGTTCTGTAGAAGGCAGCCATCGCCTCAGCGTTTGCGAGCTTCGAAGCAAGGTCGTTCTTCTCGTTCTGCCAACCAGTCAGGCCGGGGACTATCTTGCTCTCGTAGAAGTCCACGTTCGAGCGACCCTCAAGCTGAACCCTGTCCAATGCATCTGCTGCGGCCTTGCGATCCGCTTCGGCCTTCGCTACTGCGTCCTGCGCTGCCTTCATGTCGGCCTCAGCCTTCACTCTCGCGTTGGTCGACTCCGTAAGCAAGGTTTCGAAGGGCTTCAACTGCTCCTTGGTGAGCGCGTCGATCTGTTCCTTCGTGAAACCGGATTGAAGTAATATCTCTTGCACGGTCATCTTTGTCTCTCCCGGAGTTAGGTTGACACTTGATTAACTGTTGATGAATTCCACTTGGTGATATAAGATTCCTTGTATCCCAAGTGGTTGGAGGATAGCGATTTGCCACGATCTAACGGTGCCACGAAAGTGTGTTCCAACAAATCTTGCCATTTTGAGGGGAAACCACAACCAATCTCCTCTTTCCCAAAATCCAAAACGTCCAAGGATGGCCTAACTAGTTGGTGCAAGTTCTGCCACGGCGAGGCAAATAGAGAATGGACGCACAACAATTTGGAACGGCACCGCGAGCTAACGAGGCGGTGGAGCGCGGCCAACAGAGAAAAAGTAAATGCCAAAATAAGGCGTTGGCATGCGTCCAACCGAGAAAGGATCAGAGAAACACAACGCGAATACAAGCGCAAGCACGCCGCCAAAATAGCCGAAAACGACAAAGCTAAGTTGCTCAAAAACCCAGAGAGGCACTGGACTAGAAGGGCCCTTACGCGCTGCAAGGTGAGAGCGAAGGAGAGTGGCGTTCCGTTCTCAATTACCGCTGAGGACCTTTTGCCTCTGCCCGAATTTTGTTCCGTGTTTGGCATCAAACTCGATTACTTCTCTGGACCTGTCAGGCGATCTTGGGCTAGCGTTGACCGCATTGTTCCTTCACTTGGCTACGTCCCCGGCAACGTTCGGATAATTTCCTTGGCTGCCAACGTTGCAAAACTTGATGGCGATGAATCTGGACTCGTTCCTCTCGTCAGACTTGCGGCTGCTGCGCCATAGGCGTAGGCTGCGGCGGCGTGACGAGCGCCGTCTGCATTTCCTGAATTCCTTGTGCGACTTTTTCTGCGCCAGAAGCGAGGCGCGGGTCAGCCGATGCCATTTGCTTGGCAACCTGGTACCAGTTGGCTAAGAGCCTCTGGATGCCGGTGGCTTCGGACTGCTGTGTGGATTGACCTTGGCCCTGGGAGGGAGAGGGAGCGCTTCTTGCGGGAGGCGTTCCCCCTTGTCCTTGAGCCGTTACTGGCGTGGGCGTCGTAGCCACTTACTTCCCTCCAGATGCAGCTACGGTTATGCCTTCACCATGGTCTTGTGGTGGGTTGCCTTCCGGCGGTGGGTCGCCTTCCGGGGGTGATGGACCTTCTTGACGTGCTCTTCCTTCTTGGCGATGTGACGCTTTTTGCCTGCCATTTTCCTTCTCCTTCGATTGGGCTATGAAAAACGAAACGGCTTGGAGCCGGTTCGGTTCCAAGCCGTCGCTGATTCCCAGAAGGAGGGCTAAGCTCGCGTGATTCAATTACGATTTATAGGCGGGAAACGAAATTCTGTCAAGCACTTTTTTCGTTCCCGTTAAATTTTCTTGAAACAATCCCTAAAATCTCTCTAATTTTGTCGTCAGACGCCTCCGATGAGATCCTTGTGCGCTGCTCGATCGTCATACCCTGGATGTTGCCGCCGTTGTAGACGGCGACAACTTTCCCATTGGTGCGCATGGAGCGCACCAGTGAATCTACGTCGGCTGAGTCTGCCGGAAGGTCAACACTCGATTCTGTGACATAGTAGCTGCTGCTGGCCTTGATTCTGATTCCCATTTTCTTCGATCTCCTCAGTGTTAGCTTTCCGTTACTACCGTCCGGGGTGTTCCGCCATGTGCTCCCTTTTCTTTAATACGCGCCCCGCGTTGTGCCGAAGCGGGCCTTCCTGGTTTTCCTGTGCCGCCGCCTTGCTTCGCCTGTCCCTGGTGCGGCTGCTGACCACCGCCGAAGAACTGAGCAGGATCAATGCCGAGTTTCTTCAGTTGCTCGGCAACTTCGATTTGGGCCAATATCTTCAATTTCTCCAGTCGCGCGTCTTCTTGGAAACTCTGCTCAATCTCCTGCTCGGGGTTCGGAATATCCATTTTGCGGAAGACCGTGAGCCAGCTCAGCGGAGCCTGCCCGCGTTTCAGTTGCAAATATTTCAACTGCTCCTGCATCTGCGTGATCCGGAGCATGTTATTCGGGACCGATGCTAGTCTGAGAAGGCGGCAAAACCAGCGGGCTCGTTGTAGTTTTTCGTAACGCGAAGGATTGGGCGGAAGCATCCCATCGCTCGTATATTCTTCCGGCATGTGGCTCGGAACGAGCGAATCGGGATCGTAGTCAAAGACTTCAGGAGCAATGTCCTTGGGTCCAACGTATTCCATGATCCTCGCCGTGTTGAAGTACTGCGGGATCAGATATTTCATCCGGTTCCCTACAGCCTTGTTTCCGCGCTCGATACGCATCGAGATGCCCTTTGCGATAGGACCGATCGACTCCAACATCTTGTCTGCCGTCTCGTTTGCGATGTTCATCTTGATGTTTTCGAGGTTACCCACGTCAACAAGACCAAGTTGCTCGCCTTCCGCATCGCCAAGGTATTTAAGGAAAGTGAAGTGCACTGGTTCGGCGCGAACTTCTTCGGGAAGAACTGACTGGAGGACTTCCTTCGGCTTTCCAGATACGCCGATTCGCACATCCTCTTCGAAAATGTCGAAGCGCTCAATCTTCGGGCCACCGGTCTCGGTAAGGTCGTAGCCGATCGGAGGGTTGAGCGTAGCGCAGATCACCTGATCGATCTTGCGCTCCACTTTGCGTTTCGTCGTTTCAATGGATGCCACGTCGCTAACGAGAGATTTGCCGAGCGGCTCCCATGCCCAGTCGTCAACGGTATACTGGATCACTGGAATCTTCGGATCCCAGTCGAATCCGGGCCCGTCGTAAAGCGGCTTTTCGAGGCCGTTTGAAGTGATAATCAACCTCAACTGTGGGTAAACGCGACAGTCTTCGACCGCTGCAGGCCGCGTGAACGGCTGTCCATTACGGAAGCCCCCGATGATCTCTTTGCCGATATAGGGAACCTCGTAATACCACGTCGTACCTGGATCTCCCATTGGAAGCACAAACCCGGTCGTGTTCACGCGCAGGTCGCGGATATAGGTCCAGCGGATCTCAGTGTAAAGTTGGCCGAAGGCGCGCCCCTGATCCCCGTACCGAAAAGTCTCAGCATAGTCGAGGCGCTTCGCCTGTATCTGTGTGCGATAATTGCGCCGGCCGACGGCCTGAAATTGCCCTTGGAAAAGGGGGAAGCGTCCGTTCGCCTCCGCGATCGGCATGTAGTCGTAGATCGTCACACCATAGGCATCCTGCACGTCGTTCGTCTTCGGCACCTGCACCGGAACGACATCGAGGAGCCCGAGCGCGTCGAAGACCATCTTCCGCTCACCCCATCCGTAGTCATCTGCGCGCACTTTTGGCCACATGTAGCCGATTCCCATCACGGTCGCGTACTGGAGAACTTTCAGGATCGCGAAGGGAAAATCTGATTCCTGGTAGACGCACCGCGTGACCTTCGTGAGCATGTCGGCCATCTTTTTCCAGCCAGGATAGTCAGAGGCGTAGGCGGCGATTTCGCGGATTTCAGCGAGCGTTTCGCAGAACTTGCGGATGTTGTACTTGAGCTTGTTTGTGATCAGGGTAGACTTCGATCGATCACGGAAGATGGCGTCAAGTATCCGGAGGTTTCTCCCCAGATCCTTGTAGCACTGCTGTCCTTCGATGTAGCCTTCGCCTTCGCGGATGAACTCGTTTATCCATCCGACGCGGTAGCTGGGTGAAGACTCAAATGGAGGACATTGCCAGCTCGTAGCGCCAATCTCGATTGCCACTCATAATCCTTGCTCTCCCGGTGACAGCCGTTCCCAG
>DAIDGW010000167.1 GCA_027452245.1 Acidobacteriaceae bacterium
TTCGACCCTGACCCAAGCTGGCAGGAGGCGGACCAGTAATCGCGATCGTTTTCATCCTGTTCTCGGGCGTCGCGGTCTCGATTACCACCAAAGTCGAAATCTTTAGAGACTCGCTGGTCGAATTAAGTTGTTCGGATAAAAAGGAGCCTCATGTTCGAATGCGAGCATGAGGCTCTTTGCGCAATCTTCGTGATTGTCATTTGCCTGCATCTTCGGCGCTTTCGAGAATTGACCCGGGTCTGCTTTCCAGAAGTGACCCACCTGTCCGGTAATCAAGCTTGCAGCTGAGGCTCTGCGCAGGGCGTGGGGATGATGGATCATCATGCCCGTATCCCGGAAGCGCCCTTGTTGCATCTGCCATCGCTGGTTTCGTCCGGACAATCGAGTAGGCTGCCGGCAACGCGCTTGCAGTAAGCTGTCGTGTCAGGCGTTGCGCCGACGAAAGCAGCAGGTGGCGTGGCGGGTGTGGAATCCGGACTACTTTTGCGGGCGGCGCATCCAGGCTCGCGGCGCCAGCAGCAAGCCGCCGGAACCGCTCCGATTACCCTCTCCATTGAATCAACTTCCCTGGGATATCGCGCAATCCCAGTTGAAGGCATATCGTGTTGATTCCGCGGGAGATCCGGCGACACTACCTCATCTCGCCGCGCAATCCCAGATCGCATCTGGTGCAGAGTGGAGCTGTCGAGGAAATGGGTGTGATGCGTCTGGAATCTGAGGAGCAGAAGATGCAGTTTGTCTATGACGGCCTCGATCCATCGGACTTTTCCAGGGAGGTACTCGCTCTGAGCACGGAAAGGCTTTTCGTGGCGAGTTGCGGCGAGGTCGGCTGGAGCGATCTGGGTGAGCCGCGTCGATTCATCGCGGCCCTGACGGAGAATGGCGCCGATAATCCTTGGGCAGTGGCAGACGCCTGTAACAAATGCGGGCTGACGCGCGAGCAGATCGTTACATTGTCCGGTCAGGGAAAGAGCAGTAATGCCCTCCACGAACCTGTGATGGTGACATTGTCCTCGTGAATGAGGAGCCAAGGAAGTCTAACCAGGCAGATACGCTCCTGCGTCGATACGCAACGCCACTGCCAGGCTCAGCCGTAAGTCGTGCTCTCCACGCTATGGGATTGGCGAACTCAACCATATCGCAATCTGCTCACCGTCGGAGGCTCCCCCTTCGACAAAGCGGTCATCCGTTCCAGTTGTCGCGCGCCGCTCGAAGGCTGCAGTAGCGGCCTTTCCCGCTGCCATGCCGATTATGCATGCGTGTCAGTCGGCACCATTAGTGCGTGGTGGTATTTCCGAGTCTTTGAATAGTACAGATCGTCCATTGTCTCGCTTGGGCGATCGGCGCAGAAATAGAAATCAGGTAAGAGCTTTAGATAGGAGGAATCCATGAAAGCGACTGAAACCCTTGAGCAGGAACACCGTGTGATCGAGCAAGTGGCAAGTGCGTGCGGCGTTTGTGCCGAAGTACTGCGACGTGGAGCGCAAGTGCCGACGGACGTTCTGGAAAGCATCGTCGATTTCTTCCGGCAGTATGGCGACCGGTATCACCGGCAGGCAGAAGAAGCACTTCTCTCTCTGCTGCACGAAAAGGGCGTTCCGACCGGGGCCTGCCCGATCGTAGTGATCAATTACGAGAATCAAAAGCGTAAAACGCTTGTTGACCAACTGTCTTCGGCTGTGAGCGCATATATGAAGAGCGGTGGGGTGGTCGAGGAAACCTTGATCAATACGCTCGAAGCGCTGGCGGAGTTCTTCCCGGACCACATCTGGAAGGAAGACTATCTACTCCTGCCGATGGCGGAGAAAGTGCTGTCGGAGGAAGACAAGCGTTCGCTGGCAGATTCCCTGAATCTGATCGATTCGATGAAAGGTGCGGAAGCTCGCCACGCCGCAGAGAAATGCAGTACTGCAATCCGGCACTGTATGAAGGACGTATCCTGGCCCATCGATGCATTGAGAAACGAACTGCTCGCGCGGCACAGCGAATGGCAGGAACCGGTCGGAACCATTTTGCGCAACGCAAAGGAATTGCTGCGCGGACCGGTGTTCGACGTTCCGACACTTCCCGCGTGGTCGAAAGACCGCGTTCTGCTGATCGGCGACGCGGCTCACGCGACCAGTCCGCACGCAGGCCAGGGTGCGTCACTGGCACTTGAAGATGCGCTGCTCCTGGGCAAGCTGCTACGCGACTCGCAAGATAGCCATGTAAAGGTACGAATAGCGGAAGATGCCGCGGTCTTTACTTTGGCGCATCATCGCCAAAGCGCGATTCCAACGAAATTAGACTCCCAAGGGCATTTCCGCGGCGTTCGCTATCTTGACGCAGCTCGCATCACTCGACAATTCAGAGCTGAGTACGCGCGTCGTGCGCGCGAGATAGCCCTTTTGCTTGGAAAACCCACGACATAGATATTTGACTCCAGGAGGTGCGCCGTGGAGGTCACGGACATTTATGGGTACTTGCGCGCCCAGGCCAATGAGCTCGGATCGCGCATTCTGGAATCGTATCCGCGCTTAGACTCACGTGAACGAAGCTGTCTAAAACCGCCGATTTGCTGTGATCCAGATCCGGAAGTCCGAGTCGTGTCTTCGGCCGCTTTGGCTTTGGAGATTTCTTGTTGCCATTTCTGCTCATGCCAACCGCCTCCATCGCGGTTGGCCATGAGCCTACGCCGCGGGTTGACACGTCGGCCGTTCTACGGAAACGTGACTGTATTCTGGGTCGGCGCGGTCCTCGGAGGCCAACAGATTCATCGACAAGTCTCGGATTGATGCAAAGACAAAGCGGCAAAACTACAGCCTATTTGCAGCAAGGAGGGGTGATCGACTCAAAAGCAGCTACATTGGTCCGCGCGCAGTCGCTGAGCACCATAGGATGACTAGCTGGTGAAGAGCAGTTGCACAAATTCCACCAGATTGCGTTGCCACACGGGCCAATTATGGGCTCCGGGAGTTTCGGTCAGGCTGAATGCATATCCGCTCTCCTTCAGATTCCCGACAAGTTTCCGATTCGAATCCAGGAGCCAGTCCTCAGTTCCGCAGGACATCCACAACAGCTCCAGGTCATTTGCAGAATCGCGCGCTGAGGTTCTCCGCACAAGCGCATCCGCCGCACTGAATCCGCCAATCCAGGCAAACTCGCCATTGCCGTTCAGTCCGATATCCAGACTTTGGGCTCCGCCCATAGATAGGCCGGCGATAGCTCTTTGGTGCCAATTTTTGGCCGCTCGGTAATCCGCCTCGACGCGGGGGATGATCTCTGTAAACAGGACATCGGCGAATAGTGCGTTGCTGGCAAAGAGCATCGCGGCAAAGTCACCCTCCGACGGTTGTTTGTTGGCCACTGCCATATTGCCGTATCCCAGAGGCATCACTGCGATCATGGGCTTCGCCATGCCGTCGGCGATCAGATTGTCTAGCACAAAATTCGCTCTGCCCATGACCGTCCAATCCGCAGCCCCCTGGCTCAGTCCGTGGAGCAAGTAAAGAGTAGGATAGGCGGTGGATGAGTGCTCCTCATATTCCGGTGGCGTGTAGACAAAGTATTCGCTCTGGCCGCCGCGCAACCCCTTTACGATCTTCGTTTCATAAAAGTGACGGTGCACTGTGCCGTGCGGTGAATCTGTGCACTCCCAGGGTGCTCCTTCAGGCTCTGGAATGCGGAAGGCGCTGTTCAAGAAGGCGTAATTCGGCATCACCTCCGGATTCAGCGGATCCAATTCCGTTCTGCCGTCCACTTGGTATGAGTAACAGTAGGATATCCCATGAACTTGCTCATGGCAAAGACGCGGTGAAGCTGACGCGGGAACTGGCTTCTCGCCGCGCCGACAAACCCAATCCTCTCTACTATGCGCAACGCACTGTCGATGTCGCTTCGGCCCGCCTTTGGCTCATCGAAGGCATCCGTATGGACGACGTGATTACGATGCTCGAATGCCGCCGTCGCTTCGAGATTCCCGCTGCACTCTGCTCCGCTCGTGCACGGGAAATTGCAGCCACCGCGCAGCGCATGATTGCCTACAGAAAGTCCGCCTGATTTCACACCCAAAGGAGAACGCAATGCCACTACTTGAAGTCACACAAACCCGCCACCTCAGCGCTTCCATTCGGCTCACCGATACGACTGCTACTCAGGTCGATCAATACGCCGCTTTCATTCATGCTTCCGCAAATGATGTCGTGGAGCAGGCACTGTCTTACGTCTTCTCCAAAGACCGCGATTTTCAGGAGTTCCTCAAGTCGCCGGAAGCGCAGCGGATTACGCCGACGTTGCGCGTGCGCAGAGCATCCGCAAATGAGGCAGCGGAACCATACGTTCCGTTTTGAGCTTGCCTAAGGGTACGTGGATCGCCCACTGGTTCGGGCCTATGGAGTGCAGGCAGTCATAGGAGAGATCAACACACTCGCCGATGCGCATGCCGGTATGGCGCAGCAACAGGAAGGCA
>DAIDGW010000168.1 GCA_027452245.1 Acidobacteriaceae bacterium
ATCGTGTGTAGACTCATAGTGGTCACCACTCAAGCATGGGAGGGTGGGCCCTCGCTCTGTCAAATCCCGCTTTGGTTCCACGGTGCGCCGGCTCCGTGAGGAACGGGGCTATTCCCAGGAAGAGCTGGCGGAGCGAGCCGACCTGCACCGCAACTACATCGGCGGCATCGAGCGCGGCGAACGGAACGTGGCCTTGGAAAACATCGTCAAACTGGCGAAGGCGCTCTCCGTGTCGCCCAAAGAGCTGTTCGTCGATTTTCCCTGATTCGTCCGGGGAGAATCACGACAGAATGCGTCACGACTGGAATGTCGAACGTCGCGTTCGACCTCCACAGTGATACCACCGATGACAATCCCGGAGGCGCTACGCTTTGCCATTAGGGTTCTCCTCGCCACGGCACCTCAGGAAATGGAAGTGTTTGACGAGATTCTACGAACGGCGGATGTTGGAGATTAAATGGGAAATGCTGGTAATCAGGCGTCGCGCAAATAGAGTTCGACGGTAGTTGTCGTCCAGGTTGAGACGCCACTGCCGAAGAAGTCCTGGTCCTCAGTCCAGACGGGGCATCTCAGAAGCAGCGAAGCCGCCACAATGGGCCAGTCATCCACGTCCCGGGAAAGCATCCGCTCACGGGCCGATGATTCATGTTCCTCGTAGAGGCTTCTGTCGACGACCTCGACGATGCGCGACAATTGGTCCAGAACGGCGATCCCCTGCACCGCATCGATGCCACGTTGTGCAGCAACGGAAGGGATGTATTTTCGGGCGTCGGCAAAGCAAACATCCGGAGCAAAGAACAGAACGGAGTCTTCGTAGGCCTCAAGAAGACTGCGCACCCGAATGCCAAATACGGCGCGAAGGAGAATATTCGCATCGAGCACCAGGCGCTTCTGTTCCGTCATCGCTTCTGCTCTGCCCGCCACTTCTTAAAGTCTGCCAGGATTTCGTCTTCCGAGATTCCCTCGGCGGTGAGGATCTCCTGCCAGCGTGCCGAGGCTTCCTTCAGTGCCTCTCGTTCGGCATCGCTGCGTCTGCGGCGCGCAGGAATGAAGTAGCCCACGGTATCGCCGTGGCGCGTGATCGCCACCGGCGCCTCCGCTTCGAGGAGGTAGGTGGCGAGTTTGTCGCGAAACTCTCTCATGCCGACCTTCTGGGTTTCCATATTGACTCCTTGCGTACTGTTGCGTACACAAGTGTACCACTATTTCACGCCGGCATAAACAGGTTCCCGCCCTCGGCTAAAAGCTGTTGAGGACGCGAGTCTGCGATCTTATGAGGGCAAACCCTGATGCCGACGGCTCCGGGCCTGACGCTGAAGGCTTAGCCCTCTCTTCGATTTTGGGGCAGAGATATCCGGCACACCGGACATCGCTTTCGCCGACGCCAGCAGGCGATGCGCATTATCGAGGCACGCTCTGAGCAGGGGCTCCACGTCTTCTAATTTCGCCATGCCTGAATTGTAGGCATCCAGAGACCGTGGGAGGCCCTCGATACTTGGCAATCTCAGCTTTCATCCAGGAAGGCATCGAACAATCGCCGGAAGACGACAGCGGTTGGCTTCCAATCGCCGTGCATCGCTTTGGCGCCGGCCTCTCCATAGCTGTAATTCGGTCGAGGTCGCAAACGGATGAACGGCGGTAGTCCGTAGCGCATTGCGATGAAGTTGGCCCATAGACGCGCCGTGCGTCCATTCCCGTTCGCAAACGGATGGATGCGTACCCACTCGGCATGAACCCAGGCACAAAGATCGACGACGGCGGCAAGCTGATCGGCATCTGGTTCCTGACCGATGGGCAGCATAGCGTCCAATTCCCGGAGAAGCGCGTGGAGCTTTCTTTCAAATCCCGCCAACTCTTCAGCAACCTCGGCCGCGTCCACTCCGTAATGGACGCCGACGCGCACTTGGATCATTTCGAGGCCTGGTTCACCGCGGAACGCGCCAACAAAACGTGCGTCGGGCACGGTGAGGTTTTTCACGAGCAGAGATTGCCAGCGCTTCGCCGAAGCGAGAGTAGGGAATTCCCGCCGCTGTGCGGAGCGAACAATCTCATCGAAGACCTTGCTGAGGTTCCGGCGCAGCTCGGGGCTGTCTTCGTCCCAGCTAGGCACCTAAGATCTCTCGGATTTTGTTCTGCGCCGGCCCGATGGGTTCGACCCTACCATTGACGAGTTGCCCTTCGATAGGCTCGCCTTCGAGCGGATCGTCCACACTCGCTTCGGCTTCGACGAATGCCTTGCGGGCTCGGCGGAATTGAGGATCGCGCTCACGGTAAGCTCGCAACCGCTCGAGATTCGCCTCCAAGCTGCGCTCCTTTGGCCTGCGGCGGAGCAGGAAATTCCTGACTGCTTCATTGAGCAGTTGATTGACCGGGCGCCGCTCCACCTTGCTGAGGTTTTCGAGGGCGGCGCGTTCTTCCTCGTCAATTCTCAACGTGAATGCAACTCGGGCCATAATCCAACACTACTCGTGAGGAGAAGTGATGTCAATATGGCGTTCTGACATCACCACCTGGCGCTTCGACTTTCTCGTTTTTGGATGTCGAATTTGGCAAGAGGGGGCACCAAGTTCCTCTGTGAGTCGTTGGGGTAAGTATCCCCCGGCAAAGCCGGGGGCCTTACGGGGTGAGCCGCTCAAAGCGGCTTGAGCGGGGTCGCTAACGCGGCCCCGATTACGTTGGGCCACCGTAACGATGGCTGGTCACTTCCACAGGTTGAGTTGGTCCAGCCGCTGGTCTTCCTTCTCCTGGTTGCGAATGTACTCGCGGATCACCGCTTCGTCCCGACCCACCGTGGAAACCATGTACCCCCGCGCCCAGAAATGCTGGCCCACAAAATTCTGCTTGCGCTCTCCGTACACTCGCGCAAGGTGAATCGCACTCTTGCCTTTGATGAAACCAATGACTTCCGACACTGCGTACTTGGGTGGAATCGAGATCATCATGTGCACGTGGTCCGGCATGAGATGACCCTCTTCAATCCGGCATTGCTTCTGCTCGGCGAGGCGCCGGAATACCTCGCCCAAGTGCTGGCGCAAGCCAACGTAAAGCGTCTTGCGGCGGCATTTGGGAATGAAAATCACATGGTATTTGCACTCCCACCTGCTGTGGCTTAAACTCTCGTATTCGTCCATCCCGGATCTCCTCCTCGTGTGCTTGGCGGCTCACGTTCTGGAGTTTCTTGGATGGACTCCCGCAAATGTCAAACTTCTACTGCCACCCCGCCGGAGGCGGGGGGCCTCCCGTGTTTAGCTAGTAGTCGATAAGCGACTTGGCCTGAAATCAATAATTGAACCGTGAATAGACTGCAGATTGCTGCTGACTAAGATTGGGTGCGCAAGGGGTTGGACAGAGTACATCCAGTCTCAGACAGTACCTACTGTATTCGGTCGGATTCGTCTGCGAGTGATCGGTTGTACCCCTCAGGTCTGCCGAGTCTGAGGTGAGGATACTCAATCCGCGCCTCTGTGCTGCATCAGAGCCTCAGCGACAGCGCTCTCCACAATCTTGCCTATTTTCATGGTTTAGCAGGCTCGGAAGCTGTGAGAAACTTATTGCAATTGGCGGGATGGCCGACGGGGCTCCGATAAATGGCTGCTCGATCCCGGATTTTACAGGAGACATTCGCCGCGATCTTTGGGATCTGATGCGGACGTGCTGTTTTAGGACTCGACCGCTCTGGGCTGCATTGCGCGTTGTATCGGTGATTTGTATGACATCAGACAAGCTAATACCACAGAACCTCGTCACATTTGTCTTGCTCCAGTTCTCCCCTGACCCTCAGTCGCAGGGCTTGAGCTTTCTTCTTGCCGGACCTCAGCCGGGCAAGCCGTTGGAAATCACTCTACCCGGCACTTGGCAGAAGTCGCTGTCGCCGCAGGATCAAGATTACCTGGCCGCGTTGATCGACGAGTGGGAGAACACTCCGCCAGAGAGAGTTTCCGACCTGCTTGAACAGCTCGTGCGTCTTTCGCACGGCCCCCTTCGCGCGATCGACAGCAAGGCCACGACTCTGGATAAATACCTAAGCCTGAAACGCATGATCGATGGACAAGCTTATTGTGCGTAAATCGGAGTAAACAGTCCGGGACGTAGCGCATTTGATTTCCGGAACCGCCCCTGCGAACAAAATGTGCAAGCTTTTTCCATCAACTGTTGAAAGTTTCAGTTCCGTTCACCGCATAGAGTTCAGACGGAGTCAGAGCTGCGGTCCAAATTACATTTCGCAGAACATCTTGAGGCAGCAATTCGTCGAGCGGTTGTGCACGGCGAACATCGGAATTCAGGGCCGCGGACATCTGCGCATAAAGAATTTCTGTTCTATCGTCACGCCGGAGAAGATCCATAAACTCGTGCATGGTCTCTGAGGACAGGAAACCAAGCAATAGCCAATAGTCGCGGCCGCCCGAATCCACATCGGTACAGAGCATCACAGTATCTGTCTTTCGCGCTATTGCCAGCGTCACGCCGATTACTTCTGCACATTTTCCACGACCGATCTTGTCTTTGGGCAGCGATATCGGGGTCGCTGCCCAACTGAATACTTCTTTCTGCTTTCCGAACTCTAGAATTTTTCCCATCGGTGAATCCCAATTACCTTACCAGCCGATTGAATCGATTTTCGCAGGGTTATCGATTGCGGTGTCGAACTCAGCGGCACAATGGAAAACCAAGGTAACTACTCCGTCTACCACCCTGCCCCCTTGGAAGCCACCGTCCATCGCTGCGTCTGATTCTCGCTTTCCCTTGTCTGAGCGGAGCCCGAAGCGAATGGAAGATCACGAGTGACCTCTATCACGGCCGGATACGGGGATGTAAACCGGGTATACGTTAAGCCCCATTATGGGAAAGCCTGTCCCATTTTTAGACTCGGTAACAGACAACCTTATTACGATTGTGACCTAAGTTACATGTTACTCTTCCCAATTTCGGCTATTGTCATCACTAGCAATCCCGAAATGAAGCCGCACCTTGTTTTTTTATTTGTAGTTTTCTCTGCCAGGTAAGGATGGAATGTGTGATGAGGCTAAGCCTTAGTGTCACTGAACGTGGGAGCTCGACGATTTCAGCCGCCGGCTTTCTCTATAAACTCTGCGGTAGCAGCCAGCCATCGATCCTCAAGGGATCTGATGGCCGTTTCTATGTAGTCAAATTCAATGGTTTCCCGGAGCATCAGGCACTCGCCAATGAAGTAGTTGGTGCCTCGCTGGTCCGGCTTTTTGGTCTTCCAGCCCCGGCTTGGTCACCTATCGAGATTTCTTCCGACTTCATCGATGAACATCCTGAGATGTGGTTCTTCAGAGACGGCGGAGATCCGATCAAGCCTCGTCCAGGTCTGCACTTTGGCTCCAGGTTAATTGAGGCTAACGGTGAGCAGCGTACCTATCAGATGATTCCCAGTTCGTGGATCGATCGAATTGAAAATCGCAGCGACTTTCTGGGGATGTTGGTTCTCGACTTATGGGCTAATAACTGCGATCGTCGCCAGGCCGTGTTCCTCTCCAACCGGCAGCATCGACTCCACGCCTCATTTATCGACAACGACTTCATGCTGGGCGGTAAGTTCGGCTCAGATGTCACTTGCCCGCGGCGGGCCATGGTTTATGACCTCGATGTCTATCAGGACCTCTGGACTAAGGCAGCGATGAGAGGATGGCTCGGGGTCATGGGGGGGATCTCTGATAATGCACTGCGCGAGATCATTCACTCTATCCCTAACGAGTGGGCCTCCACCAGTACTCGGTGGGAAATCTTGAATCAGCTACGTACGCGGAGGTCTTTACTTCCACGCCTTCTGGAAGAAGCCCAGGATGTTCTCCGAACTGGATACTCTCTTCGCTACCATCGCGCGCGAAATGCCACAGAACCCGGCCAACTCTGCCGCTCTCTGACCTTCCCCAAGGCGGCGGTATGAGCATTGTGAGCTTCCATATCCGCATTTTGGTTTCAGGCCAGTACTTCGGTGCGACAAAGTTGGCAATAAGACGATCGAGAAGATTGCTATTCCCTGCAAACGGGCTCATCTTGTCGATGAGGTGAAGGCGAGGAAATCAGGTTCGATATGGTGATTGATGAAGCGGACGTATCACTGTTAGGTATATCCAGGCAGGTAGATGAATTCCCCCCCCCCGAAGCGTCCACGTGCGGGCAAGCTTATCGCGGGCTCTTCTTCGCTGTGGTCTTCGACCTCTGCATCGCTGTCGCTGTAGCCTTAATTTGGATTTCGTTGCGTTGATCCAGCTGCTCATGTGGCATTTTGGGGGCGGTTCTGTGAGGATCCTAGGGAACATCTGAAGAACAGCGAGCTATAACGATGCGGGGCTGTCCTTGCGCCGTAATCGCGCCAACGAAGCAGATTGAGCGGTGATCCGTGATGTTATTTTGTCCGACGAAGGCTCATCTGGCCTCCGCCGGACACACTATGCCCCGATGGGGGCTGTTCGTTGATTCACCTTGGAGAGCCGTCTGCGGTGCTGGTAGATGTTGGCCAGCGCGAACCCCGCACACAGCCACTCGTGGTTCTTCCTCAAGCCGCGATAGCGCACCTTCGTAAATCCGAACACATGCTTGAGGATGCGGAACGGCCACTCCACCTTGGCTCTGACTTTAGCCTTGGTTCGGTTCCTGCGCTTCTCGGCTTCATCCACACCTGCTTTGGTCTTCACCCGCCGCGAGGTCATGTCCTGCGCTCCGGGCGCGGCTTGATGAATCGCCTCGGTCTGGCCCTGATATCCGGCATTACCCCAGACCTTCCTTTCATCGCCGTGCAGCAGATCCGGCAGCATGTGCACGTCGGAGACCGATGCCGCCGTCGAGCAAACCGAGTGTACGATGCCTTCCTTGGAATCCACGCCGATGTGCGCCTTCATGCCGAAGTACCACTGGTTTCCCTTCTTCGTCTGATGCATCTCCGGATCGCGCTGCCGACTCTCGTTCTTGGTCGATGAAGGCGCGTGGATGATCGTCGCATCCACGATCGTGCCGGTAGTGATACGGATGCCCTTGCCCGCCAGATACTGATTCACCGCATCCAGCATCTGGCCGCAGAGTTCGTGTGCCTCCAGCAAATGGCGGAAGTTCAGAATCGTGGTCTCATCCGGCACCGGCGCGCGGCCCAGATCGATGCCGGCAAAGCGGCGCAGCACCGGTGATTCATACAGCGCGTCTTCCACCCCGGGATCCGACAACGCGAACCATTGCTGCAGAAAGTAAACCCGCAACATGATCTCAAGTCCTACAGGCTTGCGGCCTATCTCGCCCTTCGAGTAGTGCGGCGCGACCAGCGCCAACAACTCGGCCCACGGCATCACCGCATCCATCTCTTCCAGAAACTGCTCCCGCCGGGTCTTCTTCGAATAGCGCTGAAACTCCGCCTGATGGGCCAACGTCATCTGCCGCATGCGCAATCTCCTCCTCAACTCCACATTACCCACCACAGCTGTGGATCGGGGAGTTCTTCAGAGGTTCCTTAGAGTGCATCGGTGGTCTCATGTGTTGTGATTGGACTCAGGTAAAGCGCTGGCGGCGATTCGCCGGGAACGATAGAAAACTTCTACCCGCCGAGGTATCCCGGAGTACATTCGGTCAGACCATGAGCCCGAATCCGTAGCCAAAGAACCGCGGAAATGGCTCGCTGCCACCGGCTCGAAAACACTGTATATCGAACCCAGGTCTCCCTGGGAGAACGGTTATTGCGAAAGCTTCAACTCCAAGATGCGCGATGAATTCCTCAACGGCGAAATCTTCTATTCGTCGCAGGAAGTACGCGTGCTGACAGAATGCTGGCGGGTCTACTTCAACATGGAACGCCCACACTCTTCGCTGGGCTACAGAGCTCCAGCACCAGAGGCTCGGCTCGCAAACAACATGGGGCATGGAAAAGTGGAAAGCAAACAACGCTTCCCACGTTCCCAACGCTGCGGCTGCACCTAGGTGAGTAATATTGGTACGCGGAAAATGGGGTCAGATCAAATTGACGAAATTATGGACACGATCTCTGCCACTACCCGAATGTCAATGCGACCTGAAGTTGATGCTTACGAATTAACGTGTCGAACCGCCCCGCGTGCCGTTTTCTGCCATCCTCCTCCAGTCGTCAGGCGGGGGAGGATGGCAAGGGGACAATCCAAGCGGATCATGGCTCCAATCCGCTGCAAGTTCGGTTGATTGATGTTGATGAGATGTTCACTGGATTCCCTTTGGTGACTGCGATGGTGTTGTTTTTGATGCAGACGGGCGCAGTGTTCGTGAAGCCAGAGTCAATGATTAGGATTGAGGTGCTGTCCTGCGGACCGACGATTTTGTTTCTCTCGATGTCAAAGCCGCTCGTCGGCAGGTCGGGGCCTTCATCAGGGATCGCGACGATTCCAACCGCTGTGGCCGCCCTAGGGCCAAGATTAACGGTGTTTCGTTCGATGTCGCCGCCATCCGAGTTGATGGCTGCGAGGTATAGTTGGAGGGTGTTGTCGTTGATCGTGTTGCCATCGATCTCGCCGTGTTGGAAGTGCCCCATGTTGATGATCCAAGGAGGGAAGAATGCGGGGCTGGCGTTGAAGGTGTTGTTGTCAATCTGTGCCCAGTTCTGCGAGTTGAAGGAAAGGATGCTGGCGTCCTGGTATGAACCCCAGAAATACGGATGCTTGTATTCGTTGTAGTTGTCACCCACTGTGATGTCTGCAT
>DAIDGW010000169.1 GCA_027452245.1 Acidobacteriaceae bacterium
GGTCCGCGCCGTGGCCGATCGCGCCTCGCTTCATGGCATCGTGTGGAAAGGCTCAGTCCAGCCGCGGGTGGCCGCCGTGGGCCGCGCCACAGCCGAGGAAGCTGAAAGAGCCGGCCTCGCCGTCGCCCTCATTCCAGAAGCTTACGTCGCTGAGAGTCTTGTCTCCGAGCTGGTCCCGCGCATCGCAGGCCAGCGCGTCCTGCTCGCCCGCGCCGTCGCCGCCCGAGACGTCATCCCGGACGCGCTTCGCTCCGCCGGTGCCGTCATCGATGTTGTGGATGCCTATCGCAACGCCATGCCTGCCGAAGCACCTACGCAACTGCGCGCCACGCTGGAGAAGGGAATCGACGCCGCCACCTTCACCAGCTCTTCCAGCGTCACGCACCTTGCGGACGCCGCCCACGCCGCCGGCATCGCTTTTCCCTTTGCCGGAGTTCCCGCCGTCTCCATTGGCCCCATCACCAGCCAGACCCTGCGCGAGCACAACTGGCCCCCCGCCGTCGAAGCCAGTCCACACGACATCCCCGGCCTCATCGCGGCTGTTGCCAGTCTTTTCGGCTGACTCGCGCAACGTGGCGAACAGCGCGTGGTGCAAGTCAGGTTCCCTGCAAGTCAGGTTTTGAAAGGGCACGACTTGAGTCGTGCCGTAAGTGCGCAGGATGAGCGGGGCTTTAGCCTCTGAGGGATGTCGTTTTCTGAATTGCGAATCGCGCGATGGGCGGATCACACCGGGTGCCCCGGGTTTCGATTCTGAGGCCTGGGAGAGCCACAGATCAGCTGTTCCACGTCTTGTCCTTTGCGCGACACAGCGGCTCCAGGTTGCACGCGCTGCACTTCGGCTTGCGCGCATCACAAACTGCCCGCCCATGATGAATAATCTGGTGGCTGAAGCGAATCCATCGCTCCTGCGGCAGCACCTGCATCAGCTCCTGCTCCACCTTCTGCGGTGTATCGCCCCTGGCCAGTCCCAGCCGCCGTGCAATCCGCAGCACGTGCGTATCCACCACCACGCCCTCGGCCTTGCCGAAGCAGACACCCAACACCACGTTGGCTGTTTTCCGCGCCGCGCCCGGCACGGTAATCAACTCAGCCAGCGTCTCAGGCACCTTGCCGCCAAACTCGTTCGTGATCTTTTGTGCCGCGCCCAGAATCGACTTTGCCTTGTTCCGGAAGAACCCCGTCGAGCGAATCAGCGCCTCCAACTCCGCGGGCTTCGCCTTGGCCATTGCCGCCGGGGTAGGGAAGCGCCGGAACAGCTCCGGCGTCACCATATTCACCCGCGCATCCGTACACTGCGCCGACAGAATCGTCGCCACCAGCAGCTCCCATGGCGAGCGATGGCTGAGCGCGCACTCCGCCTCCGGATATGCCTCATCCAGCCCCTTCAAAATCGCCGCGACCCGCTCCGGCGCAAGGTCACCGCGTTGCAAGCCTCTCTTAGAACCATTTGAGATGGACCTCATTCGTAGTAATTCCTCAAGTAATAGTTTCTGACGCCGGGCAGAAGGAGATAGGCCAGGACAGTTATTGGCAGCAAAGAAAATAGCCTGGCCGTCATGAAGAGAATGATCGCAAAGAATGCATTACCAAGAATTCCGATCACCCATCCGAACATCTTTCCTTTCAGGAGACCAATCAGAGAAGCAACGAAGAGCAACAACGTTGGGAAAAACACGACTCCGGAAAAGAGCAGTGAAAACGGGAACACTCCCCACGTCGTCCAGGCAGCCCACGTGGCAAGAACAATAAATGCAGCGAGGCACTGGAGACCTATAGAGATTCCTACGAAGGGCGGTAGGCTTTCCTTCTCCATTCCTTCACCAGAAGCTTGCTGGATCTGATTCGGCATACAATCTCCCCCTTGGATCCGAGGCCGCTCAACCATATTAAGGCCACCGCTAAGAAGAGCTGAACTTGAATGCGGTGAGTCCTCGCGGAGGGAGCAGAGGCCTTCAGGCCTCTGCATTCCCCGCCTCACCGTGACGGGCCTTTAGGCCCGGCTTTTTCTTTCCAGGTGCAGCGGCATCGGGTCCGGTCTACCCAACATTGCTGTGCTGTACGGGTATTCCTCCGGCTCCGTAACCAATCCAGCCCGCACCGGATTCTCCTCGA
Organism: Acidobacteriaceae bacterium; assembly: GCA_027452245.1. Classification (GTDB taxonomy): domain Bacteria; phylum Acidobacteriota; class Terriglobia; order Terriglobales; family Acidobacteriaceae; genus Sulfotelmatobacter. The sequence continues at coordinate 2,113 of DAIDGW010000169.1, forward strand.
TATACCGAACACTGTTGCTGAACTTGACTTCCGTTCGGATCTGGCTCTCATTGAAGCTCCGCACCCATACGTCGCGCTTACTCTTCAGCCGAAACGAAAAGCCCCCTTTGATGAACTGCATCGCCTTTTCGAGCGATACTTCCCTATCCGGCGTCAGGATGGCATGGAAGTGGTCGGGCATGATCACGAATGCATGAACAAGAAATCGGCCCTGACTGCGGTAACCCAAAATAGTTTCCTGCAACAGCTCCGAGTTCGACGAAACATGGAAGATGCGTCGCCGATCGGCCGTAACGGCCGTAAGGAAATAGGTCCGAATCTCTTGAGGTGCGCGTCGTATTGGCAGCATATTCAAAAGGCCCGCGGCTGAAGCCGAATCTCAAGAGATGCTTCTTCTCAGAGGCCTGAAGGCCTCTGCTCCCTCCGTTGACCTTACAGCCGCCCCTCCAGCCACCCGCTCAGCTTCTCCACCGGCAGCCGGATGCCCAGGAAGAACTGCCCGAACAGCGCATACACCGCGCTCACTTCGTCGAAGCGCATCTCGTAGATGAGCTTCTTGAAGACCACCGGATCCTCGGCGAACAGGTCCACGCCCCACTCCCAGTCGTCCATCCCAATTGACCCGGAGATAATCTGCTTTACCACATCGCCATACC
>DAIDGW010000170.1 GCA_027452245.1 Acidobacteriaceae bacterium
CCTCAGTAGCTCGCTAATTAAAACAGTTTAAGAAATAGTGGATTGGCGCGCATTCCCGCACCACATGCCGCATTTCAGCCTTAGGTTGCACCAAAGTCCGGTACTTAAGTTACTTTTTCGGTAATCGGGTTGCGGTGACAATTTATGTCAACGCGAACGATCTGCACTTTCTCCCGCTGCACGCAGCGCTCGCGCTACCCCGCATAGCAACGGGTGTCGTGCCGTCAGCACGTGGATAGGAGATAGAAGTATGTCTCAACGGCTGGGTGACCTTCTCGTCAAAGAGAAGATTATTACCCCAGAGCAGTTGGAACAAGCAGTCAAGGTGCAGAAAGAGCAGAGCAGCCGGCTCGGCTCCGCCTTGGTGAAGCTCGGCTTCCTCACCGACGAGGACGTCACTAATTTCCTCTCCCGGCAATATGGCGTTCCCGCCATCAACCTCTCGTATTTCGAAATCGATCCCGCGGTCATCAAGCTGATTCCGTTCGAGACCGCCAAGCGCTACCAGATTCTCCCGCTCAGCCGTGTGGGCGCCTCGCTCACCATCGCCATGGTCGATCCCACTAACGTGTTCGCCATGGACGATATCAAGTTCATGACCGGCTTCAACATCGAACCGGTGGTCGCCTCCGAAAGTTCGATCCTGGCGGGCATCGACAAAGCTTACGGTGGCACCAAGGAAGAAGACCTGGAAGCGGTCATGCAGTCGATGTCGGAACTCAACGAGAGCGACGTCGAACTGCAGGCCGAGCAGCAGGAACTCGAACTGGCCGAACTGGAAAAAGCGGCCGACGAAGCTCCCGTCGTCAAGCTCGTCAACGTGGTCCTCGGCGATGCCGTCAAGCGCGGCGCCAGCGATATCCACATCGAACCGTATGAAAAGGAATTCCGCGTTCGCTTCCGCATTGACGGCGTGCTGCAGAGCATCATGTCGCCGCCCATGAAGTTGAAGGATGCAATTACGTCCCGCCTCAAGATCATGTCGAAACTCGACATCAGCGAAAAGCGCTTGCCGCAGGACGGCCGCATCATGCTGAAGATGAACATCGGCGGACGTAAAAAGCAGCTCGATTTCCGCGTCAGCACCCTGCCCACTCTGTGGGGAGAAAAAATCGTTCTTCGCTTGCTCGATAAAGAAAACCTGCGTCTCGACATGACCAAGCTCGGATTCGAGGCTGAGTCGCTGGTCAAATTCGAGAAGGCTATTCTCAAGCCCTACGGCATGGTGCTGGTCACCGGGCCGACGGGATCGGGAAAAACCAACACTCTGTACTCGTCGATCGCCCGCCTGAACCAGCCCGATACCAACATCATGACCGCCGAAGACCCCGTCGAATTTCAGTTGGCCGGCGTCAATCAGGTGCAGATGAAGGAGCAAATCGGCTTGAACTTTGCCGCCGCCCTGCGCTCATTCCTGCGGCAGGACCCTAACATCATCCTGGTCGGCGAAATCCGAGACTTCGAAACCGCCGAAATCGCCATCAAGGCCGCTCTTACCGGACACCTCGTTCTTTCCACTCTGCATACCAACGGTGCTCCGGAAACCATTACGCGTTTGATGAACATGGGCATCGAGCCTTTTCTCGTGGCCACCTCGGTCCACCTGATCTGTGCGCAGCGCCTGGTGCGCCGCATCTGCAAAGACTGTGCCGAGCCGGTCGAAGTTCCCGTACAGACGCTCATCGAGGAAGGCTTCACTCCGGAAGAAGCCAAGACGGTCAAGATCACCAAGGGCAAGGGTTGCGGCACCTGCAACAACACCGGTTACAAAGGCCGCGCCGGTTTGTACGAAGTGATGGAAGTGGATGACGAAATTAAAGAGCTGGTGCTGGTCGGCGCATCCGCGGTCGAACTCAAAAAGAAAGCCATCGAGCGCGGCATGATCACCCTGCGCCGCAGCGGATTGATCAAGGTTGCCGCCGGCATGACCACGCTCGAAGAAGTCGCCCGCGAAACCATTCATTAATTCGAGAAACGGAGAACGAATTCATCATGGGTCTGTCGTTAAGCGATTTGCTCAAACGAATGCTGGAGATGGGTGGCAGCGATCTGCACATCACGACCAACTCGCCCCCACAGATTCGCGTGCACGGCCACCTGGTCCCGCTCGATCTGCCGCAGATGACACCGGCCGAAACCAAGCAACTGGCCTACAGCGTGATGACGGACTCGCAGAAGCATCGCTTCGAAGAGAGCCTGGAACTTGATTTCTCTTTCGGACTGAAAGGTTTGGCCCGCTTTCGCGCCAACGTGTTCAATCAGCGCGGCGCCACTGCCGCGGTCTTTCGTCTCATTCCTTTCGAAATCAAATCGTTCAACCAATTGGGACTGCCCGCCGTCGTCAGCAAGCTCTGCGAAAAGCCGCGCGGACTCGTGCTGGTCACCGGCCCTACAGGTTCCGGTAAATCCACCACGCTGGCCGCCATGATCGACAAGATCAACAGCGAGCGTCACGACCACATCCTCACCATCGAAGACCCGATCGAGTTCGTGCACATGAACAAGAACTGCGTCGTGAATCAGCGCGAACTTCACTCCGACACCAAAAGCTTTACCGATGCCTTGCGCGCCGCCCTTCGTGAAGATCCTGACGTGGTGCTGATCGGCGAAATGCGCGATCTGGAAACCATCGAGTCCGCTCTGCGGATCGCCGAAACCGGGCACTTGACCTTCGGCACGCTGCACACAAACTCGGCCACCTCGACCATCAACCGCATCATCGACGTGTTCCCGGCGCACCAGCAGCCGCAGATCCGGGCGCAGCTTTCGCTGGTGCTCGAAGGCATCATGTGTCAGAGCCTGGTGCCCAAAATTGATGGCAAGGGCCGCGCCATGATCATGGAAATCCTGGTTCCCAACGCTGCCGTCCGCAACCTCGTCCGCGAAGACAAGATTCACCAGATTTATTCGGCCATGCAATCGGGCCAGGAAAAGTTCGGAATGCAAACGTTTAATCAGGCCCTGGCGACCGCCTACTTCCAGAAGCAGGTCACGCTCGAAACCGCCTTGCAGCGCTCCAGCAATCAGGACGAACTGCAGGAAATGATCAATCGCGGAGCCAGCCTGCTCAACCGCTCGGCAGCGGCCGGAACCGCGAAACGCTAGGAATTGCGGGTTCATTCGTGCGGCTTCGAATGAACTCCACAGATGTAAGCCGCGGGAAGAATCGGTAACTCAGTGAGGAGAGGCTAAGACCATGCCAGTTTTCACATTTTCCGGCAAGGATGCCTCCGGACAGAAGGTTTCCGGGGAGCGGACGGCGGCCAACAAGCAATCGCTCGCGCAGCAGTTGCGGCGCGAACGCATCACCCCCGGTGCCATCCGCGAAAAAGGCAAGGAGTTCGCTCTGCCGACGTTCGGTTCCGGCAAGGTGAAGGTGAAAGACATCGCCATCTTCTTCCGGCAGTTCTCGGTCATGATCGACGCCGGCCTGCCCTTGGTCCAGTGTCTGGAAATTCTCGCCGCCAATCAGGAAAACCCGGCGTTCCAGAAGACGCTGACCGGCGTGCGCACCACCGTCGAAGGCGGCGCGACGCTGGCCAATGCCATGCGCCAATATCCCGTGGTCTTTGACGACCTCACCACCAACATGATCGAGGCCGGTGAAACCGGCGGTATTCTCGACATCATCCTGCAGCGCTTGGCCCAGTACGTCGAAAAGGCGGTCCGCCTGCGCGCAGCCGTCAAATCGGCGTTGATCTATCCCGTCGCTGTCGTCAGCATGGCCGTTCTGATCGTGGGCGCCCTGCTGAAGTGGGTCGTACCGATTTTCGCCAACCTCTTCGCCGGATTGAACGTGAACCTGCCGCTTCCCACGCGCGTCGTCATGGGAATGAGCAACTTCGTGCAAAGCTTTTGGTGGATCGTCATTGTCGCCGTTGTCGGCTTCGTCGTGGGTGTCAAGCAGATTCGCAAACACCCCCGTGGCCGTTACTATCTCGACAAGTTGCTGCTGACCTTGCCAGTCGTGGGCGCCTTGCTGCGCAAGATCGCCGTCGGCCGCTTTACAAGAACTCTGGGAACCCTGATCACCTCCGGCGTGCCCATTCTTGAAGGACTCGGCATCACCGCCCGCACCTCCGGCAACGCCGTGCTGGAAGAAGCGCTGATGAAAGTTCGCAGGGCGATCGAAGAAGGACGCACCATCGTCGATCCCCTCAAAGAATGCGGAGTCTTCCCCAACATGGTTACCCAGATGATCGGCGTGGGCGAAGCTACCGGCGCCATGGACGCCATGTTGCAGAAGATTGCCGACTTCTACGAAGAAGAAGTCGATGCCGCTACCAAAGACATGCTGGCTATGTTGGAACCCATCATCATCGGCATCCTCGGCGTCACCATCGGCGGCATCGTCATTTCGCTCTATATGCCGCTGTTCGCCATGATTGCCAAGTTGTCCGGCTAACCCATTTACGACGGGGAGGGAGTTCCTTGTGACCTTCCTCCCCGCATTCATCCAACCGCCGCCGTGCTTGCTCCGGCGACGTTGCACCGCGATTCTCCGCGGTCAGAATTTGAGGAATTACCGGGACCCGAAATGCAATCGAACTTTGACGAGCGGAATTGGCTGGCCTGGCTGGTCAAAGTACGCATCCTGATTCTTACATTCCTGTTTGGCATCGAACTGGTCGTCGCGGAGATGACCACCGCCCCGTTCCCCAAGCGCCTCTTCATCAGCACGATCCTTTTGTGGTACAGCCTCTCCATCTTCTACGTCCTTCTGCTTTCCTTCTGGCAGGAACACCGCATCCAGGGCACCTTGCAGGTGCTCACCGACCTGGTCATGGTCAGCCTGGTCGTGCATGAAACCGGCGCGTGGGACAGTTCCCTGAACTTCCTCTATCCCCTGATCATCATTGTCGGCACGCTTTTGCTTCCCCGGATTTGGGCGCATCTCGTCGCCGCTCTTGCCTTCATCCTTTATGGCGCGGTGCTGGAACTGAATTATTACGAAATCGTTCCCACCTATTGCACCACGCACCCGGAACTCAAAGGCCTGCTCGCCATCATGCTGGTGAACCTGTTCGCGTTCATCGCCGTCTCATATCTTGCCGGATTGCTCACCGGCAAGCTGCGTCAGGCCCGCGTCCAATTGGAAGATGCCAGCGGAGCCCTCGAAAATCTCCAGGCGCTGCACGAAAACATCGTGGAATCGATCAGCAGCGGTTTGATCACCACCGGGCTCGACGGGCGAATCACTTTCCTCAATCCCGCCGCACAGCGCTTGCTCGAGTGTCCTGCGCCGCAACTGATTGGCACGCTGGTTAGCCGGCTTTTTCTCGATCCACTGCCCACGGTCGAGTCGCCGAAGTCGCACGCCGAAGTTCGCCTCGAAACCGGCAAGAGTTTCCGCAAAACGATGCGCGTGCGCGTCACCGAACTTTCCGTGCCCGAACAGAAGGCAATCGGCTTCGTTTACGCCCTCGAAGATCTCACCGAGGTTCGCCGCCTCGAACGCGAAGTTCGCATGCAGGACCGCCTCGCTGCCGTCGGACGCCTGGCCGCTGCCATCGCCCACGAGATTCGCAATCCGCTCACTTCGATCGCTGGATCGGTCAGTATGCTCTCCGGTGTTCCCGAGATGACGGTTGAGCACCGGCACCTGCTCGACATCGTGACCCGCGAATCGCAGCGCCTCAACAGCATCATCACCGATTTCCTCGCGTATTCGCGGCCCAAGCAATACCAGTTCGCCCGCGTCGACCTGATCCGCATGATCGAGGACACGCTCACTCTGCTCGGCCACCGCCTGAACGCTGAAAATACCGGCATCCAGGTCGAGCGCCGCTTCGCTGTTCCCCAGGCCTGGACCATGGCCGATGGCGACAAGATGAAACAGGTCTTCTGGAACTTCGCCGAGAATGCGGTTCGCGCTATGCGCAACGGTGGCACGCTTACCGTCACCGTTGAGCCCCTGGGCGAAGACTGGCAGGTCGGTTTCAGCGACACCGGCGCGGGGATGACCGCGCAGCAGACAGAAAAAATCTTTGAGCCGTTCCAATCGAACTTCGAGGGCGGAACCGGACTCGGTCTCGCCATCGTGTACCAGATCGTGCAGGCCCATGAAGGCAAGGTCTGGGCGCGCTCCAAGCCCGGACAGGGAACTACCTTCATTCTTCGTCTGCGTTCCCTCGATGCCGATCGCTCCGCCACGCAGCCGGGAACTCACGCTGCCAACCTTCCCGCAGCGCCGCAGAAAGCCGCCTCCGCGGCAGGAGGAGGGTCGCGTGGCTAACATCCTCGTATGCGACGATGAACGTTCCATCTGCGAAATGCTCGACATCGCCCTGCGCCGCGAAGGCCACAAGGTCGAAACCGTGCAGTCGGGTCAGGCCGCAAAAAACAAAATCGACGGCGCCCTCTACGACGTCATCATTACCGACATCAAGATGCCGAACATCGACGGCGTCGAAGTGCTGCGCCACGCGCATTCCGTTTCGCCCGACTCCGCCGTCATCCTGATTACCGCCGTCGACGACTACGAAGCCGCCGTCGAGGCCGTGAAGGCCGGAGGCGCCTCCGATTACATCCGCAAGAGCCCCGGTCTGGTGGACGAAATCAAACTCGCCATCAGCCGCGCCTTGCAGCGGCTCATTCTTAGCCGGCAGAACTTCGCCTTGCGCCGCGACGCCGCCACCCGCAACTCGTTGGAAAACATCATTGGCTCCAGCGCCGCGATGGAAAAACTGAAGCAGACGGTTCGCACCGTCGCTTCTACTGCCAGCACCGTGCTGATTCACGGCGAAAGCGGCACGGGCAAAGAACTCGTCGCCCGCGCCGTGCATGTCTGTTCGCCTCGCGCCGCTGAATCGTTCGTCTCCGTGAACTGCGGGGCTTTCCCTGAAACTTTGCTGGAAAGTGAATTGTTCGGCTACGTCAAAGGCGCTTTTACCGGAGCCAATCAGAACAAGCGCGGCCTCTTCGAAGTTGCCGATGGAGGCACGGTCTTCCTCGATGAAATCAGCGAAATGACCATGTCGATGCAGGTCAAACTTCTGCGTGTGTTGCAGGAGCGCACCGTTCGTCCCGTGGGTGGAACCACCGAGATTTCTATCGATGTCCGGGTGATCGCCGCCACTAACCGCGATCTCGACCGCGCCGTCGCCGAAAATCTCTTCCGCGAAGACCTCTACTACCGGCTCAACGTCATTCCGATTCGCGTTCCGCCCCTGCGCGAGCGCCGCGAGGATATCCCCCTTCTCACCAATCATTTCCTTAAAAAATACGCGAGCGCGGCCGGGCGCAGCATTCTTCGCGTCAGTCCGGAGTCGCTCGACGCGCTTTGCGGATACGATTGGCCCGGCAATGTTCGCCAGCTCGAAAATACCATCGAGCGTGCCGTCGCTTTGGAAATGTCCGACCAGTTGCACGTCGAACTTCCCGTCGAGCGTCCCAAGGCTCGCGCCGCCGCTGCAGGATCCTCCGCCAGCGTCGAACTTTCTCCCGGTGCCGCGCTGCCCGATGGTTTCGGCATGGAAACTTACGTGGCCAACGTGGAGCGTACTCTTTTGCAGAATGCCTTGTGCCAAACCAGCGGCGTGCAAACCAAGGCCGCCGATGTCCTCGGCATCTCCTACCGCTCCTTCCGCCACCTGATGAAGAAGTACAACCTGTAATCTAAAGGCGCCTCGCCAACTGCGCGTTGTTCCATCCTGAACAAGCTGATTTTGCACGGCGAAGGATCTGGGCGATCTGCGTGACGTTGCGACGCAAGACCGCGCATCTGGATCGCTTCCTTCCTTCTCAGACGGACTCCCCACAGTTACGTTTCCACCTACACTCCGTCTGTGGTAATTATTCCTTGTGCGCCATATCCTCCGATTTCTCTGGAACGCCACCAAAGGACACCGCCTTACCCCCTGGCGCAGCCCCTATCTCCTCTGGCGCATCGAGACCTACACCGGCGTCAAGATGACGCAGATCGGTTTTCTGGAATTTTGGGAGTTTGCCTTGCGTGAACGCCACAACCTCTGGCGCTTTCTTAAGTGGACCGGCGAGATGGAGCGCTACGCCCACCCCAAGCCGAAGAACTCATAAAAGAATTTGCAGGAACGAGCCCTATGCTCCGGCCGCTGCTGCCTCGCCCAGCATGATGTTGACTTCCGTTCCTTTGCCGACACCTAGCAACTGTGCCGCCGAGCCGCGATTGGCTGCGATCTCGAGGAATCCCATGCTCCCGAGAATTCCGAACACTTCTCCCGGCGCGCCCTCGGCAAAGACCTTGCGGATGTCGGTGATCTCGCGTTTGCCCACTTGGATCTTGAATGCCGGAGCATTTTCCTGAAACAGCATGGGTGCGTCCTGCGGAGTGATGTTGGTGATCAGGTTCCCGAAGCGATCCACCTTCAGCACCACGCCCCGCATGCGGTTCGCATCCACCGCCTTCGGTTTGGGAGCCTGGAACTTCACATAATCTTCGATTTCGTCGCCGAACTTGTGTGAATCGACCTGCTTGGCCAGATACGCTCCCACCGGCGCGAAGATGTCGCGGCCATGAAACGTATTGCTCAGCGGCTGCAGGAAATAATGATCCGACATGATGTGCCGGACGTGCATGCGCTCTTCTTTCGCGTAGACCAGCGAAAGCACGCCGTTATCGGGTGCGACAAAATGATAGCCGTCGCTGCTGGCAATGATCGGCCGCCGCGCCGATCCCACTCCCGGATCGACCACCACAATGTGTACCGTCCCGTTGGGGAAGTAGGAATACGCCTGCGAAATCGTCAGCGCTCCATCAAGCACGTCGAATGCCTGCACCGAGTGCGAGATGTCCACGATCGCCGCTTCCGGCACGATATTCAGGATCACGCCCTTCATCGTGCCGACAAAATGGTCGTTCAATCCAAAATCAGTAGTCAGAGTGATAATCGGACGGTATGCCAACGTGCCCTCACTGGAAGAAGACGTACCAATGCCTATCTGTGCGAAGCTAATTTGCCCTAAAGGGTTGCGTCAAGGCACCGAGGTAATTATCCCTCGCGGATGGCGTGGGATCCGCAGCGACACCGCTCACTGATCTCGACTCATGTGGGGACGCGCCCTGGGTCTCCGCTAGCCCGGATTTATCGCACATTTCGGGCAGCCCAATCCCGCGTCCGGATCGCTCCGCCTCAACTGGCCTTACTGCTTTTGGCCGCCTTCAGTCGACCGTGATGTCTCCCGACCCCGTGCGGATCGAAAGCGTCGGCCCGCCGCCGTGAACCTTCCCGTGAATTGATTTCTGCGGAGATTGCACGCGTCCCTGCACGGTCATCTCGAGTGGTTTGTTCATGTCAATCGTGCCGGAACTCGTATTGATGTCGGCATCGAACGCGGCATTCTGGGGCAGCCGGACCCGTACATTTCCCGATCCCGCGCGAATCTCCCACGACGAAGTCTGCGTACCCTCTACCTCAATGTCGCCGCTCCCGGTTTCTCCGCGGAATCCGCCGTTCATGCCACGCACCGTGATGTTGCCCGATCCGGCATTCAGATCAATATCGCCCTTGCCGGATTCCTCAATCAGCACGTCGCCGCTCCCTGTCCCGCCGCGGACCGCTCCTGCAATTCCGCGTGCCTTGACGTCGCCCGAGCCCGTTTGCAGGCGAATATCCCCAATGAGATTGCTCAGCTTGAGGTCGCCCGACCCGCTCTGCAGGTCGCCGCTTCCGTGCAGGCCGTCGATCGTCACGTCGCCCGATCCCGTGCGGCTGCGCAGCGAGGTCTCGGCCGGAACCGTAATCTCGTAGCTCACCGAGAGGTTGTGTCCGTTCACGTAATCGATGCGGATGCTGTTGCCGTCCTGCCGCACCGGAGGATGATGCTCGATCTCCGTGACGTCAGCGCGGTTGCCGCCGAATGATCCGAATAGCCAGTGATCCCCGGCATAGATCTTGCCGCGCACGAAGACGGATCCCGCGGGCCCGCTGCGCACCGTGATGTCTCCCGAGTGCGTCAGCACTTCCAGGTTGACTGGGCCATTGACCTGAAACGTCCGTTCGAACGTTCCCTGCGGCGAGGATGCAAACGCCACCGAGGCGGTAAGCATCACGGCCGCAGCCACAGTAAGCAGAAGATACGACTGGCGATGATGATTCATGGCGCAATGACTCCAAAGGTTCATTTAGGTGTCGCGCTGGACGGCACACATGCCTGCCGTCACGCTTACCAAAGAAGCGTCACAATCGAAGCAATGATCGAACTCGGCGCGATGTTCGGATGCCGTACGCAGTCTACAGCGGCCGCACATCAAAACCTTGAAACCTGGCCTACTGCAAGACCACCTGGTCGCCTTGCTTTAATCCGCTCAGGACTTCGGTCTTTGCGCCATTCGAAATCCCGATATTGACCGCAATCTTCTTCATGCCATCTTTCTCTTTGGGATCAGGGATATCGACGAATGCCTTCTTATCCTTGTCGTAGATGATGGCGCCTTCTGGAATCTGCAGCACATCCTTGTGCTCTTCCAGGATGATTTCAGCATTCGCTGTCATCTCGGCTTTCAGTTCGCCGCCCGGATTCTGGATCGACACGCGCACTTCAAACGTCGTCACATTATCCTTCTCGACGCCCATGGGAGAGATCTTCGTCACCTTGCCGTAAAAAGTCTTGTCCTTGAACGACTCCACCTTGATGCGCGCCGGCTGTCCGAGATACACCTTGCCGATGTCGCTCTCATCCACCTTGCCCTTCACATACACTTCGCTGGTATCGCCTAGCGTCATCACCAGCGTGGCCGAAGAGCCCAGCACCAGAATCGAGCTGACCGCATCCCCCATTTCCACGTCGCGCGACAGCACGATTCCATCGATCGGCGACACAATGTCGGTATAGCTGAGCTGTTCTTCCAACTGCATCAGGGTCGCCTGCTCGCGCGCCACGTCGGCCTTGGCCTGCGCAATCTTCGCGCCCAATACCAGCACCTGCGCCTTCGCCACGTTCTGCTTGTTCAGCGCAAGCCGATAATTCTTGTCCGCATCGTCGAGCTGCGATGCCGAAACCACACCGTCCTTGGCCATCGCCAGCGCACGATCATAAGCCCGCTTCAACAGAGGCACATCCGGACCCTCGGCATCCACCTTGGCCCGCTCATAATCGGCCTGTGTGCTCTGCAAACTGGCCTGCGCCGATTGCAGCGACGCCTTTGACTGATCGACCTGCGCTTCGATCTCGACCTTGTCCAGTTGCGCCAGTAGCTGTCCCTTCTTGACCTTGTCGCCGTAGTCGACCAACAGCTTCTTCACGATGCCGCTGGCCTTCGATTTCACTTCGACCTTTGTGATCGGAGTCACTTTCCCCGTCGCCACTACGCTCTTAGCCAGGTCTCCGCGCTCGACCTTGGCCAGCTTCGTCGGATCAATCTTCGTGCCCCCACGTGTGGCTGCAATCACACCCACTGCAACCACCAGGACGATCGCCACTGCGATCCCGCTGTAGATCAGCCCTCTGCGACGTTTCTTCTTATGATTGCCGTTGCCGTTCACAATGACCTCCTGAATGCAGCTGGGTGAGATAGGGAAGAGCCGCTTTCTTTGCTCTCATTCAGCTATACGTGCAATGTGCTTCGTTTGTTCCTATGATTTCAAACCAATTTCGGCTTGCGTGGAACCGCAAGTCCCTCTTAACCCGAACCTTCGCCTCGCGAAAACTGCTCACACGCTGTTAGACCCATAACCCCGCAAAACGATAGCGTCCGGGAAGGAAATTTGAGCAGCGGGAAACGGCATCGGCAAGGGCCGTATCAGCCAGGCTACGAATCGGCCGGATCGGACGACACCATCCATTATAGCCCTTTTGGAATGTTAGAATTACGCCTCGATGGCCTCTTTTGTGCTGCTCCAGATCTTGCTGATCCTGCTCTTGGTCGCAGCCAATGCCTTCTTCGCCGCTGCCGAGTTCTCGCTGGTCAGCGTCCGCGACACCCGCATTCAACAATTGATTCAGTCCGGGCGCATCGGTGCCCGCATCGTCATGCGCCTCCACCAGAACCTTGACGACGTAGTTAACGGTGTCCAACTCGGAATCACCATGGTCAGTCTGACCCTGGGCTGGATCGGCGAGCCCATGGTCGCCGGATTGGTCGCCAATCTCCATTTTGTCCAGCGTCTGCCTCACCTCGAGATCTATGCCCACGGCATCGCCATTGCTATCGCCTTCGGCCTCATCACCTACATGCACGTCATCCTCGGCGAACTCGTTCCCAAGACTCTCGCCTTGCAGCGCGCCGAGCAGGTAGCGCTGGCAGTCGCCGCTCCCATGGAGGCTTTCCTCACCCTCACCCGTCCTTTTATGTATGTGATGCGGAAATCCGGAGTTCTGGTACTCCGCGCCTTCGGTGCCCAGGAAACCCGCCGCGGCGGTGCCGTCCACTCTCCCGACGAACTGAAACTCATCGTCACCGCCAGCCGCCAGCTCGGACAAATTCCTGAATTCCAGGAAGAAATGATCCACAATGCCATCGAACTCGACCAGATCACGGTCCGCGAAGTCATGGTCGCCCGCCCCGATATCTTCTCTCTGCCTTCCGACCTGCCTATGGAAGAGGCCCTTGCCCGGGTCGTCGAAGGTCAGCACTCGCGCATTCCGATTTACGATCCGCTGCGCGGCCCCGAGCACATCATCGGCGTCCTCTATTACAAAGACCTTATGCGCTGGATGCGTCTGCGCATCAGCAATCTTGGGCAGTCCACCGCCATCCGCATCTCCCGCATGCACATCAGCCAGATCATGCACGACGTGCTCGTCGTTCCCGAAACCAAGATCGTGGCCGAACTGCTTTCGGAGTTCAAAAAGCGCCGCCGCCACCTGGCCGTCGTGGTCGATGAATTCGGCTCCACCGCCGGATTGATCACCGTCGAAGATATCCTCGAGCAACTCGTCGGCAATATAGAGGACGAATTCGACCTCGCCGCTCCCGAACCCGCGCTGACCGATGAATCCGTCATGCTGCTCGAAGGCTCGGTCAACATTCGCGATCTCGAGGCAGAGTACAATCTGCTTCTGCCCCACGATGCCGGATTCGAAACGCTCGCCGGATTCATCCTCGCGCGACTGCAAAGAATCCCCGCGCTGCATGATTCCTTCGAGTTCGGCGGGCATCGCTATACCGTGGAAGAAATGGAAGGCCATCGCATCGCGAAGGTAAAAATCGAGAAGCTTCAGCCCGCCGACGGTAAAGCGGAATCCGCCGCCCAGGTGGGAGATTAAAAGCCGGCAACCAGCCGCCACGATTGAACTCATGTTTCGGTCTCTAACTCAGCGTCTGCTCTACACCCTGCCGGTCATCTGGCTCGTGGTCTCGCTCGTCTTCCTGCTCATTCATCTCGTCCCCGGAGATCCCATCGCGCAGATGATGGGCGAAGGCACACCGACCGTCGATCTCACCGCCATCCGCCACTCTTACGGCCTCGACGAACCGCTGGGCACGCAATACATCCATTATTGGCAAGGTGTGCTGCACGGGAATCTCGGACAATCGTTCCGCTATAACCGCACCGTCACGAGCCTTCTTCTGCAGCGCTATCCGTACACGTTGCAACTCACGCTGGCCTCCTTGTTCGTCGCCATCATTCTTTCCATTCCCGCCGGGGTACGCTCCGCCCGCCGCCGCAATCAATGGGACGATCGCGCGCTCTCGGTCGTCAGCCTCTTCGGCCTCTCATTTCCCAATTTCGCGCTCGGCCCGATTCTCATTCTCATCTTCGCCATCAAGGTGGGATGGCTCCCGGTCTCCGGCGCCGGTTCGCTGGCCAACCTCGTTCTGCCCGCGATCACCATGGGCAGCTCGCTCGCCGCCATCCTCACCCGCATGGTTCGCACCTCCATGCTCGAAGAACTCAATCAGGACTACATTCGCACCGCCCGCGCCAAAGGCTTGAGCGAGCGCACCGTCGTCTATCGTCACGCGCTGCGCAATGCCATGATCCCCGTGCTCACCGTGCTGGGACTGCAATTTGGAGCCCTGCTCGCCGGCGCCATCGTCACCGAAAAAATCTTCTCCTGGCCTGGCATCGGGCGCCTCACCATCGACGCCATTTCCAACCGCGACTACTTCCTCGTGCAAGGCTGCATCCTCGCCATCGGTCTCACCTACGTTGCCGTGAACCTTCTGACTGATATCTTGTACTCTGTCGCTAATCCGAGAATCCGCCAGTAGGAAATTCCTCCCGCGAAGACAGGCACATGGGCCGGTGGGACCGCCCCTGCATCACTCAAACTTCAGCAGGATTTTCGGGGTAAACTCTTTGCGGCATGGCTCAGACGTCTATTGCGCCTGCGGGAACCGGTATGCGCTCCGTTTCTGGAACGCGCATCCAGTCGGTGGACGCCCTGCGCGGCGCCATCATGATGCTGATGGCCATCGACCACATCCGCGACTACGTTACCCGCGCCGCCATGCAGTTCCTGCCCACCGACCTGGCGCGCACCGCTCCCGCGATTTTCTTCACCCGCTGGATGACCCACTTCTGCGCGCCCGTGTTTATCCTGACCGCCGGCCTCGCCGCCTTTTTCTGGATGACTCGCGGCCACCACTCCAAGCCTCAACTCTCGCGCTTCCTGGTCACCCGCGGAATCTGGCTCATCTTTCTCGAAATCACGCTGCTGCGCATGATCATGTTTTTCCAGGTCAGCTTCTACAAGAACATCGTGATCCTGCTGATCCTCTGGGCAATAGGCCTGTCGATGATTGCGCTCGCCGCTCTGATCTACCTTCCCGTGCGCCTCCTCGCCGGAATCACCATTGCGCTGATCGTGCTGCACAATCTGCTCGACGGCGTTTCAGCCAGGAGTTTCGGTCATGCCGCCTGGCTGTGGGATATCCTGCACCAGCAGAACCTGTTCTCTTTTCTCGGAATCAACTTCGTGATCGCCTATCCGGTCTTGCCCTGGATCGCCGTTATGGCCGGTGGTTATTGCCTGGGTACGACTTTCGACTGGGATGCTGCGCGCCGTCAGCGCTTCCTGCTTCGTCTCGGATTCTCGCTGACCGCCGCTTTCATTGTCGTCCGCGCCATCAACATTTACGGTGATCCGTCCCGCTGGACGCACCAGCGCTCCGCGCTCTTCACCCTGCTGTCATTTCTCAATACAACCAAATACCCGCCGTCGCTCGACTTCATCCTGATGACGCTCGGCCCGGCGCTGGTCGCCTTGGCGTGGCTGGAACGCAAACAGTTCTCCTTTACCAACCCGCTCATTGTTTTCGGACGCGTTCCGTTTTTCTACTACGCCAGTCACATGCTTCTCGCACACCTCATCGCCGTTGGTTTGTACTTCGTGCGCTATGGCTACCATTCATTCCTTTTCCTTCCACCGCCATCGATGGGAAGTTCCGGCAACCGGTTCCCCCTCGATTTCGGCTTCCCGCTCTGGGCCGCCTATCTGGTCTGGGTTGCCGTCCTCGTTCTGCTCTATCCGGTATGCCTCTGGTTTGCGCGCCTCAAGCAGCGTCACCACACCTGGTGGTTGAGCTACCTGTAGTTGCGCTCCTGCCTTGGCCTGCGCACGCTCCTGCCGGAACAGCCGTCCTCGGATCTCCGTCTCCCCGATTCCATACCCGATACGCGTCCCCTCCCTGGACGCCCGACAATAGCCCAGCGTTTCAACGCTGGGTCGCCAGCACAACATAAGAAGCCGCGTGCCGGAGGCCACGCCTGAACCGCCGCCTCGCACTAACGCCAGGAGCCCCGCGCCCCTGCCCGAAGGAGCGGAATTTATTGGCTCTGGGTGTAAGCCCGCGGAAATCTTCCACACCTTTTCCACAATCTCTATGTGACGGATGTCCTTGCGCGTGGAAATCTCATTCGCAACGATGGTATTGGCCTAGGCCACGCGGCACCCTCGGATCGCCGTCGAGCGAAGGTTGCTATCGTAAGTTCTTTGACATCAGAATTTTGCGGATACCGCGCATTCCTCACCCAATAGGACCGTCGCGAAATCAATGACTTGCAAAAATGGGAACCTCGGCACAGCCAGAAATCTCACCTAACTCCTTACGGCTCAGGATTTTACCTCTAACTCCTTGTGGCTGAGGATTTTGCCCATATCCGTGGATATCAACGTCTAGTAACTCCTTTTCTTTCATGGGTTTGCAAGGATCGCTATTTTTTCTACAAAATATCGATATCCCTCGCACGCGAGCGCGTACGTTAGCTATCCTCCGCACGTCGACGTGTAGGGCAGCGGCGGTGGCATGCGGTTCGCCATCATCGGCTTGCCCACGGCCTGCACGTACACGCTTAATTTGCCGGAC
>DAIDGW010000171.1 GCA_027452245.1 Acidobacteriaceae bacterium
TTAAGCTCCCGATCTGCTCAGGGCACACCGGGCGGAGCCTCGCGCAGGGCCCGGCTCCCAAGGCCAAGACGCGCTTTCTGGAGCAGGGGCCCAAACTTGTTTTGGGAGAGGAGTCCGGAAAGCAGAGCGCCGCCGCGCCGCCAGGGCGCCGGACAAGCCCAAAGCGGTGCCTGAGAAGAGACGGGTGCCAAACGGAGGGACACTGCTCCGAAACACGTCGCTCGCCGGATCGATCGGGAATGCCAATGCAGCTCGCTCGGAACCTGAAGATTTCCTGCTCGCGTGTACCATCCGCAGTCCCAACAGGCCGGCGATTGCCACGCATTGAACCACGGTGCGCCAAGCTGAACAGCCCGACACGCATGCGCCAGTACTGGCGGCCTGGGCGTTCGCCGTGGAGAACTGGCATAAGCGGGATCGGATTCCGGAATTCCGCGTCATGATCCTTTACTCGAATGCCTGGTCGGCCCGGAAGTGGACGATGGTCAACCCGAGGGGATTGACCGCTAGTTCCTCGTTCTTCACCTTGTCCCGGAAGACATAGGTGACGCTGGCGGTCCACTGCTCCCGCCTGATCACGGATTGATCCGTGGGGTTGGTAAAGACCTTTTCAAACTCGATCAGGGCTGAATAGGGCGGCTGGCTCAGATTGCCGAGGATGACGTTCTTCACTTCCACATCGACAAATGGGAGCGAGGTGTCCTTCGCGTAGTCCGCGATGATGTTCTTCTTTTGTTCCTGGTCGATCATGGCGCGCTGCAACTGGCCGTTGAGAAAGTAAAGGGCGTTGGCCTGGTCCCGTTCGACGGTGAAACGGTCGCGGCCGAAGTAAAGCTCGGCCCAGCGCGTGAGGTAGTATCTGTTCTCCACTTCCTCGGGACGGTATTTGAAGTCGTGGTAGTCGATCGCCTGTGCCTGCCCGATGCCATTGATACGCACAATCAGCGGATGGACATTGGCGAGGGCCATCTGGCTGCGCCAGACCAGGGCGGCCAGAACGAGACAGATCACGGCAAGCACCAAAATCGTGATCTTCAGGTAGGTGTTCATGACCAGCGGGTCGCCGTACTGTTCGAGGTAGTGTTCCGCCGCGTGGGTGATCTCCGGATCGGGCTTCACCATCGTTGCCATAAGAACGCCTCCGCGTTAGAACATCCGCAAAATGGCTGCGGTCAGAATCCCGCCCGCGCCGAACCCATGCCCGCCGATATGACCTGAGAAGAGCGATGCGGTCATCGTAGGGATTTTCAGGAGAATGAAGCCGGCAACGAAGCAGAGGATCAGCAGTCCCGGCATTAGGTAAATAAGGTGTGACGCGCTATCAGCCTGCATTGCCCCACTTGTCAAATAGCTAATTAGAAGATGGCTGATGACGCTCAGAGTTGCTGCAGCTATAACTTTGTAGAACTCGAATCCGACAAAGGCTTTCAGCCATCCCCAAAAGAGGAATTCCGTTTTCTCAAAGACCATCCAGGGGATGAATACTGGCCCAACCAGCCCGATAATAGTTGCCCCGATTGCGCCGTAGGCGATAATGACGCCGATGAGCGCCGTGAGGATGCAAAGTGTAACTTGTACCGTATAGGTACAGAGTAGCGTGTAAGGTTCCGTGAACGCGGGAGAGAGAGTGCCAATTTTGTCTAAGGCGGCGTGAATTGTGTTCTGCACATTCTGGGTTGCATCCGTTCCGATGTAGTCAACAAGGCTACTGGTTCCACCGCTGATGAAGCCCTTAAGCGAATAGCCAATACCAGGGATGCTGCCGTCATAGAATTTCACGAAGCAGTACGCAAAAGTAATCAACAGGAAAAAGCTCATGAACCGGGCAACATTGAAACCCGCGCCACCGTGCGCCGAGGCAAGTGCTTCCTGAACGCCGAACCAGACCAACATGATCGTCGCAAGCGAGAGCACCATGTGAAGTCCGAGAGAGTCTACGGATGGGGCGGCCGTTGCAGTCAGGTTGTCGCATCCATTCTTGATGAGGATAAGGAAATCCAACATCCCAGGTACTCCTTCAGTAGTGCAACGCCCAGTGCGTGCCAGCGCTCGATTCCTGCGGCGTGACCGAGTTGAAGCTCTGCTGGTAACCGTTCGCGGTGACGAAGAGCGATTTCAGATTGTCCTGCTGTACCTTTTGCCCAACCAACCGTTGCAAAACTGCGGCTTGAAGGATTTGGTTGGTTTCCTGCTGCGTGCGTAATTCGATCAGGAGCGCCTGGTTGATGCGCTGCAGCGTAGCCATCTCCGTATGTTCGGTTGGGTCAGAGGAGTGCGAGGCAGCTTCAAGGGCGGCGATGTCGGCTTCCCGTTGTGCAGATTCTGCCCGAATTGTACCGATGGTCTGGAGGCTGCTCGCGTCTACCGCATTGTCGAGATCGACGCTCGCGCCCTGCGCGGCTATCACCTGTTGACCCGCAGGGCTGAGCGAACTGTATCCGGCAATCCTGCCGGGATAGGAGATACTGGCGGATCGTGTCGCCGCCATTGCGCCATAGCCCGTGGAGGCGGCATCGACCCACGCTGCGGAATTGCCATAAGTATTTGCAGGGTGCGTCAGCGCGAACCACTCCTGACGGCCCAGATTGCCGTAGGACGTGTAGAGTGTCTGCGGGAGCGAGGCCATACGCATGGCGAGGTTATAGCTGGCGATTACATTGCGCGTGGTTTGAACTGTCGTGGTGTAAAGCTGGTTGGCCTGAGCGATCTGCTGGATCGCGTGGCCAGACTGGGTGGGGTCAAAGACAATCCCCGAACCGAACTGGGCGCGCGCAGGCAACACTCCAACTGTGACCGCCGTAAGGGCGGTCAGGATCAACAATTTCATTTGATTCCTCCGCTAGTGCGCTATTGTTTTGCCCGCTCTGCCTGAAGCTGGTCGGTTACCTCTTTCAATTTCTTGCTCTCAGCAGCGCACTTCGGGCTGAGTTTCTGAGGAAGATTGAGCATTTCCGCAGAGCAGTCTTTAGCAAATTGCTGATTCACCTCGTCGTATTGCTTTTGCAGATCTGCCACCTTTGCCCTATGGCTCCGGCATCCTGTGAAGGCAAAGGTAAGAGCGAGTCCGAGTGCAAAGCGCGCCGCCGTTCGGTGCATGTGAGTTCTCCTTCAAAACGACTGCGGTATAGTGTGGTTTTCATACGCAGGCAGCAACAAATCCTGCGTGAAGTAGATCTTGACGCGGTGGCCCTCGCGGACCGTGATCGTGGGCGGAATATCGATGAAACGGTCCAGTACGCTCATAGCGGACTCTGAAATGTTGGCTGAGGCCCCGGTGGCGAATGCCTGTGTTCCGTTCGTCGAGATGATGCCGCCGCCTTCCTCGATCTGGCCGGCGCCCGCGATGACGCCGAGCGCAATCGAAGTTCCAAAGATTTTGAAGTAATGGTTGTTGACCTTGCCCTTTACGCCTCCAGCGCCTGACTGATCGAGGCCCTGGAACTGGTCGAGGTCCACGGAGTATCCGTCCGGCATAATCAGGCGGTGAAAGACCAGGGCCATCCGGCGCTGATGGCCTATTTCCGGAGAGCCGATTGCTTTCGCTTCGCCCAGCGCCACGGTTCCCGAAGGGATC
>DAIDGW010000172.1 GCA_027452245.1 Acidobacteriaceae bacterium
GGAGCGGATTCGCTCTACGTGCCATTCTTCAGCCCGCAATACTTTTCCAGTTCGAACCTGAATGACACCCAGGAGTTTGATATTGGGCTCTCGTATTTATTCGAGCGCGGCCACAAGCGCCAGCGTCGATTGCAGGCGGCCCGGGACCAGACCGCCGTCACACGCGCCCAGACCTCGGATGCAGAACGGACTCTCGCCTTTAATGTGGGGCAGCAATTTGTAAGCGTTCTCGTCGCCGAATCCACACTCGATTTTGCCTTGCAGGATTTGAAGGACTTCCAGGACGAGGTCAACATTTCGGAAGCGCAGATGAAGGCTGGTGCGATCAGCGAAGGCGACTATCTCAAAATCAAGTTGCAATTGTTGCAGTTCCAGACCGATGTTTCTTCGGCGCGCCTTGCCAAGGTGCAGGCGCTAGTGTCGCTGCGAGAGTTGCTGGGTTACGACGCGGTCCCTGCGAATTACGACGTAATCGGCGAATTGACGTATAAGGCGATCCGCACCAAGCTGGAAGACTTGCAGACCAAGGCGTTACAGGAGCGATCAGATTACCGTGCCGCCGAACTGGGCGTGACCGCCGCGCGAAGCCAGTTCCTGCTGGCGAAAGCGGATGCGAAGGTCGATCTGACC
Source organism: Acidobacteriaceae bacterium (assembly GCA_027452245.1). Lineage (GTDB taxonomy): Bacteria > Acidobacteriota > Terriglobia > Terriglobales > Acidobacteriaceae > Sulfotelmatobacter. The sequence continues at coordinate 631 of DAIDGW010000172.1, forward strand.
GGGACCTACGATTTCACGCACGTGGCCGGACAGAATACCGCGTCACTGTACGTCAGCTTCGAGTTACCGATTTTCGACCGTAACCAGGGAGAAATTGCGAGGACCCGCTACGCCATGACGCAGTTCCAGGAACTGCAGCAATCGGCGAGCGACACTGTGTTATCGGATGTGTCGAACGCTTATGAGGCGCTGCACAGCAACGATGAAATCGTGCAGCTGTATACCTCCGGCTATCTGAAACAGGCGCAAGATTCGCGGGATATCAGCGAGTACGCGTATAAGCGCGGAGCAGCCAGCCTTCTGGATTATCTGGATGCGGCGCGCAGCTATCGGGCGGCGGAGTTGGCATACCGGCAGGCGCTGGGCTCTTACATGACCGCAGTCGAGCAATTAAAGGAAGCGGTAGGAACGAGGAACCTGCAGTGAGAGCGCGAAAAATCGTGGCACAAAGAGTGCGCAGATTGGCGGCTGTGTCGGTGATCGCGCTGGCGCTGGCCGGTTGCGAAGGCACAAAAACGAACGCCGCGGCTTCGAACGAAAACAATTCGGGTCACGCGGAGCTGTTTACGATTCCGCAGGACCAGATGTCACACGTGCAGGTGCTGACAGTGAAGCCCACAACCCTGACGCGAACGCTTCGGCTGACTGGAGCGGTGGCCTACAACAACTTCAAGACTACGCCGGTGATCACGCAGGTCAGCGGGCCCATCAGCAAGATCGTGGTCGCTCCCGGACAGCGGGTAACTCAGGAGCAGCCTATGCTTTACGTGGCCAGTCCGGATTACTCGCAGCTGCGCACGAATTATTTGAAGGCCAAGGATGCATACGCCCTGGCACAAAAGGCGTACGCACGCGCGCAGGACTTGTACCAGCACCATGCGATTGCCGAGCAGGGATTGGAGCAGGCGGAGTCGGCGGAGGTGCAAGCGGGAGGCGATCTGGCCGCGGCACGAGCCGCACTGAAGGTGATGGGAGTAACCGACCCCGATGCATTGATCCAGGCGCCGCCTTCCTTCGAAGTTCCGGTGAAGGCTCCGATTGGCGGCTTGGTGGTGGAACAGGATGTTTCGGTGGGGCAGTTAATTCAGCCGGGCACGACGCAATGCTTCATGATTTCCGACACGAGCGACGTGTGGGTACTGGTAAATGTCTATCAGAAGGATCTGCCCTACGTGCACATTGGTGATCCGGTCGCGATTCAAACCGACAGTTATCCCGATACGTTCCATGGGCACATTTCTTATGTAGCGGCATCACTGGATCCGACGACGCGGACGCTGCAGGCGCGCATCGACACGCAGAATCCGGGCGACAAACTCAAGAAAGATATGTACGTGACGGCAACCGTGGAAGCGGGAGCGATCAGGCAGGCGATTGCTTTGCCCGATGCGGCCGTGCTACGTGACAGCGAGAATCAGCCTTTCGTCTATGCGATGACATCGTCGAACCAGTTTGGCCGGCGCCCCGTGACTCTGGGAGAAAGCTTGAATGGCGAGACGCAGATCACGAGTGGGGTAAACGCAGGAGATCAAGTAATCGGGAACGGCAGCCTGTTCCTGCAGTTTGCGAATTCGCTGCAACGTTGACGCTTTCTTGAGAGAAGGAGGCCCGACGTAAGCGAACAGATTTCGACTGCAATTGAATGATTCACCGAATAGTCCAAGCAGCGCTGCGGCAACGGTTCCTGGTGTTAATGCTGACCGCATTTATCACCGTCGGTGGCATCATCTCGTTTCAGCGCATGCCGGTGGACGCCTACCCTGACCTTTCTCCCCCGCAGGTCGAGATCATCACGCAATGGCCTGACCATGCTTCCGAGGAAGTGGAGCGGTTGGTTACTCTCCCACTGGAATTGGAGTTGAATGGCGTTCCCCGGATGGAGATCATGCGCTCCATCTCGCTCTATGGCTTGTCGGACGTAATCCTGACGTTTGAAGAGAGCACCGACAGCTATTTCGCCCGGGAAATTGTTTTCGAAAGGCTGGCGCAGGCCACGCTGCCGGCCGGAGTGAGTCCGACACTGGCTCCGCTGTTCAGTCCCAGCGGTCTGGTGTATCGCTACGTGATTGAAAGCCCGGACCGCTCGCCGCAGGAACTAAAAACGATTGAAGACTGGGTGGTGGAGCGGGCTTACCGGTCGGTACACGGCGTCGCGGACGACTCCGGTTTCGGCGGAACGGTGATGCAGTATCAGGTGCTGCTGGATCCCGCACGAATCTATGGCTATCACCTGACGGTCCCGCAGGTGACCGCGGCACTGGCGGCAAATAACTCCAATGCTGGAGGTGGTTTTTACTCGCAAGGCGGACAGTTTTACTACGTCCGGGGCATCGGCCTGGTACGCAATACCGAGGACATTGAGAACATCGTGGTTGGCGCGAACAAGGGTGTGCCGGTTCGAGTACGCGATATCGGGCAGGTCACCATCGGTCACGCTCCGCGACTGGGTGAATTCGGGTTCCAGAAGAACGATGACGCTGTCGAAGGCGTCATCCTGATGCTGCGCGGGGAGCAAACCCAAAATGTGTTGAAGGGCGTCGAGGCGATGACCGACGAACTCAACCATCAGATTCTGCCACCGGATGTAAAGATCCGGCCGTATTACGACCGCAGTGAACTGGTGGACCTGACGACGCAGACGGTGGAGGACAATCTGCTTCGCGGCATGGTCCTTGTGCTGATCGTATTGATCTTCTTCCTGGTCAGCTTCCGCGCCGCGATCATCGTTGCGCTGACGATTCCGCTCGCGCTGCTGTTTGCGTTCATCGTGTTACATGCCCATGATGTGGCCGCGAATCTGCTTTCCATTGGTGCGATCGACTTCGGCATTGTGATCGACGGCACGGTGGTGATGATCGAGAACATCTACCGTGAACTCGCTCTCCGAGAAGGCCAATCCTACAGCTTGAATGAAGTAATTCTGGCGGCGGCGCGGGATGTTGATCGGCCCATCTTCTATTCAGTAGCGGTCATCCTGGCGGGCTATCTGCCCATCTATGCCCTGAGCGGGCCATCGGGGAAGCTTTTTCATCCCATGGCAGAAACCATGTCGTTTGCGCTGGTGGGGTCGCTTATTCTGACGCTTACGTTTGTCCCGGTACTGGCGTCGTACTGGTTCCGCAGCGGAGTGCGCGAGAAGCCGAACCGCGCTTTCGAGTGGATGAAACGGAAATACGCATCGCAGCTGGATTGGGCCCTGGATCGTCCCAAAACTACGGTGGTGATTGCAACGTTGATATTTGGAGCTACGCTGCTGCTGATTCCTTTTATTGGCGGCGAGTTCATGCCGCATCTTGACGAAGGTGCGCTGTGGGTACGCGCGACGATGCCTTACACGATCTCGTTTGAAGAGGCGAGCAAGATCGCTCCGCAAATCCGGCAGATTCTGATGTCCTATCCGCAAGTCACGGTGGTGGGCTCGGAGTTGGGGCGTCCGGATGATGGAACCGATCCAACGGGATTCTTCAATTGCGAGTTTTACGTCGGATTGAAACCCTACAAGAACAAGGTGTGGGCGGGCGACGTCAGTACAAAGAAAGAATTGATTGAGTCGATCAATAAAAAACTAACCGCATTTCCCGGGATCATTTTCAATTACACGCAGCCAGCCGAAGATGCCGTGGACGAAGCGCTCACCGGCCTGAAGAGTTCTCTTGCGGTGAAGATCTATGGTGAGGATCTGAATGTGCTGCAAGCGAAGGCGATTCAGGTCAAGAACACTCTGGCGAATGTTCCAGGATTTACCGATCTTACGGTGGTGCGCGAACTGGGACAACCCAGTCTGCTGATCGACGTCGATCGTGCGAAGATCGCGCGTTACGGCATCAATGTCGCGGACGTCGAAGCGGTCATATCCGCAGCCGTGGGTGGACAGGCAGCGACCCAGGTGATTCAGGGTGAAAAGCTTTTTGACCTGGTCGTGCGAATGCAGCCGCAATTCCGCAGCAACGCACACGAAATCGGAAATTTGCTGGTAGGCACCCCGGATGGCCAGCAAATCCCACTAAGTCAGCTTGCCGACATCCGGCAGGGTAATGGCGCGTCTTTCATCTACCGCGAAAACAATTCCCGCTACATCGGAGTGCAGTACAGCATTGAAGGACGCGATCTGGAAAGAGCGGTCCGGGATGGACAAGCGGCGGTGAACCAAGCGGTGATGCTGCCACAAGGCTACCGGATGACGTGGGGCGGTGAATACAGCCAACTACTTGCAGCACGCGCGCAGATGTACTTCATTGGCCCGCTGGCCATCGTGCTGATCTTCATGATCCTGTTTGCGCTTTATGGAAACTTCAAGTTTCCCGTCACGATCGCGCTCGGCGTAATCATGACCGAGCCGGTGGGAGCGCTGGTTGCGTTGAAGATTACTCACACGCCCTTCAGCGTATCGTCGGTCCTGGGATTGCTGGCATTGCTTGGAGTTTCGGTGGAGACCGCCGTCATTCTGGTCTCTTATATCAACAAGCTGCGGAACGAGGGCATGGACATTCGCACGGCGACCCGGGAGGCTTCGCTGCTGCGGCTGCGTCCGATCATGATGACCGCCCTGGTCGCCTGCCTGGGATTGCTGCCGGCAGCGCTTTCGACTGGCATTGGCTCCGATACCCAGAAACCGTTCGCCATCGTCATCGTCGCGGGTTTGATTTCCCGCCTGTTCATTGGATTTTTCGTGAATCCGGTGCTTTATGAAATGGTCGCACGCGAAGGCGACGTGCTGCAGGTGTAAGGTCCGGGGCGCAATCGCTGCTACTCCCGTAATAGACGCCATGTCAATAACATAGACAGCCTATTTGTAAAAATGTGATTTAAATCACATTCAGTTGTGATCGGTGATCCGGTCATCTCCTTTCCTTCCATCCTAGAATCGCTTCACTTTTAGCAGTCTTTAGGGAAAGAAACCGTACAAGCTGTTGCAGAAAACGCAGTTGGGGCGCTGCGCGGGGAAAAGTCTATGTCTGGACGTACTACCGGCGATAGCAGCAGGAATCGTTCGTCCAATCGACTCCCTTCGAGAGATCGCGCGCAGAGTGCACCGGGCCAGGAATCCGAAATGGTTCGAAGGGCAGCAGGCGACAAGAGCGGGATATGAGGAGAAAGTTTCAGATGAACAAGATCATGGCTTTCATATTTACGGCAGTGACTGTGCTGTTGTTGCTGTTCGCGAGTGCAGTGAATCCACCCAAGGTAGAGGCGGTACCAAGCTATGCGCGGCAAACGGGGCTGCCATGCAGTGGATGCCACTATGCCCCGCCGGAACTGAATCCGGCCGGGCGGCGTTTCAAACTGCTCGGCTATGTGGATAAAGCAGACGAGACAAAAGTCATCAAGAGCGAAAGCCATAAGTCGAATACGGCTCTGGATATTCTTTCGTCATTGCCATTATCGGCGATGTTCGAGGCGTCTTTCACATCGACCAACATTCCGGTGCCGCAGACGCAAAACGCCAGCTTTGAACTTCCGCAGGATATCTCAATGTTTTTAGCTGGGGCATGGACGTCGCATGTCGGCAGCTTCCTGCAGGTAACCTATGACACGCAGGATGATCATTTCACCTCCGACAACACCGACATCCGCTATGCCAACACGACCAAGCTAGCCGGGAAAGAGCTAGTTTACGGATTGGATCTTAACAATAACCCCACAGTTGAGGACCTCTGGAACGACACACCGGCGTGGGGATTCCCGTGGAATGCGAGCGATTGGGCTCCTACTCCCGGTGCTGCGCCCATTATCGACGGTACATTGGCGCAGGACGTGGCGGGCTTTGGCGCATATGGCATGTGGAACGAGCACCTCTACGTGGATGCCCAGGTTTACCGGTCGGAGCACGTGGGCAGTGCGCAACCAAATGCAGGAACGAACCTGGCGTACAACATTCGTGGCGCGGCACCGTATTGGCGCGTGGCCTGGCAGCAACTGACGGCCAAAACTCAGTACGAATTCGGGACTTACGGGATGCACATGAGTAGCACTCCCGGAGGCGTTTCGGGGTTGGAGGACAACTACACCGACTTCGCGTTTGATGCACAGATCGACAGGACACTGTTCCGGACCGACGTTCTTTCGCTGCGCGGTTCGTACATCCGAGAAAACTCCGATCTGGCCGCGACCTTCGGCGCCGGGGGCGCGGCTTTGAGCCAGCATCATCTGAATACTGTTTACGCCAACGCTGAATATCACTACGGCAATACGGTGACCGGCACATTCGGATGGTTCGATACGAGTGGCACATCGGATCCGCTGTTGTTTGCTCCCGGCGCTTTAGGCGGGTTTGCGAACGGTAATCCGCGTAATGACGGCTATATCGTGAACCTTTCCTACTGGCCGTGGCAGAACCTGCAACTGGCGGCGCAATACACGGGGTACACCCGCTTCAACGGGGCGGCGACCAACTATGACGGCGCCGGCCGCAATGCCAACGGCAACAATACGTTTTATCTCGATGCAAGGTTTGTTTTCTGAAGAGACATGGGGCATTCGTAAACGGAACACAAAGGAGAAAAAGCAATGACATTCAAAGCAATTTTTACCGGGGTTCTAGCAACAGCTTTGTGCAGCGCAGCGTTCGCGGGCGATATCGAAGGCAAGGTCAGCGGAATGAAGGGACATTCGGTAGTGTATGTAAACACGATTGCCGGCAAAACATTCCCTGCTCCGAAAGAGCATCCGATCATGGATCAAAAAGGATTGCTGTTCGTCCCGCACATTATGGTCGTGCAGCAGGGCACGACGGTCGACTTTCTCAACAGCGACAACGTGCAGCATAACGTTTTCTGGACTGCGGTCAATGGGGACAAAAAAGCGGGACACAATCTTGGAACCTGGCCGAAAGGCGATAAGCGTCCCTACACTTTCGACAAGCCGGGGGTGGTGCCTCTGTTCTGCAACGTACACCCGGACATGAGCGGATACATCATCGTCAGCCCGACTCCGTATTTCGCGGAGACGGACGACAGCGGCAATTACAAGATCAAGGATGTCCCTGATGGAAGCTACACGCTGGTAGTCTGGCACGAAGGCGCAAAGAACCAATCCAAGCCAGTCAGTGTCGCGGGCAATACCAAGGCAGATTTCACGGTAAGCAAGTAAGCTGGCAACCGGGAGCGGCTCCGATGAGTTCGCTCCCAGTTCCCTGACCCGAAGAGTTGGCACAAGTGGGCGGCAATTGCCGCTGGAAATCTGCGGATATGCTCAAGAGATTCAAGAACAAGAAAGTCGATGCCGATTGGCTGCATACCAACTTCCCCTGCATGATGGCGTGCCCGGCGCACACCAATGCGGGGCGCTATGTTGGCCTGATCGCCGAAGGACGCTTCGAAGAAGCTTACCGCCTGGCGCGGGATCCGAATCCGCTGGCCAGTATCTGCGGCAGAGTCTGTGCGCATCCTTGTGAGACGGCTTGCAGGCGCGGCGAGATCGACAAGCCGATTTCCATTCGAGCTCTGAAACGCTTCCTGACCGAGCAATTCGGGCCTGAGTCCAAAAACCATATTGATGTCAATGCAGGACGGACGCAGAAGAAACTTCCCTTCAAAGTGGCCGTCGTGGGTGCAGGACCGGTGGGCCTTTCCGCGGCCCACGATCTGGCATTGATGGGATATTCGGTGACGATTTTTGAAGCCGCCCCGGTGGCGGGTGGGATGCTGTACCTCGGAATTCCCGAATACCGCCTTCCCCGTGGGGTGGTTGAAGCGCAGGTCAGAGAGATTCTGGAAACCGGCGACATCACACTGAAACTCAATCATGCCGCCGGACGGGATTTCACAGTCGGTGAACTGCGACAGCAGGGCTTCGATGCCGTGCTCATCGCCGTGGGAGCACATCGCAGCCGCGATCTGAGCATTCCCGGAGTTGATCTTGACGGAGTTCACAAAGGCATCGATTTCCTGCTGAACGTCAATCTTGGATATAAGTTCACCATTGGCAAGCGAGTTATCGTGATCGGGGGCGGAAACGTCGCCATGGACGTGGCCCGCTCCGCCGCGCGCGAGGTTCTGAAGCAGCATGCCGAAGGCGTCCAGGAACTGGAGCCCTCCGCAGAAAATGTCTCCGCGGTCGCGACCAAGGAAATGGTCGACATTTCTCTCTCGGCGCTGCGCATGGGAGCGCAAGAGGTAAACCTCGTCTGCCTGGAGAGGCGCGAGGAGATGCCGGCGGCTCTGGAAGAAATTGAAGAAGCCGAAGAAGAAGGGATCATCATTCATCCTGGGCTCGGGCCGAAACGGATTGTTGGCCAGGACGGCAGAGTCACGGCACTCGAAACCCTTAAGACCAAGTGGGTGTTCGATCAAAACCGGCGATTCAATCCAGCGTTTTACGACAATAGCGAAACCCAGATCGAATGCGACACGATCATTATGGCGATTGGACAGGCGCCCCGCCTGGACTTCCTTAAACCGGAAGACAGGGTTGAACTCTCGCCGCGCGGGCTGATTGCGGTCAATCCGCAAACTCTCATGACTTCCGCGCCCGGAATTTTTGCCGGCGGCGATTGCGTCTTCGGTCCGCGCCTTATCATCGACAGCGTTGGGGACGGCAAGCGCGCCGCCATCGGAATCGACGAATACCTTCGCGGCGGAAAGCACCCGGATCCAGTCATTGAAGTTGAACTGCTGAAGCGCCATGCGATGCCGCTCGACTATCTCGATATTTCGCGGCAGGCCGTCCCGATGCTTCCCCTGGAACGACGCACGGGAGTAACCGAGGTCGAGATCGGGTATGACGCGCAAACGGCGATGGAGGAGGCCCAGCGCTGCCTGCACTGCTGGGTTAACACCATATTCGAAGGCACTCCCGAAGATGGCAGCATGTGCATTTTGTGCGGCGGCTGCGTCGATGTCTGCCCGGAGAAGTGCCTGGAACTGGTTTCCCTGAACCGCATTGAATTTGACCCCTCAACCATTCAGCACATCCGGGAAAACCAGGAATGCTTTGGCGTGGAATTCGACGAGGTTGCCGCCGATGAACTCGGCGTTGTAACGGGATCGGCCATGCTGAAAGACGAAACACGCTGCATACGTTGCGGTCTCTGTGCCATGCGCTGTCCGGTAGGCACGATCACGATGGAGTCGTACAACCTGCTTCCGGCTGAACCGACCGGTCTGATTTCCATTGCAGCGATCGGAGCGGGATTGCAGAAGTAATTGAGAGCAAGAGGCGGAACATGAGTGACGAAAAGAAAATCGATATCGAGAAAGACGATTTCAGCCGCCGCCAGTTTTTTCTGAAACTCGGCCTGGGATCGCTCAGCATTGCGGCAGCCGGCACCGCGGCGTTCGCTTATCAATACCTGGAACCCAACGTTCTTTTTGAGCCTTCCCCCATCGTGAATGTCGGAAACCCGGACCGGTATCCGCTCGACTCCGTCACGCTGGATGCAAACATGGGTATTTTCATCATCCACTCCGCGGAAGGATTCTTCTCGCTCAGCGCGGTATGTACGCACCTTGGCTGCCTGACCGCGTGGAAGCCTGAACTGGGCATCATTGCGTGCCCCTGCCACGGCAGCAAATTTTATGTCTCACCCCCTGCGGGCAAGAGGCCGGGGGACAAGATTGAAGGGCCTGCCCCGAGACCGCTTCCCTGGAAGCGAATGTGGGTCAACGACGACGGAGATTTGCTGGTGGACCGCTCCATCGACATTCCTCCCATGCAGTTCGTGAGGGTTTGAGCATGGCAAAGACGGTAGATCAGTATTTCGACGATTTGCGCGAGACGCGGGTCTGGCGTTCGATCTTTCGCAGCGGGTCCGGATCGAGCACACTGCACCGCTCGCTCGCGATTCAACAGAACGTCTTCCTCCATCTGTTTTCAACGAAAGTTCGCACCCGGATGCTGAGTTTCAGCGCGACCTGGTACCTGGGGACGCTGACGCTAGGGACATTTTTGATCCTTGTCGCCACCGGCATTCCGCTGATGCTCTACTATCACCCCTCTGTGCCGCAGGCTTACGCGGACACCAAGGACTTGCAATTCGTCGTTTCCTCCGGGATCTTCCTGCGCAACCTGCATCGCTGGTCAGCCCACGCCATGGTCTTTCTCGTATTCGCGCACATGTTCAAAGTGTTCTACCGCGGGGCTTACCGCCCGCCGCGGGAGTTCAACTGGGTCATCGGAATTGTCCTGCTTCTCATCACTCTGCTGCTGAGCTACACGGGATACCTGCTTCCCTGGGACCAGTTGGCGTATTGGGCGATCACAGTGGGATCCAACATTGCTTCGGCGGTTCCCTTCATGGGCAGCAAGATTCATTTTTTGCTGTTGGGCGGCAATGCCGTCAATGCCAATGCCCTGCTTCGTTTTTACGTGTTGCATTGCATGATCCTGCCGCTCACCGCGATTTTTTTCGTAGCCATTCACTTCTGGCGTATCCGCAAGGACGGCGGCCTGTATTCGCACAGCAGTGAGCCGGCAACGCGCAGAACGGAAAGTGCAGCAAAGGAGGTGCGTTAGTCATGGCAGATCCCAAAGATTTTGCTGCCGGCATCGACTCCAACGCCAAGAAAGCTCCGCGGCGGATTGTATTCGTGACCCGGCGTACTTCCGCCCAGGTAAAAGCGGAAACCGAAGATCAGGTTCAAACTTTTCCTGAGGTGCTGTTCCGTGCTGCGGTTGCAGTAGAAGCGCTGGCTGCCATTCTGGTTTGGATCGCTCTCATCTTCAATGCGCCACTGGAGGGACTTGCCGATCCTTCCCACACACCGAATCCTGCGAAAGCACCGTGGTACTTCCTGGGCCTGCAGGAGATGCTGCACTATTTCCCGCCGGTTGTAGCGGGCGTTATGGTGCCGGGACTGGTGGTCATGGCGTTAATCGTCATTCCTTACTTCAACATCAACATCGAAGCGGAAGGATTCTTCCTGAAGGACCGTCAACGGAGGCTGCGGATCTTCTATATCGTCGCCGCAGCGCTCTCGATTTTTCTGGCCTGGTTTCATGTAATCGTCGCACTGGTCCCAACCCTGATCATGGCCGGGTTAATGTTGATCGCCTCGCGAAGTTCACCGAAGTCGCCTTCCGCTTTCCGCCGCTATCTGGCTGCAAGGCCACTGTCGTACTGGGTTATGACTTGGTTCTTGTTCGAACTGGTAGTGCTCACAGCCGTGGGCACATTGTTCCGCGGACCTGGCTGGTCATGGGTCTGGCCGTGGCAGGGGTCATAGGTGCTCATGAAAGGCAAACTTAAAGCGTTTTGGAGCTTATTGTTCGGAGACAGTGTGCGCGCCTTCGGCGTGGTCAGCCTGGTATTTCTGGCATCACTGGCGATTGCTCCTTCAAAGAACTACTTCAGTGAATGGCGGCATTATCAGCGCGGGTACCTAAAAATGGTTCGCAACCGCGCAGATGCCGTTACGCTGCAGCGCCACTTCCAGGGTGGTATCCAGCAAATCTGGCTGCCCGAGATTGGTGTAGTCGATCGTTGTGAGAGCTGCCATGTTGGCCTGAAGGAATCCAGCCTGGCCAATGTTTCGTTGCAGCCTTATCGGAACCATCCCGTGATCCCACACAAGCTGGGCGAGTTCGGGTGTACGATCTGCCATCGCGGGCAAGGCGCTGCTACTACGGTTTCCGAAGCTCACAACAGCACGCTGGCGTGGGAACAACCGGTTCTGCCCGCGAAATACGTGGAGTCGTCCTGCGGAACCTGCCACCGCGGCCCTGTGCCGGGCACACCTCGATTGAATGAAGGGCGTCGCCTGCTCGCCTCCTATGGATGCGTAAACTGCCACACGATCAAGCTCGCTGACGGGGCGACGATGAAGCCTACCGACAATCCTCCGTCGCTCTCACATATTGCGGACAAGACCTCGCGGGAATGGATCTACGCATGGCTGAAGGATCCGCAGGCTTACGCAACCACGGCAACGATGCCGAATTTTAAGCTCTCTGACGACGATGCCCGTGACATCTCTGCATTTCTCATGGCCAACAGCACTCCGATCTCCGGAGATACCCTGGCGATCTCGGCGAAGCCCTCCTCCGATCCAACCGCCGGAGCCAGTCTCTACGGAGAATCTTTCTGTGCTTCGTGCCACGCAGTACAGAACGCCGCGGGCAATGTCGTCGGAGGAGACGTCGGTCCGGAACTGACGCGGGTGGGCAGCAAGGTAAAGCCCGAATGGCTGCAGGCCTGGTTGCGGAACCCGCGCATCTATAACGACGGAACGCCGATGCCGCATTACCGTTTCAACGACGGGCAGATTGCGACGCTCTCCGGCTTCCTACTGGCCAAGACCGACTCCGATCTACTCGCCAACGTTCACCTCGATCCATCGACTCCGCAACAGGTCGCGCATGGCAAGCGTCTGGTCTCAGACTACGGCTGCGCCTCCTGCCACGAAATTGCGGGCATCAAGAAACCCGATAACTTTGCACCGGAACTCAGCCGCATCGGCAGCAAACCAATCACGCAGATTCTGTTCCTGGCAGGGATGCCGCACACCCTTCCCGATTACATCGCTGGCAAAATCAAGCAACCGAGAGCGTTTACAACGGGCTTGAAGATGCCGCAATTTACGCTGACGCAAACGCAGATCGACGACATCACCACGGCTTTACTGTCGCTGAACGACCGTGCCAATTCACTTCCCCCATCCATGACGGTGGCAGCGCCGTCAGAATCGAACTATCAACCCGCAGGCCAAGCCGGCAAATTAATCCACGATATGGCCTGCATGACTTGCCACCGCATCAACGGACACGGCGGAGATATGGCGCCTGACCTGAGTTGGGAGGGCAGTTCGGTGCAGCGGCAGTGGCTGACTGCGTTCTTGAAGAATCCCAACACTCTGCGTCCAGCATTGATTCGCCGCATGCCGAAGTTCAACCTCACCGACAGCGAGGTCAACCAGCTCAGTGATTACATCCTCGCTGTGTATCAGAGCCCGACGGTCGATCGGGATTCTATGCCACTTTCCGGCTACCCGGCAGGACAAGTGGAGCTGGGCAAGCAACTGTTCTACGGGAAATATTCCTGCCAGGCTTGCCACATCGTGGACAGCAACACGGACAAGGGATATATCGGCCCGACTCTCACGCAGGTGGGATCACGGCTGACCGCAGCATGGATATTCCAGTGGCTCAAAGATCCGCAGGCCTTGCGTGCGGGAACAATTGAACCCAACCGCGCCATGTCCGATGAAGACGCGCGCGCTATCACTGCGTTCCTGATGTCGCAGAAAGGTGGAAAGCAGCAGGAGGCCGCAAAGAAATGAAGCTACCCTCTGGCATTTTGGTTCTGACTGTGCTCTCGTTCGCGACATCCTGCGCGCGGAAACCCGCTTCGATAAGCGCGCTCCAACCCACGGCCTATGGCAATGCAATTGTGGAATCGAGCGGCGACAAACAGGTCGCACAAATTGGCGCCACATTGCACGATCCCGTTGTCGTACAGGTGAATGACGACAAGGGAAATGCCGTGACCGGAGCACTGGTCGAATTCAGCGCTGCCAGCGGCGTTGTCTTTGATCCGGTCAGTGCACTGACCGACTCCAGCGGACAAGTCACCACCAACGTTTCTCTCGGCGGCATGTCGGGAAGGTACGAACTTACGGCATCCACGTTCGACAAGTCCCATAAGCCGATCGAAGTCAAGATAAATGAAACTGCGCTGGGATATCAGCAGACGCTCGGCCGCCAGCTCAATGAGAAATATTGCGAACGTTGCCATAATCCTGAGTCAACGGTTGAACGGGTTTCGAACTACGATAATCTGGCCGTGAAACCGCATCCTTTCAACGAAGGGGGCACTCTCAACAAGTTCACGGACGCGGATCTGACCGCAATCATCAGTTACGGTGGCCCGGCGCTTAACAAGTCGGCGCTGATGCCGGCTTGGGGAAACACGTTGAGCAAGGCAGAAATTCAAGGACTGATTGCGTACATCCGCGCCGTTTCCGATCCTCCGCTGCACGGCAGCGAAGCAACCTTTAAGAGTAATTAGGGGAGATCCGGAAGTTAAGCCTCAACGCAAGCGAAGCAGAAACAGAGTCGGAAAGATATCTCCAGCCATTCCTCCGCACCATGAGAGTTGTCCGGCCGGACGATATCCAACCTAAGCATGGTCGCGAATAGGACGCGATGTGGCTAAGAAAGTCTTGTCTGAAGAAGCAGGCAGGACGAACTAGGAGCAAGGCCCGTCGTTCGTCACCTTGAATACCCTCATCACGCGCAGACCGACGGTGCGCGTATCCCGCCGCTGTTCAGGGATGGAAGCACATTCCACTTATCGGATACACTTGGGAAGAGCAGTTCAAATCGTGGGGTACCCAGTTCAAGTCCAGATTGCGCGATCGCAGCACAAATGTGTTTGGACGCCTGTTCTCGAACGGTAGTCGTAGACTTCCTCTTCTTATGGAGCAATCCGGGCTATCAGATTACGGCCTCTTCTGGGTGCAAATCAGGAGCTAAGCTTGGCAACCATCGAAACACTGTCGCCTATTTCCCCGCTTCCGGCAGCGTACGACCAGCGCATGGAAGATATCGGGTTCATGACCTGCATGACCCTGGTGATGCTCGGTAATTATGCGCAAACCGGCCACTTCGGCGGCCCTTTGGCCTATACGCCGTACAACGTTGCGGTGCACCTCGCGGGTCCGGAGTCAGGCGGCCTGCGTTACGACTACCGCCGTCCCAAGCATCCTTATGGCGATAAATTCATGCTGGCGGGCGGCCATTGCATCCCAACCTCCTACGCGCTGTGGATGATCATGGGGCAGGCGTTGGCCCGGAAGTTCGAGATGACGGGCGACCAGCGCTACAAAGTAGATCCTCATGTAGCCATGCTGCCGGTCGATGCGCTGGGATTCCGCCGGGGTGCGGGAGCGCTCAAGACGCTTCTGCACGATCTGGGGTTGGAAGGGCATCCGCGATTTGCGCAGGCGAAGGGGCGCGGCATTCGTGCCTTGGCCGGCCATGCTGAATCGACCGATCTTACGAATGATGTGAATGGCGGCCCGTCGGGAATTGGCGTCGCCACGGCCGCCGGGAAAGCCGCGTTCTGGGATTTCATCGGTGCCCCCAGCGTTTCCCCGAAGGTGATCGCATTCGAAGGGGAGTTTGCGCTGACCGAGGGCCACGCCCAAGAATTGAAGACACAGGCACTCGCGCTGCAAGTCGGCAAGCGGTTGCGGATTCTCTTTTCGAATAACAACAGCGGCATTGATGATTCCCTGCTCGGCGGTGTGATTGCCGAAAAATTTGACGGCTACCGGCTCATTGATCAATGGACATCCTATGGCTGGAATGTATTCGCCATGGATAACGGCAACGATTATGGACAGATTGTGGCCGTGCTGAAAGCCATGGAGGAGTGGGACCCCGCAGATCGGCGCCCGATGATTGCAATTGGCAAAACCGTCAAGGGCTACTGGCCCGGAGCAGTCAAAGGTGAGATTCCTAATTTCGGCCAACAGGTGGTTGGTTATCCCAGCCATCCTTATTCGCAAAAGATGAACTCACCGTACTTCGTCGCCCTGGCGGAGACTTTTGAGCGACACTATGGCGTGGAGTTCAGCGGCATCCGTCAGGGGACAGTCACCGATCCCAAGGAGCGGCTCATTCAGTTCAAGACCAACATCGACATTGTGATGTCGGTGCTCGACCGCAACGGCCTGGGCGACTGGCTGGCGGACCGGCTGGTAGAAATCGGCGACAGCGTCAAAGACGAGATTCCCGTTCGCATTGATGTCCGGAGAGATCCATTTCTCGACGAGCGCCTGCGGGTCGCAAACCTCCCCTCTGAACCGCAGAAAGTTTCAGTAACGAATTCGATTTCGGGAAAACAGAAGGAAGTAGGGATCACACTGTTTCGCAAACCCGGCGAAGCTGCGGGGGCACGGCGGGCGATTTCAGAAGTCATCAAGTGGGTGAACTATGTGACTGATAACCGCTTCCTCACTTTGGCCGCCGATCTTTCCGAGTCGATCAATGTCGAGCACGGCAGTTTGTGGGGGCATTACGATCCTGAGAAAAATCCGCTCGGCACTCGCTTGAAAGCTGCCATTCAGGAAGCCGGAAATGTCGCCACTGCTTTCGGGCTGGTAAGTCAAAGTGCCTCAACCGATCCCGCTAAGTTTGCCGGAGTTTGGGCGCTCAGCGGTACCTATGGCGCGTTCACGCCATTGATGTACACGCCGGCCCGGGTGTGGAGTCAGCAGAACCAGGACAGCAGATTCCGTATGGGCGTGCTTCACATTTTGGCGGCGCACTCTGGACCGGAAACCGCGGCCGATGCCCGCACCCACTTCGGCATCTTCGCTCCCCAGGTGTGGAAGCTGTTTCCGCGGGAGCAAACCATCCATTTGAGTTTCTGGGATTACAACGATGTGGCGCCGGGATATTTCGCTGCGGCCGAGATTGCGGCGCGCGACCAGAAGGTCGGCATCATCATTCTTGAGGTGGCGCGGCCCGACACTCCGGTTGCCGACCGGACCCGTTTTGCCGATCAGGATGTGAAAGCCGCGGCCAAGGGGCTTTACGTCATTCGCGACTTTGCCTCAGGCCGGCCGCGTCATGGCTACGTGGTGGTTCAGGGAGCCAGCGCGACCGTGAATGTGATCAAAGCCCTGCCGCAGTTGGACGAGCGGGGCATCAACGTGAAAATCATTTCTGCGGTCAGCGAAGAATTGTTTGACCGGCAGCCCGAAAACTACCGCCGCGGCGTGCTGCCTCCTGAGGCGCTTCTCGATTTGATGGTGATCAGCACCGGTACGCGGCGAGTCTGGCCCATCCGCGATGTCGGCCCTCTCACCGACCGGTATTCGCTGACTTCCGACTGGGACAATCAGTGGCTGACCGGCGGACTCGAGGCGGATGTGATTGCGGAAGCGCATCTGGATCAGGCATCGATTCTGGCGGGCATCGAACGCTTCGCAAAGGAACGCGAGCAGCGATTCGCACTCCAGCGTGAAGCTCTACGGGCCATGTAGCGTAGGAGAGAAAAATCAAGAATGGTCGGGGAGAGAGGATTTGAACCTCCGACCCCCTGGTCCCGAACCAGATTCGAGCTGTTATTGAAAGCTATTGGATTTTGTAGATCGCAAGTGCTTTCAATGGAATGAGTTGCGCCGGCGCACTGGCCAGTCGATGTTCTTGATTGAGCTTTGGTGCAATCGCCGACGCAAAATCGTCTACATTGCAGCTCGACCTCTTGGATACCTGCTTGTTTGTCCCGTAGCGACAACATTTCATCATGCGCGCAACGTCAGATCCAACTGTCCTGCAGTGTACTCTCTATTTTCTGCAAATAAATTAGCGAATGGCCCATAGCGGACACTTACTAGGAAACTCGTGGCGTTACGCGTCTTATCGCTTGGACGTTACTTCGGGATAACAAGAACAGAACGGCCGGTATCGCCAGCAAATAATTGAATCCTGCGGCCAACGGACAGACTAATAGCTGAGTAACGAGCACGAGAGAGAACGAGAAAGAGAGATCAGTCTCATGGAACTGAAGAAGCAACCGAAAAAGGACAATGAGGATCAAGGCTGACCCGATCAATGCAAACCTCGGACCCGTGAGCATCTCCAGCATCGAGGATCCGCTATATTCTCTGGCAGTCTTTATCGCAATGATCCACTCTCGTATCCAGCTCGGTAGCAGTAACATCGGAAGACCTACCAGTATGCCAATTGCGGAAACGAACCCAACAATCAGCCCGTTTCGTACACGCCAATTTCTAAGTGCCCAAATCACGAGCCAAATCATGATAAGAATTATCATTTGCGGCTTAATTGAAGCCAAAGCTAACGCCACGGTCTTCACCTTCGCAGCCGCAGCCTACAACTTAGTCCGTATGAGGAATCTGGCGATTCAACCCACGTAAGCAGAGGTCGCTGTGCGTTCGCAGGCCCGAAATGAATCCACGGGACATTAGCGTATGCAGGCAAAGCGACTCCCGAATCACAAAATCACAGGAACTGCAGAGAATATAAGTCGCGGAGCCGCTTTTTCCGCAGCCTGCTAGAATGCAGCCTGCTAGAAGCCTGCTAGAAGGCTTTTGAACTCAATAAACATCTGGTAAACTGCGAATTAATCCTAGCGGACTCAATCAAATTTGTTTGCGTCTGTTTGCTGAAATTCCATTTTGTCCAGCATTGAATAGCCTGTGAACAGCACTAGATCCGAGTTTGGAGGCGGGACTCAACATCTGCGCTTGTTTCTGGCCAGCGTTATTGCCATTTATTTTGAGCTTCTCGTTATTCGATATCTCTCGACAGAAATTCGTATTTTTGCGAACCTTAAAAATTTGCCACTGATAGCGAGTTTCCTCGGCATCGGGCTTGGCTTATTACTAGAGCGGCCACATAAGCGCCTGACGCAAAGCCTATCGATCGTCGCTGCATTTTTGTTCTTACCATGTCGGTTCGCGCAAGAACTGCATCTGTCATTCGGAGACATCTCGTGGGAATACTCACTTGGAGGTCCCGAGCACTCCGCCCTGCGGATGGTGCTCGTGATGCGCTTCTTGGTGGTCGCGTTGGTGTATTCGGTATTTATCTGCGCTTTTTTTGTAGTCCTCGGCAGCTTCGTCGGACAGTACCTGAGAGACCTAAACTCGCTGAAAGGCTACGGCATCAACCTTGCTGGCAGCTTGCTGGGAGTCATACTTTTCTCTTCTCTTGGATGGTTTCATCTCAGCCCGGCAGCGTGGTTGTTCATCGGGATAATTCTGTTGGTCCCATTGCTCGGCGAATATCCGGTCGTCCTTATCGTTCTGATCTCGATTGCGGGTTTTGTGGCAATCCCTGAGCCGCATACAACGTGGTCGCCGTACAACCGGATCGACTTAACGGAACTCGCCCGCCCTGCAGGCTGGCCGAAAGCATCTGGCTATGCACTGGTCGCGAACCATTCCTGGTACCAGTGGATTCTTGATCTCTCGCCGGCTTTCCTTCAGATGCACCAGGATGCAAGACCTAACGCCATTGCCGCGCCATACTATGACATTCCATACCGGGTTGTTGCGCATCCCCGGAGCGTTCTCGTCCTGGGAGCCGGGACAGGAAACGACGTAGCTAGCGCACTTCGCCACGGAGCTGAGCACGTTGATGCGGTTGAGATCGACCCGGCGATTGTCCAAATTGGACACCGATACCATCCAGAACATCCCTACGACTCACCACGAGTAACCATTTTCGTGGATGACGCTCGCGGATTCGTTACGAAATGCCAGAAAAAGTACGATCTGATCGTTTTCGCTTTTCTGGACTCGACCACTCTTCTCAGTAGTTTCTCGTCCCTTCGACTCGATAACTATGTCTACACGGTTGAGGGATTGCGACAGGCAAAGTCTCTCTTGAACGACAACGGCGCTCTGGTGCTTTCCTTTGCCACGGGGCGAAACTTTGCAACCGACCGTTTGTACGCGACTCTACATCAAGCCTTTGGAGTGCCGCCCGAGGCTTACTACACTGAATATTGGGTCAAGGGCGTGCTTCTTGTCGAAGGACGCGGAAGATCACAGCTACTTATCGATCTCCAATCTGCTAGAGCTGATTTGCTAGCCCGAACCGCTGCCAATCCTCTGCTCGCAACCGACAACTGGCCTTTCCTCTACCTCACGGACCACTCCATTCCTGCTTCAATCGTTGTCACAATGGGTCTCTTCGCATTAGGGGCATGGGTTTTGTT
>DAIDGW010000173.1 GCA_027452245.1 Acidobacteriaceae bacterium
CCTCACCGGCGCACTGCTCGATCGCATCACCCACCACGTCCATATCCTCGAGATGAACGCCGACTCCTACCGCCTCAAGCAAAGCCGCCGCAAACGCCCCTGAATAGCCCGGCCCAAACGCGCCTCGGGGGAGGAGGGCCGTCTTCGCTACGCTCCGGCGCCCCTCCTCCCCCGAAACATCACCTTCTTGCCTACTACTGGCTCCCTTTTACTCCGCCCCAGTGGTCTACTTTTACTCCGTCCTTGACAAGATGGGCACCGGCTCGATTTTTTTGGATGTGCGAAAGACATAGCTTCGACTATTACTAGTGAACTGTGGCTTTCTGGTGATCTAGCGGACTTAACTGTCTGGGACTTGGGCATAGAAGATGGCCCTTCAACGGAATGCTTCTTCGACGAGGACATCAGTATGAAGTCGGGTGAATCTCCGCTGCACGAGCATCTTGGCTTGAAAGGTGTCGGCATCCTGAGCATAGATCTGAACGCTCCAGAATCAGTCTTGATGGAGCACTTCAAAGCAGCGGTCAACCGGCTAAAAACCGAACAGCAGAAAATTCGCGCCGAAAAGCTGAATCCTGCGGACTGGGTTCGCTGTGGTCTGCTTCCGTATATCGACCTCGAATTGTGGAGACTCACTAGGGCACTTCCTAGGTACGGAGAGGCGATAGAGGCGATTCCTGATCCATTGATCAGAGACTTGATCCTGAAGGAGGATGACAGCGAGGACTCAAAATTCGCTTCTACCGAACATACGATACGAACAGTCACACGGGATTGCTTCAATCGTATGTTCGCTGCTCATTCGAGCTTATTCGCCCTCCTGCAGAGTGAAGCCGCCGCGCAATTCCATAACACCGGCGTCACACCTCGCTCCCACCTCTATAAGCTGAGGAAACACCTCAGCAACAAGAAGGAAAAAACAAAACCGCAAAAAGTCCTGTAAAAATTCAGTGCTGCTTGCATGATTGTGCCATCACGTCCAGTGAGGTACAAACATGCATAAGAGAATACTCCGGCTTCCTACCGTACTTGATCGGACTGGGTTGTCACGCAGCACAGTCTACCAGCGCGTCGCTGAAGGCAGATTCCCAAAGTCAGTTTCACTCGGAGCGAGAGCGGTTGGATGGGTCGAAGCTGAAGTCGATGAATGGATCGCCCGCCAGTGAACCGAGCCATCGTTCCACCGCTACTGCCCTGATCTCCCGCACCCGATAATCGCCCCAGCGGGGAACAATTCTGGTTCGCAGGTAAGTTTCGTACAACTGCTTGGTTTGGTGGCCTTTCCGCTCCGATGGCTTCTCCAAATCGAGTTCGACCATCTGATAGTGCTCGCTCAGTTGCCGAAATTTCTCCGGCACCGCATCGGGGCGGAGGGTTTGATAGTTAATGTCGAAGCGCAGCATCTCAACAGCTTTCCAGGCCAAGGTTTCGGTCGGGTACTGTTTCACTGTGCCAATTGCGAGGGAGCGCATTTTGGATTCACCGGATGGTCCAATTTCTCGCCACCGATAGACCCAAACTGACGGCCCCTTCTTGCGGGCATGGCGGCTGAAAAAGCCATGCTGGTAACGCGGTCGTTTCAAGAGAAACTCCTCTCTACGCGACCCCGATGGCTGTCCGAGTTTACCTCTGTATTCAGCCAATGTTCCAGTTCTGAAAGGCGGAAGCGCCAGATTTTTCTCGCCCCGCCGATAGGGTGAGCTGGGAGCTTGCTCATACGGGCAAGCGCGAGGACGGTTTTCCGCGACATGGATAGGTAGATTGCCGCTCGTTGAGCATCTACGAACGGCTCTGAGGAAAAATCGCTGTAGACGACGCTGTTTGTTGAGAACTGAGGCTCGGCGCTTGAATTGCGCATGGGGCACCTCTCGGACGAAAGCGCTCCGTCCTTGTGCCCAGAGTAGGCGGCGGCCACGCGTTTCCCGTTGAAAATTTTTCCGCGCAATTTCCTGTAGGGAAATCCGCACAGTTTCCGGTGCAGTCGCCCGGCGGCGCATAGAATCGCATAGCCGCGCAGAATGCAGTGTTCATCGGGTTCTGCGCATGGTGGGGCCGTCGGGATTCCATTCTGTGTTTTCTCCGTCTTGAACGCTCTCCGGCACTGCTGCGGGTCAAACCCCGTCGCCCTGGCGGCGCGGCAGGTCTCTGCTTTTCCTGTTCCTCCCCAAACAAATTTTCCGCATAGTGCGGCGAGCAAATTTCTTTCGGTTGCCCTCCCAAAAAGCGACCTTGGGCCTGGGGAGCCGGGACCCTCGCATGGCTTCGCCCAGTGTGCCCGGAGAGCTTCTCAAGACATTCCAGCCACGGGCAGAAATGGAGATCCATCATGACCACCGCCACCACAATCCGCGAAGAACAGACCCGCTTCACCAACCGCATCCTGCACGGCGACTGCATCGAGGTGATGCGCCAGATGCCCGCACAGAGCGTCGATTTCATCCTGACCGATCCGCCGTATCTGGTGAACTATCGTGACCGCTTTGGCCGCACGCTCCAGAACGATACCGACGCCGACTGGCTCAAACCCGCCATGGCCGTCGTCTATCGGGTGTTGAAGCCGAACCGGCTGATGGTTTGCTTCTACGGCTGGCCGCGCGCCGACAAGTTCCTCGATGCCTGGCGCAGCGCGGGGTTCCGTCCCGTGGGGCACTTCGTCTTCCGCAAAAGCTACACGTCGAGCGCGAAGTTCATGAAGTGCCAGCACGAACAGGCGTATCTGCTGGCCAAGGACAGACCGCCGCTGCCGAAGAACCCGCTGGCGGATGTACAGCGGCTGATCTATACCGGCAACCTGCTCCATCCCATGCAGAAGGCGGTGGTCTCGCTGGCGCCTCTGGTGCGCGCCTTCACGCTGCCGGGCGAGATGGTACTCGATCCCTTTTGCGGCTCGGCATCGAGCTGCGCAGCGGCGCTGCTGACGGGGCGCAAGTATCTCGGCGTGGAGATGGATGAGAATTACCACGCAGCAGCCAGCGCCCGCATGGCGCGCATTCATGGGAGGATCGGCACACGGCGGTTCTCCTGCGGCATTCCCACGGCTGCTTGATTTTGGCCGCGCTCCGGCCCGCGTCAAGACATGCCGGAGTTCCAACCAGCATGA
>DAIDGW010000174.1 GCA_027452245.1 Acidobacteriaceae bacterium
GAACAGCTCGAATGAACCAGTCGAGATCGTTCCACCTCAGATCCAGATCACCGGACGCCAAGCGACAAAGAAGAAAAAGAAGGAAGGCAAAGGCATTATCTCGGACCAGTTGGAGATTCGCGACTACAGATTGAGCACGACACGGCTTGAGCCCGGGGAGCGCGCTGACGGCGTGGTTGTGTTCGATCGGCCGAATTTCAAGGAATCGACGGAAAAGCTGTTCTTGCAAATCGCGCAGGCAGACCAGGTAGATCGTCCCATTCTGATCCGACTGCCATTCACCCCACCCATCTCGGGCGATGGCAAGTAGAGAGGAGATTTGAAAGGCTATGAATGTCACCGACCACAACAACAATGGAAGCGGCGGCTTGCCGACGTCAGTGATGGATCCCGCAGGGTCGATACTTGGACATCCCTCAACGCAGGGTATCAATAGCAACCAGGAACCCGCACCGAAGTTCGCTACCCGAGCTGACGTCAAGGGAGTCGAAGGAATCAGCAAGAGCAAGCTAATTCTTCTTGGCAGCGGACTGGCCGTTGCGGTCCTCTTCTTCGTGCTTACGGCCATCGTCGGCAAGTCGCCTAAGAAGTTGGCTACGGTCAAGCACGCATCTCAGTCTCAGCAAGCGAGGCAGGGACAGGCAGCTCCGCCCAAAGGCAGCGTGACGCCGCTAATGGACACCGTGCGGACCCCAGCGCCAGACAATACCAGCGGCCAACTTGGCCCAGGTGACATTCGGCGCACGCGCGCGCTGAATAGTGGCGAAACCACCAAGCCATTCGCTGGCAAGCCAGCCGTCGCTAGTTCTCTCGGAGCAGTGCCTTCCTTCGCAGACACGCAGCAGAAGTGGGAAGATCCGGCTCCCTATGGCGGGGCTCCGCCGGCAGAAACACCGCAGACGCAGCAGAACAGTTTGAAGGAGCCATCCCTCATCTTCGTGCGCAGCCTGGCACGGAACCAAACCAGCCTCACACCCAAGGTTAATGGCGATGACGACGGCACACCACGATTAGAACTCACACCGGGAATGCGCATTCAGGCCAAGCTCGAGACCCAGATATCGAGCGCAGTGCAGGCCCCGGTGGTAGCTGTAGTCGAATACACATACGCCATTGGGGATAGAATCATCGTCCCTGCCGGGGCGCGTGTTTACGGCCAACTCCAGCAGGCCGATCGAAGCGGGCTTGTCAGCGTTAAATTCGATGAGATCGAATTACTCGATGGCGCACGAGAGAAGATCGATGCCGTGGGCACGGGGCTCGATCTCGGGCCAATCAAGGGAAATGTTTACGGCAAGAACACGGGCAAGAACTTCCTTGTGCGTGCAGCGTCCGGCCTCGGCTCAGTGCTCGCGGAAGTGGCCGGCAACAATTCGAGTGCCGCGTTCTCCGAAGATGACCTGCTGCGGGAGCGGCTGGCAGAAAACATCGGCACTGCGGGGGACTCCGAAGTGATGAATCTCGATGCGAACAGCCGCGTTGTTGTTTCTGTCCCTGCGGACACAAAGATCTATGTAGTCTTCACCAAGCACGAACAGACCCCCTCTGAGCTTCACAAAGTAGCTCCCACGGCTCAGTAGAGCAGTCGCGCCTTCAATCTCCTTTTCGCCCTGGCTCAATCCACCAGGGCGTTCTTTTGTTTGGCCATCTTGCGTCATACCTACCCGGTTCGGAGCATTCTTGTCTCTCAATGCTGCTGTGGGTTACCGATCATTCCTATTCGTGCGAGCTGAAATGGGCAAAGATCGATCCGGTTGACCCAGAGTGTAGTTGAGTCATCTTCGGTCCCGATTGCTCAATTCGGAAATGAGCAAAGATCGATCCCGATGACTCACTGTGCAGTTGAGCAATGTTCGCTCCCGATACCCCAAAGTGCGGTTGAGCAAAGGTCGGTCCGGTTGACCCAATGTGCGATTGAGTCATCATCGGTCCCGATTGCTCAATCCGGAAATGAGCAAAGATCGCTCCCGATGCCCCAAAGTGCGGATGGGCAATTATCGGTCCCGGTGACTGTGCGGTTGGGCCGAAATCTGGTAAACGACTTCAGCGGCTCGACCGCTTCACATGGCGATGCCATGCCCGACAAGCTGAGGTTTGCGGATCAACTCGCAACAGCGTTTTTGGGGCAGATCTAGGAAGGAATGATTAGAGAGCGTCCGCAACGCCTGCAGATGTAGGTGTGCTCCCAGTTCCAGTAGAGGTGCGGATAAACTTCCCGGTTATACCGGGCGATGCTGCGGAAACGCAGGAGCATTCCCCCCAGACACGCCACGCCGAGAAGCAGCAAAACAGCGACGGCGTTCTCCAGCGATGCTCGAGAAGTCGGATGATCCAAAATCCTGCCAAGGCCCGCGAAACCCCAAAAGAACGTGAAGCATATTGGTATTCCCCAAAGCAGGAGAGGCCGTCCGTACCCGCGGGGATCGGGCGGCGCTACGGCTTGGGCGGAGTAAGACTGGCTGACGCCGGAATGGAAGGGCCCTGAATAACTACGCGTTCCCTGTTCGTAGAGAAGCGGAGCGGCCACGATATTTGTGGTCCCGCACTGGTCGCACTGATACGGATTCAGACGCGATGCGGATGCCATTCCGTTATCCCTTACCTGGCGACAGCTTGCGACACCGGGCTCCTCGACTGAGATTCTAGCTCGATTCTTTCCATTCCGGCCAATTTGCCGATTCGACGCTGGACCGCGCCAGCACGCATTGGACCGCCGAACCCGCTCATGCGCCGAGGGATAGTGTTGTTTCCCAATCCGGTCCGCGCTCGCCAATTTGACTGAGTTTCGGTCGAGACGCAATCTCTTGCTCGACACGGATGCCCCGAGCAGCCGGGTCCAGGAGAGAAAACGTATGAGAACCGCACTCACCTTCTGGCGGCGCTCCCCAGTGTCCGCTCCGACATCCCCCCGCACTCTTCACCGCCCCGATGAAGTCAATTGGATGCACATCGCCATGAAGTTTGCATTGGGGCTTATCTTCATTGGCAATCTTGCGGCGCCGTTCATGGCGAGAGCCCAGAACCTCGGCACCTCCCCTCAATTCGGCCAAGCCGTGCAAGGCCAGCAAGCAACAACCGTCGAAGGC
>DAIDGW010000175.1 GCA_027452245.1 Acidobacteriaceae bacterium
TTCTCACGCGATTTTGAAACTTCAAATTTGTAAGTCGGAAAGTACCTCGCCAGACCGAGGATGCCGAAGCGTATCACCTTTTGCAAGACAACATTTGTCCGGAGGATCAGAGAGAGCAAAAAGCCGCCAGCTTTTCGCTGGCGGCTGAAGCTCTGCTTAGCTGTGCTCGCCGGAGTACGGCTGACCGGGCGTGAGCTACCTAGTTCTCGTACAACAGCACTCCCTCGGCCTTCTCCGAATCCACTGGACGGTAAAAGAGTTTGTTGTCTTCGAGGAAGACCTCGATGAACGCCGGACGCGTCGTGATCGTGCCTTGGATCAACGCCTCCGACAGCGGGTCTTCGATGTACTTCTGCAGCGCCCTGCGCAACGGCCGCGCGCCGTAGCTGCGGTCCGTCAACGTCTGGTTGAGGATCCAGCGCTTGGCTTCGTCGGCGACGGTGACCGTGATCGCCTTCTGCGCCAGGTTCTGGTTGAGCTGCGTAACCATGAGCTCCAGAATCTGGATCAGGTCGGTCTCGTTCAGAGCGTTGAAGATGATGATTTCGTCCAACCGGTTCAGGAACTCGGGATTGAACGTGCGCTTGACCTCATTCTTCACGAGTTCTTCGACCTTGTCGGCGATGGCATCTTCTTTCGTCGACTGAAAGCCGAGGCCCTCGCGCTTCTGCAAGTGCCGCGCGCCGATGTTGGACGTCATGATGATGATCGTGTTCTTGAAGTCGACCGTGTTGCCGAGACCGTCGGTGAGCTGTCCGTCTTCGAAGACCTGCAGCAGGATGTTGAAGACATCCGGATGCGCCTTCTCGATTTCGTCCAGCAGCACGACTGAATAGGGAGCGCGCTTCACGCGCTCGGTGAGCTGGCCCCCCTCTTCGTAGCCGACGTATCCCGGAGGCGAACCAATCAGCTTCGAGACCGAGTGCTTCTCCATGAACTCGGACATATCGAAGCGGACCAGAGCTTTCTCGGTGCCGAACATAAATTGCGCCAGGGTGCGGGCAACTTCAGTTTTGCCGACGCCGGTGGGTCCGAGGAACAGGAACGAGCCAATCGGACGGTTGGGGTTCTTGAGGCCGGCGCGGGAACGGCGGATGGCGCGGGCCAGGGCGCTGATCGATTTGTCCTGCGAGATGATGCGCTTGTGGAGTTCCTCTTCGATGCGCAGGAGTTTTTGCGTCTCTTCTTCTTTGATGGAGGTGATGGGAACGCCGGTCCAGCGGGATACCACATCCTCGATGTCCTCCCGACCGACAACGCCGGTGGAGGATTCATCGAGGTGGTATTTTTCGCGAAGGGCGCGCAGGTTCTCGCGCTCCTTGCGTTCCTCGTCCGAATAGAAACGCGCCTTCTCGAACTCATGGTTCGCGATGGCGTTCTCCATACGGTGGACGATGAACTTGATACGCTTCTGGACCTCCGTAATCTCTTCGGGAAGCGAAGTCTGGCGGAGCTTCACGCGGGCGCCGGCTTCGTCTACCAGATCGATCGCCTTGTCCGGCAGGAACCGGTCGGGAATGTAGCGGTTCGAATGCGACACCGCGAAATTGATCGCTTCGTCGGTGTACGTAACCGCGTGGAATTTCTCGTACCGGTCCTTGATGCCGAACAGAATCTTGACCGCGTCGCTCTCGCTTGGAGGCGGTACCTTCACCGCCTGGAAGCGCCGCTCCAGCGAACGATCTTTTTCAATCGACTTGCGATATTCTCCCGGAGTGGTCGCGCCTATGCACTGAATCTCGCCGCGAGACAAAGCCGGCTTCAGGATGTTTGCCGCATCCAGCGATCCCTCGGCCGATCCCGCGCCCACCAGCGTGTGTAGCTCATCGATGAAGATGATGGAATTCTGCGACTCCATCAGTTCCTTCATGATGGTCTTCAGGCGCTCTTCGAACTGTCCGCGATATTTGGTGCCGGCAACGATCAAGGAAAGATCGAGCGCCAGGATTCGTTTATCGGCAAGGAATGAGGGCACCTCACCGTCCGCAATCCGCTGCGCCAGTCCCTCCACGATGGCAGTTTTCCCAACGCCGGGTTCTCCAATCAGCACCGGATTGTTCTTGGTGCGGCGGCAAAGGATTTGAATGACGCGATCGACTTCGCCCTCGCGGCCAACCAGGGGATCAAGCTGGCTATCCATAGCGGCCTGGGTCAGGTCGCGGGAAAACTCGCTGAGCAGCGAAGATTCGCGCTGGCGCTGCGGCTGAGCTTTTTCCTGGCTGGTGCGGGCGAGTTCTTCGCGGATGGTGGAAAGGCGCAATCCGCGCTCGTGCAGGATTTCGGCGGCGAAGCACTTTTCTTCGCGCAGCAATCCCAGCAGGAGATGTTCGGTGCCGATGTGGCGATGGGAGAGGCGCTCGGCCTCTTCCGCCGCATAGGCGAGAACCCGTTTGCATTCATTGCTCAAGGGCAGATCGACCGAGGTCGAGACCTTCTCGCGGATGGTCGTATGCCCCTCGATCTGCTTGCGGATCGACTCGACCGAGGCGTGCGAGCGCAGAAAGCGGTTGGTCAGGGCCTTATCTTCGCGCAGAAGTCCCAGAAGCAGGTGTTCCGTCTCAATATAAGGAGACCCGAACTGGCTGGCTTCATAACGCGCGAAAAAGATGACGCGCCTGGCTTTCTCCGTATAGCGTTCAAACATAATGGACTTCCCCCTGATTTCCCGGCCGGCCCGCAGGTCCTGTCCGGCCTGAGCCCCTACTCCTATCTATTTCAGCCCGCTCCATCCACCCACAAATCATACTACTCAACAAATTCAGCAATCCTTGTACCACCCTCCACACTGGTTCGACTTACCGCCAGACTTTGAGCACATTACCAAAGATTTCGTTGGTTGCTTCCTCTAATTCTCCTTCGGACGAACGGCTTGCACTTCCTCGTCAAACTTCTGCACTTGCTTCCCATGCCGGGTTATGCCGGCAACGACTCCGGCGCAATCTCTTCTACACGCCCATCTTCGATCTGCAGGACGCGATGACAACGCCTGGCAAATGACAGGTTGTGCGTAGCAATGAGGGAGGTAAGTTGGTGCTCGCGATGAAGGCGCGAAATCAGTTCAAAAATGGCTTCGGACGTATGCCCATCCAGGTCTCCCGTCGGCTCATCGGCCAGCAGGAGTCTGGGTCCCGTAATGAGGGCGCGTGCCAAGGCCACACGCTGCTGTTCACCACCCGAGAGCTCACCGGAGCGATGATGCGCCCGTTGGCCGAGTCCAACTTCGCCCAACCAGCGCCGCGCTTCGGCTTCCGCTTTTTCGCGATTCTCTCCGCGAACCAGCAACGGCATCGCCACGTTCTCGGCGGCCGTAAACTCAGGCAACAGATAATGGAACTGCCAAACAAACCCTGTTTCGCGATTCCGAAAAGCCGCCGCTTCGTCTTGCGTCAACCGTTGCAATGGCAAGTTGGCGAAGTATACGTCACCCGCAGAAGGCCGATCAAGGGCGCTCAGGATGTGCAACAAGGTACTCTTCCCGGCGCCAGACGGCCCCACAATCGCGAGCATCTCGCCTCGCTTCACCTCAAACGAAATATTCTCAAAGAGCATCAGGTCCGACTCGCCGGACCGAAAAACCTTCTTCAAACCCGAAACTCGAACTATTAATTCTTCCTCTTTTAGATGCACTTCGCTTCTCTTTCGTTCCACCGGCGGGTTTGCGGCTGCAGTGTGGAAGCGGCGAAAGTACAGGCGGACCCGTACTTAGCTGCCCTCACCGAGGCCCGGAAATGCGCTGCCCGTTTTCCGCCAGGCTCGGTCCGAAAAGCGAAGCCATGCCGGAAACTGTATACCCGTTTCGTGGAATCCCGATGTGACGCAGGTCACCTTTTGGGTGAGTTCCTGTCGAAAACCACAACACTTGTTTACTCGTAGCGCAACGCTTCCGCCGGCAGAATGCGCGCAGCCGACCAGGAAGGGTACAACGTTGCAATAAATGACACCCCAATAGAGACTAAAGCCACGAGCACTCCGTCCATCACCCGCGGAGCGAACGGGACATAATCGATGGAATAGACCTCGGGGGAGAGGGAAATTACATGATAATGTCCACCGAGATATGAGATTGCATATCCCACCACCAGCCCGATCAGCGTGCCCAGAATTCCGATCAGAACCCCCTGTGCCACAAAGACGTTGCGCACCTGCGCCTTTTTGGTTCCCATCGACATCAGGACCGCAATGTCCTTCGTCTTTTCCATAACCATCATGATCAGAGATATCAGGATGTTCAGGGCCGCGACAAACACGATCAGGCCGATCGTGATAAAGGTTACCAACCGCTCCAGCTTGAGCGCATGAAACAGCGCCTTGTTCTGTTCCATCCAGTTCGTGGCCATAAACCCAGGGCCGGCCGCGTCTTCCAGTTCGCGGGAGATATTGTTCGCATTGTAGATATCGTCTATTTTGAACTCGATCACCGAGATCAGATCCCCCAGGCCGAATAGCTGTTGCGCGTCCGCCAGGCGAACGAACGCCCACGAGGAATCGTAGTCGTAGAACCCGGAATCGAAAATTCCCACCACCCGAAACCGATCATATTTCGGAACCATGCCGAACGGCGTCAACTCGCCTTGCGGGCTGGTGACCAACACCACGGACCCAACAGTGGCTCCTAATCCGTCGGCCATGTCTCGGCCGAGCACGATCGGCGGCATCGCCGCCACCCGCTCTTTCACTCCTTCCAACGAATCGGGAGATTCATCTCTGGAGCTGTCGCCGTCGCCCACACCCGCCACCGACGAAACCTTGGAATTCCCCGCATGTTCACCTAAAGCTGCCGCCGATCCTTCCTTCAGCGTGCTGAGCAGATCCCCGACGCGCCGCTCATATTTCGGAATCATTCCCTTCAGCACCGCCCCACGGGCGCGCGGTCCGCGCGAGATCAGCACCTGTTCGAAGATGGCGGGAGCCGCGGCCACCACATGGGGCTGCTTCTCCAGTCGCTGCATCAGCGCAGGCCAGTCCCGAATCCCGTCGTCGGCAATGCGCTGCAGGCTGATATTCGACGTGGACCCCAGCAGCCGCTGCTGCAAGTCCTGACGAAATCCGTTGTTGATGGCCAGCGCGATGATCAGCGACGCCACTCCCGCGGCCACTCCGGCAATAGAAATTCCGGTGATGATGCCAATGAAAGCCTGGCGCCGCTTGGCGCGCAGATATCGGGATGCGACGAAAAGCTCGAATCTCATCTGTCTGTCGGGAATGGGCCCAAACCTGGATTATAGCGGCAGTTGTGAGTACGATTTGCATAGCGGAAACATTAGATTGTTCTCTACCGCGTCTCCACAATTTGCGGCGCATTGATTAACTCCGGTATCGCATGGTGGGAGATGACGATCACTGCCAGGTCGTGGCAAGCGCAACCGACCTTGATTCAGGCGAGGAACTCGGCAGCCAGTTTGACAACCATCTCTGGGCGCTCCCGGTGAGGTACGTGATAGGTTTCGGGAAGGATTTCGATGCGGGCAGGGCCTGCGGAGAGTTGTCCGATCATCGCAGGATGGCGGGTCGTTCCGTACTCATCGTAGACTCCATGGATCGCAAGCACAGGACAGATCACCTGAGGCAGAACGGCAGCGATGGACCAGGATGCGAATTCGGGACGGAGCCAGGAATCAGTCCAGGCGTCGACGACCCACTTGGCTTTTTCTCCGTGATATTTCTTGAGGCGGTCCAGTTCCTTACTGTCCTTGAATTGCTCGCGGGCAGCGCGAATGGAATCGAGCGTCCGATCTTCCGGAAAGACCTGTGCGGATTCCGTAATCAGTGCCTCGCAATCCGAAGCGAATTTGGCTGCGCAGTTGACGGCCATGGCTCCGCCCACGCTGTGTCCGAAAGCGATGAATTTCTTCAGGCCGAGCTGCTCGCGAATTGCAGGGAGGTAGGTTACGGCTTCATCGGCAACGAAATCGATTGGCAACTGGTCATGTCTTGCATCAGAGCGTCCGAAGCCAAGCCGATCGTAGGCGATTACGGGGTGTCCGCTGGCGACGCTCAGTTCGGCGGGAAAGCCGCGCCACAGAGCGACGCATCCCAAGGAATCGTGGAAGAGCAGGATGGGGGTTGCCGAGAGGGAATTAGGCGCAACCACTGCCGGGGTCCATATTCGGGCGAAGATTCGGCCTTGGGGATGGCGAATCCAAACATCTGTGGGAGCCGTTGCCACTTTTGTACCCAGCCTCTGGTTCATTCCTGAGTCTTTCTTTGGGTGGTGTGAGACAGTTCGCCTGAACCGGGCGGAAACATTTCCAGCAGATCCGAAGTGATGCCTGCCGGTCGCCGCGTGTGCGCGTCAATCGGGCACCACATTGTGCGTGCTTTGGCCAGCAGCATTCCATCGGCTGCCCGATGGAGCGACGTCCAGCGTTCCAATCGCGCTCGTGTAGCCATACCGATCCAGGTTCGAGCCAGAATCTCATCGCCAAGTTGAGCCGATTGCTTGTAGTCAATCTCGTGCCTCAGGACGAGCCACATGAGGCGGTCGCGATGCTCCTTGGTGGCGCGGGCGACCCAGTGCGCCAAGGCCACGTCCTGAACCCAACGCACATAGGTGACATTGTTGACGTGCCCTTGATCATCGATATCGGCCGGATTTACCGCGATTTTGATTTCAAAAACTTCTGCCATCACCGGAACTCTCTTTGCTAGAAATCGCGCGTGACCATCGATTACGGTATCGCAGCGGGATGTCGCAGGCGAATCCTGAGCTTAACGAGTGAGTTGTCGTATTTGGTGCCGAAGAAGGGACTCGAACCCCCACACCCTTGCGGGTACATGGACCTGAACCATGCGCGTCTGCCAATTCCGCCACTTCGGCAAGTGGACTACATTCGAGCGGCGGCCTTGCGGCCGCCGTTGTGGAAGAGCTGCATCTCTATTTTACAGAGGTGACTGGTCCTGTCAAACGCAGGGCCGCAGCGGATTGTAAACTGGAGCGCATGCCGGAACTGCCTGAAGTAGAAACGATAGCGCGCGGACTCGCCAAACGGGTGACGGGAGACGTAATCGAATCGGTGTGGCTGGGAAAAAAGCCGGAGCCACTGAAATCTCCCGCAAGAAGAATTGCGGAGACCCTGGAACATACTCGTATCGCCGCCGTGCGGAGGATGGGCAAGCACATTGTCTTTGATCTGACGCCAGCGGCTGGCAAAAAGTTGAACGTCGAGGCAGGGGCTCATTGGATCGTCCATCTCGGGATGACTGGCAGCCTGCGAGTGTGCGAACCGCAAACGGAGATGGCGAAGCATACCCATGCGGTGCTGACGCTGGGTTCAGGGAGAGAACTCCGCTTTGTCGATCCGCGCCGGTTCGGACGGTTGAGCGTTGCAGATGCCGGCTTTGAGACGGCCGGCACGGAGCCGCTGGAGATCGAGCTTGAGCGGTTCACCGATCTTTTTCGCGGACGGGAAACGCCCATCAAAAGCGCGTTGCTGAATCAGAAGCTCCTGCGAGGGGTGGGAAACATCTATGCGGATGAATCACTGTTTCGCGCCGGAATCCGTCCGCGGCGAAGGGCAGCATCGATTTCCCGAGAGCAACTGAGGAAGCTCTACCTTGCCGTACAGGAAGTGCTGAAGGAAGCGATCGCGATGGGCGGCTCATCAGTGTCGGATTACGTAGATGCAGAAGGAAACGAGGGATTCTTCCAGCTGCAACACCGCGTCTACGGTCGCGAGGGGGAGGCGTGCCTGGTATGCAAGAGTTCGATCAAGCGGGTCGTCATTGCGGGGCGCAGTAGCCATTACTGCGCCAAGTGCCAAAAATGATCGTGCGCGCAGCTAGCCCGGCTTTTCTCGTCGCGTGCTAACCTTCTCGCATGCCTGACTTTTCGATTGGAGTCGATCTAGGCGGGACGAATCTGCGCATTGCCGCCTTCAGCGCCGATGGGGAGCTCTTGGAGAAAGTAACTCTCGGCACCAAGATTGCGCTTGGGCGCGACCACGTCATCAAGGAGATGTGCGAAGCCATCGATGAGCTGGCAAGGAAATACAGAAGTTCGGGAGCGTTCCGCGGTGCCGGGATCGGGATCCCAGGCATCATCGACCTGGAAAGCGGGATGTTGGCCAAGTCGGCGAATCTTCCCGGCTGGGAGGAGTATCCCGTTCGGCAAGAAATTGAGCGGCGCCTAGGCACCGCCGTTTACCTGGAAAACGACGCCAATGCGGCGGCGTTGGGTGAGAAGTGGATGGGTGCGGGGCGTGACGTTCCGAATATGGCCATGGTCACGCTGGGCACGGGCATCGGCGGCGGCATCGTGCTGAATGGAAAGATCTGGCATGGCATGAATGGCATGGCGGGAGAGTTTGGACATATCGTGGTTGAACCCGATGGGGTGCCGTGCGGATGCGGCAGTCGCGGATGCGCCGAGCGATATGCTTCGGCCACAGCGGTCGTGAGGATGGCACAGGAAGCTATTGCGAGCGAGAAGGCTCCGGCGCTCAAGAAGGCTTTAGGGGCAGATGTAGAGTTCAATGCGCGGTCTGTTTACAATCTGGCGCTGCAGGACAATCCCGAGGCGAAGCAGATTTTCCAGCGATTTGGAAAATCTTTGGGCATCATGCTGGCGGACATCGTAAATATGCTGAATCTCGATATGTACGTAATCGGCGGCGGCGTGGCCAGCGCGTGGGATGCGTTCGAGTCCGCGATGTTTCAAGAGTTGCTGGAACGGTCGCTGATTTATGCTGCCACCGCGCCGGATGATCGTCTGCCAGCAAAAAAGGCTAGCACCGTGAAAGGCATGACTCGGCGGAGGACGATCATCACCCAGGCTTTGCTGGGCAGCGATGCGGGATTGTACGGGGCAGCACGCATCCCGATTGTCGGCGAGTAAATTCCTAACTTACGAAGCTCCGAATGGCTGAGAGCAGCACCTGATTCTGCTCGGGAGTTCCGATGCTGACACGAATCGCAGTCGGGGCACCCCATGCACCGAGCGGGCGAACGACAATCCCCATGTCGAAGAGTTGTGCGGTGTACTTATTTGCAAGTTCTCCGCAATCGCAATAAAGAAAATTTGCAGAGGTTGGCGCAACCCGCAGGCCGAGACCGGTGAGTTCTTTCGCGAGACGCTGGGCTTCCAACGCATTGCTTTCCACAACGCGCTGGATGTAGCCGCGGTCATCGAGGGCAGCAGAGGCCGCCGCTTGCGCCATAGAACAGACCGAGAAGGTGTTTCGCATGCGGGCGCAATAATTGAGCAACTCAGCCGGACCGAGGCCGTATCCGATGCGTAACCCCGCGAGTCCGTGAATCTTGGAGAACGTTCTCAAGACCACTACGCCTGCGCCAAGCTTTACGTAATCCAGCGAACGAGGAAGCGTAAACTCTCCGAGCGAGGCAAAATGCGCAGCATATTCGATGTAGGCTTCGTCAAGGACAACTACGACGTGACCGGGAACGCGTGCAATGAAAGTTTCGATCGCAAACGCATCGAGCATCGATCCGGTGGGGTTGTTCGGATTCGCGAGAAAAACGATACGGGTGTTGGAATCGATGGCGGCGAGGAGGGCATCGGGATCGAATCCATTGTCGCGCATGGGAGCCTTGATTAACTGAGCTCCCGTAGCATGCGCGGCCAGCGAGTAGACGATGAATGAACGCTCGCTGGTGACAGCATTCAGCCCGGGAGCAAGCAGCGTCTGGCAAAGGATAGCCAGCAGAGCCGTGGACCCAGCGGTGATCAGGACCTGATCTTCAGGCAGTCCGTGATGCGCAGCGAGTTTGTGGCGAAGCCCGGAGCAGTTGTCGTCGGGATAGAAGTTGGTGTCAGGCAACAGCGAGCGCATAGCCTCAACGGCGCGCGGCGAAGGTCCGAAGGGATTCTCGTTGGAATCGAGCCGGAGGAGTTGCGGCGAACCTTCAGTGAAGACACCGGGCGGAGCAGGAATATATGCCGGCATGTCGCGGGCAGTTTTCGAAACGAGATCGAAGAAACGGCTCATGCGGGACTGATACTCTCCGCGATCATCGGCTACTTTTTTTTGCCGGCTTTCTTGCGCCGGGCGCGGCCTGCAATGCGGTGGCAGACTTCAAACGCGCGATCTCCTGCAGGGTGAGACTGCGATACTCGCCGGGTGGAACATCAAGCGTGAGCGGGCCGTAACGGACGCGTTTGATTTTTTCCACGTGATGGCCAACGGCCTCAAACATGCGGCGGATCTGGCGATTGCGGCCTTCAATGAGGGTAATTTCATACCAGGGGTTGGCCGATTCCTTGACGATACGGATGGCAGCGGGCGCGGTGCGCACGCGCTTGCCTTCATCAGTCGCAATCGAAACTCCCTGGCGCAACTTAGCGATGGCATCTTCTGTCGGAGTACCCGCGACTTTCACGAGATAGGTCTTGGAGACGTGGGAAGCGGCCTTCATCAGTTGGTGAGCAAGGGCGCCATCATTGGTGAGAATCAACAATCCCTCGCTGGCATAATCGAGGCGGCCGACGGGATAAATGCGGCCTTTCACTCCGCGCATCAGGTCCATCACCGTGGGACGATTCTGAGGATCGTGCATGGTGGTGACGTATCCCTTGGGCTTGTTCAGCAGAAGGTAGGAGTGGCGTTGAGCCCCCTGGAGCAGCTTGCCATTGACGCGAATGTGATCGGTTTCGGGATTGGCCTTGCTGCCGAGTTCGGTGATGACTTGTCCGTTGACCTGAACGCGTCCGGAAGTAATCAGTTCTTCCGACTTGCGGCGGGAGGCGATCCCGGCGGCGGCAATGATCTTTTGCAGGCGTTCTGAGGACATGCTCTTAACCCACGGTGATCTGCGTTAACAGTTTCCTTTTGGCTGCATCACGCAAGATGAAACGTTGTTCAATGCGCTGCGATCAGCGTTCGGTGGCAGTGCTGGATTGCTCCACTCTGTCCGATTCCGCCGAGGCGCTTGATAAGGGTTCGATTTCCTGCGGTGGCGCTTCGTTTGCGAGCGTGCTTTCATGCTCTGCTGGCGTTGCAGTCTCAGCAACCGGCGAGCTGTCGGCCTCAGCCGGAACCAACTCCGACTGGAAAGACTCCGCGACCAGTTTTTCGAATTCTTCCATACTGGGAAGCTCGTTCACGTCTTTCAGGCCGAAGCGCATCAGGAATTCTTTTGTGGTCTTGTAGAGGATCGGTCGTCCGATGACCTGCTTGCGTCCGGCGGTGGTGATCAGTTTTCGATCCAACAATGTGCCAATCACGCCTCCAGAATCGACGCCGCGAATATCGTTAATTTCCGGAACGGTGACCGGCTGCTTGTAGGCGATGACGGCAAGTGTTTCGAGCGCCGGCAACGAGAGCCGAATTGGCGGCTTCAGGCTTTTGGCAAATGCCCGAACAACTTCGTGCTGCTCGGGCTTGGTCGACATGCGGTATCCGCCAGCAACCTGGCGGATTTCGATGCCGTGGTCGGGATTTCCATATTCCGCGACCAATTCTTCGAGAGAAGAGCGGATGCGCGATTTGAGGTCTGCCTCATCAGTGGCGCCGGCGGCGATGACCGTCTCTTTCACGAGTTGCGTAATCTGATCAAAGGTGATCGGCGTCTCAGCAGCGTAAATAATGGCTTCGAGTTGAGCTTTGAGTGACATAGTGCTTGCTAGTTGTCCGTTACAGCCGTCGGTTCCCGGGCTGCCAGCTTTCCAGAGCGAGTTCCTGCTTACTACGGCTGTGGTCAATGCCAACCGGCAGATGAATACTGGAGCTGATTTCTATCTCCAATCGTCGCGCACAGCAGCTTGCTGACGCATGATCGCTTCAAATCCGGAATGTTTGCGAAGAGCAATTTCGCCGAAAAGCTTTTCCTGCCGAACCTGAATTGCCTGCAATCGAACCATTTCGAGCAGCGCCAGGAACAAGCAAACGAGAGCTTGGCGCGATGGCGCACGCAACAGCAACTGCTTCAATCGAATCGGCCGATCTTCCAGCGATAAGCGGCGGCGGAGATAGTCGATCATCTGGCCGACCGTAACGGTTTCCTCATCCACGTTGAGCACGGGCCGGGTGCGCAGCCGCTCCACAACCTGCTGAAAGGTTTTGACCAAATCGATGACGTCGGCGGCGATCTCCGGATCCGTGCCCTCGGCGTCCACAAATTCCTTGAGCGATGGATTGCTCAACACCGCTTCCTCGATCTGCTGTTTCTGCAGAAGCATCTGAGCGGCCGACTTAAACTTCTCGTGCTCGAGCAGACGGTTCACGAGCTCAGCGCGCGGATCTTCCTGATCTTCGGCAGTTGCCAAAGGATCACGCGGCAGAAGCATCTTCGATTTGATATGAATCAGCACCGCAGCCATGTAGATGAACTCAGCCGCGACATTTACATCGAGTCCGCGCATCTTCTCGACATAAGAGAGGTACTGGGCGGTAATGCGCGCGATCGGGATGTCGTAGATATTGATGTCCTGCTTGCGGATCAGGTCAAGCAGCAGATCGAGGGGGCCCTCATATACGTCGGTAACGGAAACCGCGAAAGGGAAGTCGCTCTCGGCTCTCTTCGACGCCTGTTTGGGCGGCTGCTCCGTGATTGGCGGTGCAGGTTCGGACATGGAAACGGTTTTTACTACATCAGTCATTCGGTCGGTAGGTCTTGGAAGTTCCTCAGCAGCTCACCCGCGCTCTTTGAAAACGATATTGTTTCCTAATTCAATTATTTCGCAGAAGCTTTTGCTGGTTCGTAATTCAGGGCCATGCCCATGGCCTGGCGAACTTCATCCATAGTTTCCGCGGCGGCCTTGCGGGCGCGTTGAGTGCCTTCCTCAAGGATATCCCATGCGAGCTTTGGATTTTCTTCAAATTTTTTGCGACGCTCCTGCATGGGATTGAGCAATTGCACCAAAGAATCGGCGGCCCAGCTCTTGCACTCAATGCAGCCAATACCGGCGGTGCGGCAGCCCTCATTGACTTTCGCCATCGTTTCTCTACTGCAGAAAATTTTGTGCAAGTCTCCGACGGGGCACACATCCGGATTGCCGGGATCGGACCGGCGTACGCGAGCCGGATCGGTGACCATGGTCTTCAGTTTCTGCCGCACTACGGGCTCGGGATCCGTGAGCATGATCGTATTGCCGTACGATTTTGACATCTTGCGACCATCGGTTCCGGGAAGCTTCGCGGCGGGCGTTAACAATGCTTGCGGCTCAGGGAAGACCTCTTTTGGCCTGTTATAAAACTGATTAAACCTGCGGGCAATTTCCCGCGTAAGTTCCACGTGCGCAACCTGGTCTTCACCAACGGGAACCACATCTGCCCTGTAGACCAGAATATCGGCCGCCTGTAGCACGGGATAACCGAGGAATCCGTAAGTGCCGAGATCCTTGTCGTGAATGTTCTCGCGCTGCTCTTTATAGGTAGGTACTCGCTCCAGCCAACCCAGGGGCGTGATCATCGAGAACAGCAAGTGCAGTTCGGCGTGCGCCGGTACGTGCGATTGGATGAAGATGACGGACTTCTCCGGATCGAGGCCGGCTGCCAACCAGTCAAGTGCGACATCGATCGAGTTCTCTTTCACGCGCGAGGTGTCGGCATAGTCGGTTGTGAGCGCATGCCAGTCGGCGACTTCAAAAAAGCACTGGTACTGGTCCTGCATGCCAACCCAATTTTGCAGTGCGCCAACGTAGTTTCCGAGGTGGAGCTTGCCGGTCGAGCGCATCCCGCTCAACACGCGTTTACGAGTTTTAATGGCGGATGTCATGCGTGAATTCAGTGAGCGCGGGTGACCAGCAACAGAGCGGAATCAAAGATACCGAGGAACGGATCGATCAAGCGTCCCAGCAGGCCAGGCGCGAAATACACCAATGCTATCAGGCCAATCCAGCCAATGGTGTCATAAGCGCGCAAGGCGGTCTCGGGCAGGAAATGCCGCAAGACGTGGCTTCCGTCGAGGGGTGGAATGGGGATGAGGTTAAAGACTCCCAGCAATATGTTCATCACCATGAACTCATATGCCAGGAGGCTCAGCGGCATGAGGAACGAATTGGTCTGGTTGGCCAGAAGATCGAGGCGTCCAGGGTAGACGTAGGGAATCAGATTGACGATTCCCGCGCCGAGATGGGAGGTAAGCGCGATAGCAATCAGGAACAGAAGCGCGGCGACGGCGATTACAAAGTTGCTGACGGGGCCCACGACTGCCGTTTTGATATCGTCGAGTACCGCATTGCGAAAATTACGAGGATCGACCGGTGTCGGCTTGGCCCACCCGATCATCGGAAAATGCGAAATCAAAGCGATCAGCGGCAATAGAATCGTTCCCACAGGATCGATGTGCTTGATCGGGTTCAGGGTGATGCGGCCCAACATGCGCGCGGTGGGATCGCCGCAACGGCTGGCCATCCAAGCGTGAGCTGATTCATGGAAACTGATAGCAAACAAAAATGCGATCAGCTCAAAGACATAATCCACCTGTTTCAGTGTCATGGAGGGCTGGAGTGATACTACCACGATGAATTCGGTTGGCAGTATGGGGTGGAACTCCGAACGCAGGAATCGCGCAGGGCGGGATTGCGCCAGGGACCGTCGGAATGCTTTATAATTCGCGGCTCCCCGTGGAAGCGCCAACAAGCATCGCGCAATCCCAGAAGACTCTGGCTCACAAGCTGAGGGGTTTCGACTATTTCACCCTGGGCTGGGGCACGATGGTGGGTGTGGGTTGGCTGGTTGTCATGGACGATTGGCTGACCCGCGGCGGTGCGCTGGGCGCAGTTCTGGGATTTGCGCTTGGGGGTGCTGCGCTGCTTCCCATCGGCTGGGTCTATGGGAAGATGGTGATGGCAATGCCCGACGCCGCGGGCGAGGTTGCCTACACCGGGGCTGCCTTTTCGCGACCAGTCAGTTATGCAACCGGGTGGATGATGAGCCTGGCATATTTCATCGTGTGCCCGTGGGAGGCTGTGGCGATTGGGCGGATTGCCGGATATATTGTCCCCGAGCTCGATTCCATCCGCATCTATCAGATTGCCGGACGACCCGTGTACCTGCCGCACCTTGCCATCGGCCTGGGACTTACGGCGCTGCTGACGCTTCTCAATTACCGGGGCATCAAATTCAGCGCGGCTTTTCAGAATTGGACGACTTTGGGGACACTGGGCCTGTTCCTCGTCTTCGTGGCTGTGGGAGCAAGCCGCGGGTCGACGAAGAATTTTGCTCCTCTATTCACGCACGCGCCGCTGGTTTCCATCCTGCTCGTCATTCAGATTGTGCCTTATTTCATGACGGGCTTTGAGTCGGTGGGCAAGGCTGCTGAAGAGGCGCAAGGGGGATTTCACAAGCGCGGTTTCTTCCTGGCAATTTGGATCGCCATTCTCGTGGGCATTCTCTTTTACAGCGTTATTGTTGCGGCCGTGGGATTCGTCGCCCCATGGCATCAGCTCGTGAATCAGAAATTCATGACTGCCGTAGCTTTTCAGCGGGCCGTGGGCTCGCGTTGGATTGTGAATGTGATTCTCGCCGCGGCTTTGTTGTCGCTGGTGAAGTGCTTCAACGGGAACTTTGTTGCTGCCAGCCGGATGTTCTTCGCAATGGCACGCCGGGGCATGATTGTGCCATCCGGCGGGCGGATTCACCCGTCATATCAGACTCCCTCGAACGCTGTACTCTGGACCGGAATCGCCACAGCAGTCTGCATGTTTCTGGGAGACGCCATTCTCATCCCGATTACGGAGGTCGGTTCCGTGGCCTGCGCCATCGGATGGTCCGCGACCTGTGCTGCGTGCCTTGCTCTGGACTGGAATCGATCCTCAGGCATTGCACTATCGACCATAGGGCGGCTTGTGACGACCACGGGCTTACTCGTTGGCCTGGCCATGATTGCAATGAAATGGGTGCCCGCGGTGCCCGGGCACTTCAGTGTGTATGAATGGATTGCGTTTGCGGCTTGGGTGGTTATGGGACTTTTAGCGTATCGCCGCACGAAGCACGAAAAATTGGTTTCGCCACTATAAGGGAGCGGAACGGCATTTCGGTGACCTCGGGGAAGAATATGCAAAAGAGAATTAAGGATTACTCCGTCGTGCTGGCAGTCATTTTCTTGTGTGCGCTGGAGTTGTCGGCGCAAACGCAGCCTTCATTCGATGTCGTGATCACCAACGGTCACATCATTGATGGCACGGGCTCTCCCTGGTATTCCGGCGATGTTGGTATCCAAGATGGAAAGATTGCGGCGATTGGAAATCTCACGCATGCCGCCCGGAAGCGAACTATCGATGCACACGGAGAAGTGGTGGCTCCGGGTTTTATTGACATGCTGGGACAGTCGGAACTCACGATTCTGGTTGATCCAAGGCTGCCCTCGAAAATCTATCAAGGCATTACCACCGAAATCACCGGGGAAGGCGGCAGTATCGCGCCGCAGACGGACGAGCTCGTCCAGGAAGATCGAAGTGAATATGAGCATTACAAGATCACTCCCGATTGGCGCACATTCCGACAATATTTCGCTCGGCTCGAAAAGCAGGGAATGGGAATCAATTTGGCGAGCTACGTTGGCGCGACGCAGGTGCGGCGCGTCGTGCTTGGAGAAGCAGACAAGCAGCCGGACCGTGCGCAGTTGGAGCAAATGAAAGCGCTTGTCCGGGATGCGATGAAAGATGGCGCTATGGGACTGTCGACCGCACTGGAGTATGCTCCGGCGCCATATGCAAAGACTGATGAACTGATCGCGTTGGCTTCGGAGGCCGCGAAGTACGGAGGTATCTACGCGACGCACATGCGGAACGAAAGCGACACAGTTCTCGAGTCTATCGATGAGGCCTTGCGGATCGGACGCGAAGCGCACATTCCCGTGGAAATCTGGCATATCAAGGTGGCCGGGAAGAACAACTGGGGACGCATGCCGGAGGTCGTGGCCAAAATTGACGCTGCGCGCGCCGCCGGCGCCGATGTCACTGCCGATACTTATGCCTACACGGCATGGTTCAATGATTTTTCAGCGTTCATTCCGGCATGGGCGCACGATGGCGGCACGGCCAAGATGGTGCAGCGTTTGAAGGATCCCGCCATGCGCGCGCGTATCCGCAAAGATATGGAAACCCGCTCCGATTCGTGGGACAACGAGTGGCAGGAAATTCCCGGACCCGAGGCAATCATGATCGGGGTGGTGGAGAATCCCAAACTGCTGCCTTTACAAGGCAAGCGTTTATCTGACATCGCGAAGATGTGGAACAAGGATCCGATCGATGCTTTGTTCGATTTCCTGATTCAGGATCCATATGCCGGGGTGGCCGTATTCGGCATGTCACAACCTGATGTGACGCTGGCATTACAGCAACCCTGGGTGAGCGTCGATAACGATTCGCCCGGCACCTCGCCGGAGGGACTTCTAGGCCAGGAACATCCTCATCCTCGGGCTTACGGAACCTTTCCCAGAGTCCTGCGGAAGTACGTTCGAGAAGAAAAGGTTTTGAGCCTTCCGGATGCGATCCGGAAATTTTCCGCTCTCCCAGCACAGCGCATGCGCCTGACCGACCGAGGCGTTCTCAAGCGGGGCATGTGGGCGGATGTCGTGGTCTTCGATCCTGCCACGATTCGCGATGTTGCAACGTTCGAAAATCCCAATCAGCTTTCTCAGGGCATGGACTATGTATTGGTCAACGGAGTTCCGGTTATCAACGAGGGAAAGATGACCGATGCCTTGCCTGGAAAGGTGTTGCGCGGACCAGGCTATGTTCCGTGAGCCTCAGGCGGGAATCTACTTGGCGCCGTTCAGATGTGCTTCAGTCTCGACAGCGGTCAGCGAGGTGACACGTGGCTGGGAAAGCGGCCCGGTTATTGAGTATCCCGGAGTTCCGCTAAGGGCGGTATGCGCCATTGGACTGCGCGAAAGCTTCAGATCCAGTTGCTGGCCTAGGGTTGCCGATCCGCTGAGCAGAAACGTTCCCGCCGGAGACGCTAGAACCGTTTTTTCGAACTGCAGTTTTCCTTGCTGGAGTAGTGCAGTTCCTGCAAGCCGGTTTACCACCAGCGGAGCTTCGCCGACCAGGAGGAGGCGGGGAAGGCTGCCGGCATTCATTTCGAAATCAATCGAGCCTTCGGCCGACTGCCAGAACTCAGAAGCATCTTGTCCTTTTCCGCTCAATTTGTAGGACGCTGTCGCCGTGCCTTCGATCCAAGGATCTTTCATTACTCCGGCAACCCGGGTCAAAGAGACTTGCGTCACGGTACCGGAGGTATGGTAAACGGCAGGAGCAGCGGCGAACTCTGCCTGAAAATCGCCCGCGTACTTTCCCCCCAACAGATCCCCTAAAGCATGGGAGATATGCAGCTTGCCCGCATCCAGATCGAGAGCTGCGCTGATATGAGTAAAGTTGAACTGATACAGCTGCAGATGGCCTAGAGTGATCCTTCCCGATGCGCGCACGCTGGAGAGGAAGCTGCCCTTTGCCGAAGTGGAAGGCGAGAGCAGTTTGTACCAAGGTCGTGACTTCGGCTTCGGGTTGGCCCACTCCGTGAGATGCAAGAGGTTGGCATCAGTGCTGCTGAGATTGAAATGGACTATGCAGGCTCCGGGAGTTCCACAACCCCGGGAAAGATTTAGGGACCCGGCCCATTCGCTGTGAGCGGCAGTCGCCACCAGCTTAGTGACGCGAACTTCGGTGGGTAGAAGATCGA
This sequence comes from Acidobacteriaceae bacterium, assembly GCA_027452245.1. GTDB lineage: Bacteria > Acidobacteriota > Terriglobia > Terriglobales > Acidobacteriaceae > Sulfotelmatobacter. The sequence continues at coordinate 18,582 of DAIDGW010000175.1, forward strand.
TGTTTGAGCTGAGGATCTCTACGGGTCCATCAACGCCTCGCAGTTCGGCCCGCACATTGTGCAACTTGATATTGCCAGTGACTTGAGGTTGAACCGGGCCCGAGGGAATTTCGGGGCTGGGCACGTACCAATTCCCTGCGAACTGAAGATTGATCTGGGCAGGGCCGTCGACAGCAGCGGTAATCACTGGTACCCCCAGAATTCGGGCGAAAGCCAGCGTTTTGGCAATATCCGCCTCACCATTGAGCGAAAGGTTGTAGCCAGTCCGGCCTAGCCAGCCATTGGCTGTAGGAGCCCCGGTGCGCCCAGTTGGGATCGGGAATGGTCCAAATTCGAGCCGCGGCTCGTAGGGGGCAGGGCGACGACCGGAGGAAGAAATCTTCCATGAAGTACCGGAGTCTGCCAGTTCATTCGAGTTGAGCACAAAGGGGATGCTGTCGAGATTTAAATCGTCCTTGCCTGCAATCAGGTGTAGCTGCGCAATGTTTCCCGTACCGAGAAGCTTCGCCGCCTGCCCGGGAACGGCACTTATGGATAGACTGCCTTCGAGATATCCAGCCGCATTCAAATTGGGGGAGATATTGCTCTTCACGTGCTTAGCCACATTGAGGATGCTGGAGGCGGGAACATCTTGGGCCATCAGCACCAGATCGTATTTGTGCTGCCCGAAAAGAGCGAGGTCGCCATGTAAAGTGAGCGTGCCATCCCCGGCCGGAGCGCGGCAGAACAACTGGTGCAGTGCATGATCCAGCGAACTGTATTCGGAGTCGCAATGAGCAGCGAGACGCAAGGAGCTGGCGTTGATGTCGTAACGGCGAAAGTCACGGATTGAAGTATCTGTGCTGATCTCGAGTTGCGAGGGTGTTCCGGAAATGCTGGCGTCGATCAGCACGGCTCCCCGCCATCCTTTGTCATTGCCCGTCAGCAGCTTTGTGAGTTGGCCAAGCTGAGGGCGATCCCATTCGAAGGTGAAGCGCAGAGGGGTTTCATGAAGGTTAGCGGCTCGCTGCCAGGTACCGTTCACGCGCAGAGTGCCTGTGTCGCTGAGGTTGATATCAGTGCGGAATGGCTGACCTTTCAGGCGCAGTCCCCAGGAATTCTCAGACTCCTGCCATAAGTTGAAGTCGGTGTTGGTCAACACGTAAGGCTTTTTTTCCTGGCCAATCTTGAAGTTGATGCGGGCCGAAGAAGCTTCAATGTACGGGAAGCCGGGACGCGGCTCCGATTTCAGCTTGGCGGTGGGCGCCAATGCGTTCTGCGCGCTACGTTCGAGAAGCGATTCGATATTCCAGCGTCCGTTGTCGGCATGTACCAGATTCAGGCTGGGTTCGCTCAAGTCCAGGCGTGAGATTTCCATCCGCCCGCGCAGGAGAGAGCTGAAGCGCAGATCGGCTGTCACCTCTGATGCCCGCAGCATGGGCTCGGCACCGAACGCGGGATCATCGTAGACCACCAGGTTCTCCAGGTCGAATCCCGGCCGAGGAAGAAGGCGAAAGTGTACGGTTCCGACCTCCACGACACGCCCAAGAGCAGCACTCATCGAGGTTACAATCCGGGACTTCAGATGAGAAGCGCCCGGACGAAGCAGGAACAGCGTCAAGACGACCAACGATGCCAGCAATATGACGCGCTTGGAAAGGATGGACCTCACTTCAAATCACCGTACTACCTGGAATGTGCGGCGCCAGCGAGTCTCGTCGAAAAAGTGAATGATCACATGCGCCAGGAAACCAACGCGGTCGCCTATGGAGGTCCGGCGGTACTCGTCACTTGGAGTCTCGAACGACCAATAGATAAACATCGGACGTCCGATGATGTTTTCCTTCGGAACAAATCCCCAATACCGGCTATCCAGGCTGACGTCGCGGTTATCTCCCATTACGAAATAGCTGTCGGGAGGGACGACCAGATTGCCATCCTGTATGTGCATGGGAAG
>DAIDGW010000176.1 GCA_027452245.1 Acidobacteriaceae bacterium
TGAGCGGCATTGAACCTCCAGCGCTTATTTCAGGATGACCAGGTCTACACGGCGATTAAGAGCTCGTCCTTCCCCGGTAGCGTTGTTGGCGAGCGGATGGTATTGCGCATAACCAGCGGCTGAGAGTCGTTCGGGCGCGAAGCGGTAACGCACAATCATCAGCCGAACCATGTCGGTAGCACGTGCGGTAGATAGTTCCCAGTTGGAGGCGACTTCTGCGTTATGGATCGGCACGTTGTCGGTGTGGCCTTCAATGCGCAGATTGCAGGTGCGAATGGCGAGCAAGGCAGCAATGCGATCCAGAACCGGGAGCGCGCCTGGTTTGAGCGTCGTGGAACCGCTGTCGAAGAAACCAAACTCGCGCAAACTGATGACGAGCCCTTCATTCTCGCGGTGCAGGGCGACCTCATGTATTTGAATTTCCCGCGCCAACGTTTTCTGCAATTCGTCCTGCAGAGAGGTGAGGTCGGCGTCGTTCGTGTCGTCGGCTGTGGCCTGTCCAATTTTGTTGTGCTGTGGGGCACTGTTGTGGGCTTGCAGGGCCGCGATCACAAAAGGCACGGCAGGCTCGACCGGCCCTTTGATGCTTGCGCCAGGAAAGGCTCCCAGTTGTTGAAATGCGGCTTGAATGGCCATGGCGAGTTGACCGATCTTGCGCCGGTCCACCTGGGCAGAAGCGAACAGCAGGACAAAGAGCGCGAACAGCAGGGTAATGAAGTCGGCATAGGAAATCAGCCAGCGCTCATGATTTGGATATCTTCCGGATTTGTGCGGATGACGCCTCATCTTCTGTGCTCGCCTTCTTGCGGCGGTTTAGTCGACTCAACCAAAAAGCCGAGGAGCTTGGTTTCCAGCATGCGGGGATTCATGCCTTCGAGAATGGACGCAACCCCTTCCAGAGTCATTTCGCGCGCGATCTGTTCGTTCCGGAGACGCATCCGCAGCTTTCCGGCGATGGGCAGATAAAAGAGATTGGCGGAGGCAACCCCATAGATCGTCGCGACGAAGGCGACGGCAATACCTTTTCCGACCTCATCAATTTTGTCGAGATGTTGCATTACCTGGATGAGGCCGAGTACGGCCCCGATAATGCCAATCGTCGGGGCAAATCCTCCCGCAGACTCGAAAACCTGAGGGACTTGTTCCTCGTATTCCGCCTGGTTCTGAAGCTCCAGTTCCATGATCTCGCGCAGTTCCTCGGGTTCGGTGCCATCCACCGCAAGCATCAGAGATTTCTTAAGGAATGGGTCCTCGACTTTCTCCAGGTCCTGGTCCAGGGAAATGATTCCTTGGCGCCGGGCTTTCTGCGCATACTCCACTAATCGCAGGATCGTGGCCTGCGGAGTATGCCGCGGGTTCAGGAAGGCCGATCCCAAGCGGCGCATGGCTTCGATCACCACGGCCATCGGAAATTGCAGCATCACGGCGCCCAACGTGCCGCCAAAAACAATCATGGCGGCCGTGGGCTGCAGGACTTGACGCAAATTCCCGCCTTCGAGAATCAGTCCTGCAGTGATTCCGCCCAGCGCCAGAAGGATTCCCGTAAGACTTGCTTTATCCACGCGGCTCACTCTGATCTTCCCTAACGGGAGTTACGGTTGGATTGTCCCCAGTTTCACCGCTGGCCGACGGGTTCGCGGAGGTGTGAAAACACGAGTTATCCCAGGCCTTGCAAATCCCCTGAAGCACGCTGCGGCGAAATTCAACGATCCGCGACACGACCTGCTCAGTTCTTTCGCGCACGAGAATTTTTTCCCCCGTGATCAGCGTCACCAACGTGTCTGGGCTCTGCTCGACGAACTTGATCAGATCGGAATTCAGCATTAGTGGTTTGTTATTCAAACGTGTGAGTTGAATCATTTGACGGTTCCGCTCCGGCTGCGAGCTACAGCACGACTTCTTCGGGAAAGATCGGCGGAGGGAGATGTCGCGTGAGCTATAGCGCGGGGGTGCAGTTACCTTCGGGTTACGAACGCGGAGAGCGTGGGTGGAGAAATGCTAAAGCGGGTCGGCCAACTGCCGATGGCTGCTATGAAAGCAAAAAAGGTTCCGCGAGCGAGGGAGAGCACGAGAGCTTCGCAAGTCTTCCTGAGGAAGGTCAGGAGAACGGAACCGAAACTCAGAAAAGGAGCGACTCAAATGCCCATCGGAATCCTCAATAACATCGCGTCCCTGGCCGCGGAAAACCAGTTGACGACAACCAATAACAGTATGCAAAACGTGTTGTTCCAGCTCTCATCGGGCTCGCGCATTAACAGCGGCGCCGATGATGCCGCTGGACTGGCCATCGCCAATGGCTTGCAGGCCAACGTCAGCGCACTGACGCAATCCGAACAGAACGCCAACGATGGCGTCGGCGAGTTGCAAGTGGCCGACGGTGCACTGGCGCAGGTCACCACTCTGTTGAACCGCGCTGTCACGCTGGCCACCCAAGCCTCAAACGGCACGGTGTCCGATAGCCAGAGAACGGCCATCAACGCGGAGTTCACGCAGATCAAGGCCGAAATCGACCAGATCGGCACCGCGACCACCTTTAACGGAGCACAAATTTTTGCCGGCAACTCCACTAACTACAATCAGCTAACCACCGCCGTGACGAACGCCGCCGGTATGGCTACAGCTGTCACGGGCAACGTGACGGTGAAGGCTTGGGACAGCGTCACGAGCGCCTATGGCACGGTACAAACCTTTAATGCGACGACCGCGGACGCGAATAGCGGCACCATGGCCGGGCTGATTGAAAACATCAACAACTCCGGAAGCGGCCTGATTGCAACTCTGGATAACACCGGAAACCTCGTGATCACAGATACGCAAGCTCGTGGTACCGCGGCTACCAGCGAACTGACTGATGGCGGCGCAACTACTTTGAAAGTCGGGGCTGATGCTGCCGCTGAAACCTTGGCCAATACCAGCAACTCGAGCACGATGAACGTGTTCCTCAGCGACTCAACAACGGTGGGCAGCAGCCAGATCGGCGTCACGCTGGGACAATTCTCCAGCAGCAACATGAATGGAGTTAGCCTGTCCAATGACAACCTGAGCACGCAAGGCACAGCGCAAACCGCGTTGACCGATATCAACAATGCGATCGCCCAAGTAGCTGCGCTGCGAGGCCAGATCGGCGCCAGCATCAACCGGCTGCAGAGTGCCAGCAATGTCATGAGCAGCCAGCGCCAGAATCTTACCTCGGCCGAAGACACTATCACGGCAGCGGACATCCCGACCACCGTGGCCAATCTCACCAAGTACTCGATCCTGGAACAGACTGGTATCTCCTCTCTTTCGCAGGCCAACCAGATGCAACAGCTTGTGCTGAAGCTGTTGCAATAGTTCGGATTCGCAAGGGAGGCGGCGGGGCTGCCTCCCTTTTTGCTCTCGCCTCCAGGGAGGTGATCAGCAATGAGCATCGATCCCATTGGAACCACTTCATTCACGCCCGATGCAACTGCCGGGACTCGTACCCGACCCGTCGCTGCCGTGCAGGCTCCCGATTCGGGAAACGATTCACAATCGCACACCGTAAACAGCGGATCCCCGGATTCTTCGGCTTCGTCATCTGGCGAGGAAGTCCGATTGCAACGTGATCGTGAGACGGGGGAGCCGGTTTACGAATTCTTAGACCGGAAAACCGGCACTCTGATTGTGCAAATTCCCAGCCAGCAGATGCTGAACCTGATTCATGTGATTCAGCAGCAGCTGGCCCGATTGTCGGCAGGGACCGAGGGTGCCCCTGCGGCAGGAAAGGATGAGTGATGGGAATCACTTTGAATCCCTCCACGTTATTGAATGGTACCGGCCTGGATGTGACCTCCCTGGTTAGCGAGATTGTCAGCAACCAGAGTGGCCAGATGCAACAGTGGCAAAACCAGCTTTCGGATCTGGCTAATCAATCTGGCATTCTGTCTGGCATCAACACGGAACTGTCGAGCCTGCAAACCGCGGTGCAAGCTTTGACCGATCCTACCGGTGCGCTGGCGGCCCAGAGCGCCACTTCTTCCGACAGCGGCATTTTGACTGCTATCTCCGATACATCAGCTGTGGCGGGCACACACCAGATTGTCGTACAAAACCTTGCCACGAATGGCACGGTTTATACCCAAGCAATGGCAGACGGGGACACTTCATTCCTGGCGAGCGGCGCGGGCACCGGCGACATCAAATTGCAAATTGGCGGATCGACTGGAACGACCCGCGATATTTCCATCACGAAGGGATCGAACGATACGCTGAGCACGCTGGCCTCTTACATCAATCAGCAAAACTGGGGGGTGACCGCGAACGTAGTGACAGATTCCACCGGAGCTCGGCTGGCAATCTACAGTCAGTCGACTGGCAGCGCCGGAGCGCTGGCCATCACCAGCAACAATACGAGCTTGGTGTTCGAAAATCCGGTTGGCGGAACGAATGCCAACTTTCAAATCGATGGGGTGCCGTTCAGCAGCCAAAGCAACGCCGTTAGCGGATCGATTCCTGGGGTCACGCTCGATCTGGCCGGCGCCGATCCGAATACCACGGTGCAACTCACTATTGGTCAGGACACAGGCCAGGTCTCGCAGGCGGTGAACAACTTCATCAGTGCTTACAACTCCGTCATTCAGGCCATCAACCAGCAGTTCGCGGTCGATCCCACTACCAACAGCGAAGGGCCGCTGGGATCCGACAGTTCTCTGCGCTCGCTGCAGTCCAGCCTCCTTGCCGATGTGACCTATGCGCTGACGGGCAGCGCCGGTGGAGCGAACAGCGGAATTACCAACTTGGCGGCGCTGGGCGTCAACATGAATGATGACGGCACGCTCAGCCTGGGGACCAATGCCGCCGGCCAGAGCCTGACGCAGATCCTGCAGTCGAATCCGTCGGCAGTTGTGGACTTCTTCCAGAATTCTTCGGTTACGGGGTTTGCTGACAATTTTCAGAAGGACTTGTCAACCCTGACCAATCCCTCATACGGGGTTCTGACTGCCGACATCTCTCAAAATCAGCTCGAGCAGTCGAGTCTCACCGATGACATCAATAACTTCCAGACCAATCTGACAGCGGAGCAGACTCAGCTCACCAACGAATTGAACCAGGTGAACGCCACCTTACAAACTTTTCCGGCGACCTTAACGGAGATTACGACCCTGCTGGGATTGACGTCGAATAACTCCACCTCGTCCTCGGGTTCGTAGGAAGCCGCATGAGCGATGTCCGCAGTGCGTATCGCGAAGCTGCTGTGCAAGGAGCACGGCCGGTACAACTCGTCGTATTGCTGTATGAGCAGGTACTCGAAGACCTGCGTCGCGCCTGCAGTGCGCTGCAATCCGGGGATATTGCGGGGCGCACCCGCGAGATCAACCATGCTCTGACCGTCCTCGCCCATCTGCAAGCCACGCTCGATATGGAGAAGGGCGGTGAAGTGGCGACCAATCTGCAGCGTTTTTACAGCATGGTCCGAGCCGAACTGGTGGAAGCACAACGCACACAATCCCTTGCCAAACTGCAAGAACAGATCGCCTGTATTAGCACCGTTCTTGAGGCTTGGATGGAAGTGGACCGCATCAGTGCGGCGCCTCCCTCATCGGCGACAAGACCTGCGACTTCGGACGGCGCTCCGGAGAATTCCCCCAAGAAAGACTGGAGTGCCTGATGCTTGCCGCCCTCGAATCGCAGCGGGTTCGGAATTTGCGCGAATCTGGCCAGCACCTCGACGCTTGGATCGAGAGTATGTACAAGACGTTACGGCAAGGATCCCCGGTTTCTCACGACCGGATGGATGGACTGCTTTCGGACTTAATGTGCGCTGGAGTGACTTTGCGGTCGATCCCAGCAGAAGGGCGCGGCACAGAACTGGAACACGAAGTAGCGCTATACCGCCAGAGACTGAAAGCTCTGCACGAACTGTTGCCGCTTCTCAGGGATCAACTGCTGCTGCATCGTGCCCGCCTGCAATCAGAAGGTGCGCGCCTGGATTCGGCCGCGCAATGGGCGCACCGTTCGCGCCAGACATTATAAGTTTGCGTACCAGATTTCTTCTGTCATTTCAGGTAATCGAACAAGCTATCCCTCGAGTTGCTGCCGATGGCTTCGAGCGTCGCCTGGCGAGCCAGTTCGGAACTGGTAAGGTTCGTAATTGCCGTGGGCAGATCCACGGCACCCAGGGAATTCTGCTGCGAGGCCAGTTGCGTGCTTTCATGATTGAGGGTCGTCTGTTGCGAGTTCAGCTGATTCATCGCATTGCCGTAGAACACGCGTTGTGCTCCGATATAGTTGTAGGCGTCGGAGACTTCGTTTACCGCGGTGGTGATTCCATCCCCGGTTTGCAGGCTGGTAATGAGGTCCTGTATCGCCTGAAACATGTCTTTGCCGGAGGCCGAAAATAGCTGCGAGCCGGGAAGATTCGATTGCAGGGTGAAATCGCTCCCGAGTGTGACGCTGTTGCTGAGATCATTGCCTTGATAGGTCACGCCGGAGCCGGAACCTGTATCGGCGATATAGGGCTGCGTCTGCGTCATGGTGCCGCCAAAAATATAGTTCCCCTGATAGGTGGCATTGGCGAGACCTAGCAGCTGCGACTGGATTCCCCGAACCTCTTGCGCGAGCGCCGCCCGGTCGGACGCATTGAGTGTGCCGTTCGCTCCTTCCACTCCCAGGCTGATCGCGCGCTGCAGGGTGGTGACCACCGAGCTTAACGTGGAGTCGGCATTCTGCATCTCGCCCAGCACGCTGGTCAGGCTCCGCTGAAACTGGTCGACTTCGGAGGCCTGGTCGGCGTTTTGCACGAGCATCGCGGCGGCTGCGGGATCGTCTGCGGGAACACTGATTCGCTGGCCCGTAGAAATCTGCTGCAGATTGGTATTGATCTGCTGCTCAGTCTGGGCGAGCGCAGCCAGCAGGTCCGGCATCGGATGAGGATTCACACGCATAAGCTCACGAGCTCTTCATGTTGATAACGGTTTCCATCATGGCGTTAATGGTGCTGATGACTTGCGCGGAGGCAGCGTAGGCCTGCTGATACTCGACCATATTGGCAGCCTCTTCATCCAGCGAAACGCCGGACACCGAGGAGCGCTGATCGTTGAGCTGCTGGAGCACCAGATTGGAAGCACTCTGTTCGGCTTGTGCGTTCGCAGTAGAGTTGCCAACGTTGAAAACGATATTGGAATAGTAATCAGAAGGCGTCTGGCCTTCGACAAAGGCTGAATTGCGCAGCGCATACATTGCTTCGGCATTCGCGTTGTTGCCGACGGTGCCATCGGAACTGGCGGCGATCTTGGCCGGGTCGGTTATGGCGACTGCGATGGATGCGGCCGCTCCGGCGCCACCCGCCGGAGAGGGCGTAAACAGGTTTAGACCGCTGGTAGCATTTCCATTCAAATCGTAGCCCGATGTCTGCACCTGGTTCACTGCGTTGCCGACGTTCGACGCCAACGTGTCCAACTGGGCCTGGATCGCTGGAATCTGCTGGTCCCGTGTCTGCAGAAGCCCTCCCAGTTGTCCGGAGACGATGTTGGATGTGATGTTCGTGCTTTGCGAAAAGATCTGCTGTGTTCCCGACGCATCGGGTTGGCTGCTTAGCGCAAAGCTCTGCTGCCCCGCAACCAGCGCCGTTCCGTTCGTGGTGGTAATCGTGATCGTGTTGTCGCTAGGAACGACCGAGACATCGACCAGAGAGGACAGTTGATCGATAAGCTGAGTTCGTTGATCGACGAACGTTCCCGCACTTCGGCCGACATTTTCCAGATTGCTGATCTGTCCATTCAGATCAGCGATCTGCCGGGTCAACTGATTGATCTGCCCTACGGTCTGGACCACATTGAGGTCGAGGCTGGTGCGCTGCTGGGACAGATTGTTGGCCGTAGTGTGGAATGCGGATGCGAGATTGCCGGCAGCCGTAAGCACTCCCTGGCGCAAGGACAGATCGGAAGGATTGGTCGAGAGCTGGTTGATGCTGTCGAAGAAATTCGAGAGCGCCGTGCCAATATCCCCGCTGCTGCCCGACGTGAAATTGACCTGCGCCTGCTGCAAGGCCGAAACTTCCGCATTCAGCTGCCCTTGGCTTTGCGTCTCCTGCTGAATCCGCGATTCCAGGATCGGATCCCGAACGCTTTCGATGTTTTTCAGCGTCACGCCTGTCCCGAACGTTAGCGGATCCACGACAACCGGATCGCTGGCTACGAGGTTGGCCACCTGGCGCGAATAGCCGGGCGTGTTTGCGTTCGAGACATTGTTGGTCGTGACCTCAAGCGCTGCCTGATCGGCCATTAACCCGCTGAGCGCAACTGCCAAACTCGCATTGAGGCTGGACATGGCCATTCACCTCGAAACCTGAATTGCCCGGAAGTTTGGCTCCGTTCGTTGGCCGCAACTGCTATCCGCGAAGTAGGGCTCCGCCGGATCCGCCGCCCATCGTGCGAGCATACGCGTAAACCGCCACGAGCGCCGCAAGACTGCGAAGTTCACCCGCACCAGTTGTTGCACATCCCGGGCGGCGATGGGAATGCAGCCTCGCATCTCCCGAGATTCCTGCGCCCGGAGTACAAGGGTAAGTTCCGCACACAGATCATTCAGTTGGTCCGCAAACCTCTTCAGCGCACTCGGTTCGCGCGCGACAATGGCATTCTGCTGCTCCCGTAAGATCTTGCTCAGCTCCCCGAGAAGCGCGAGAGTATTTCGTACTGGCATAAGGTCAATCTCATCCGCAGCGGTCTATGCGCTGCGCACAACCATCAAGTCCGCGAGCATGGCTCCGGCAGTCTGTTGCGGAACCGGCCGGTAAATTCCTCCTGCCATCGCCTGCCGTATGGATTGCACTTTTTCCTGCCGGATTTCGGGCAAGTGAGCCGCTTCGGCTACCAGCGTCTGCACCTGCGCATGAGCGTCTGACAATTGGGTCCGATCTTGCGCGAAAATGTTCTCTGCCGACCTGGTTGTCGCTGCCGTACTGGAACCATTCGGGCGGTTACTCTCCTCAAGCGGCTGTGCTCCCGGATTCAGATCGATTCTCATGGAAGGTCTCCTGCTTGTGATCCCTTGCAATTCAATGATCGGCAGCGAATTAAATTACTTTAATCCGTCTCAAGAACGCTCCCGCCTTCCCCGCTGAAAGCCCTCTAGTAGTTGTATCGGCCTGTCCGAGACGGACTTGAGTGACTTCTAAGTTCCTGCCGTTCTTGCACTTGGCGTAGTGCTTTCGCTCCATCCCGGTGGCCCCAGATGGGCGCAGATCATGCGTGCGATACCGAAACCTCCGGCGTCGACTAGGACCTGCGCCAACGCTTCCGTGCCCATGTAGTTGTAGTTATCCTCTCCGGCGATCGTATTCTGGCCCGGCGGGCTGGCAAATGTTTTTTCGAGAGATCCCAACACTGAGGACACCAGCTGCGCCTCGAAGGCGCGGGCCGCTTGCTCGCCGCGGTCCAGTTGCGATCTGGAGGGAACCACCAGATCCGCCGGCAACTGTCCGGCCGCAGTCAGTGACCACGCATTCATCAGATTACCTCCAGATCCGCTTCCAGAGCTCCGGCCGCTTTGATGGCTTGCAGAATTGAAATCACATCGCGCGCCGTCGCTCCAATCGACTGCAGCCGCGTGACCAGTTGCTCAACGCTGGCTCCTTCTCCCAGTTCGATGTTCCGCGCTGCCGGTTCATTGGCTCGCACCGTTGTCTGCGGGACAACCTCGGTCTTTCCCGCTGCCATGGCATTGGGTTGGGAGACGTTGTACGTCGTGCTCACCTCAATTGATATGTTGCCGTGAAGGATCGAGACTGCGCCCAGACGGACGTCTTTGCCCATGACCACGGTTCCCGTGCGTTCGCTGACGACAACCTTGGCGCGGCGGTGCACCTCAACCGAAAGATTCTCGATGCGGGCTAGCAGCGCGGGCACTCCGTCTTTTGCCAAGTGTTTGATCTCAATTTCGACGCGGCGGCTGTCAACGGCGGTCACGGGTGTGTCCGGCAGGGACTCTCGAATCACCGAGGCAACTTCTTCGGCGGTGGTGAAATTGGCTTCGTTGAGCAGCAGCGAAACCCGTTGCAGCTTTGCCAGGTCGAGTGACACATCGCGCTCGACGAGCGCACCTCCTGGAATGCGTCCGACCGTGGGATGATTCACGACTTTGGCGTTGCCTGCTCCGCCAACAGCGTACCCTCCCACGACCAGTGGTCCTTGGGCGGCGGCGTAGACCTGCCCATCGGCGGCATACAGCGGCGAAAGCACCAGCAGTCCGCCTTCGAGGCTGCGCGCGTCCCCAATAGAGGAAACCTGCACGTCGATATGCATTCCCGGACGTGCAAATGGGGGCAGGCTGGCCGTGGCCAGCACCGCCGCCACGTTTTTGACTTGCACCATGGTCTGCAGCACCGCGGGCGGAATTTGCACCCCCATGCGCGCGAGGATGCTGGCCAGAGTCTGTACGGTGAAATAGGTCTGCTGCCGGTCGCCCGTTCCTCGCAGCCCTACCACCAGTCCATAGCCGACCAACTGGTTATCGCGCACCCCTTCGACCGACGTTACATCCCGGATCAGGACCTTACTATTAGCGGGATCTGCGTCGCTTGCCGCAGATGCAAGGCTCAGGCAGACCAGCAAAAAGACGCAGTAGCGTACGACTCGCATATGTATCCTAAAAACCTACGAGGCGAAGAATCCATTTCGTGATCGGATTGACCGGCCGTGTGCCTTCGCTGATCACGCCTTTGCCTTTGACTTCAATCTCGAGGTCACCCACATTGTTCGATGCCACCGTATTTGCTGCATCGAGATCGCCCGGCCGCACCAATCCGCGCAGTACGACGTTTTCGCGTTGATTATTCATCACGATTTGCCGTTCAGCTTCGACGACCAGTCCGCCGCTGGGCAGCACAGCTGCAACCCGCCCGGTCAGAGTTGTGCTCAGCGAGGTCTGTGAACTCGCCTGAGCCTTGCCCGCGAGGGCTTCGCTCGAGTTGGCTCCAAACAGATTCGTTACCCCGCTGGTCTTGAGTTTCCCCGGAAGTGCAGTGACTCCCGAACTGGCGGTGAAGGCACGATTGCTCGAGAGGTTTCCCGTATTGTTGGCCGAAAGATTTTGCGCGATGCTGATCGTCACCAAGTCGCCGACTCGCGAAGCCTTATAGTCGGAGGCAAGATTTGCCAGCCGCCCGCTGTCACTCCACAGGCTGCCGGAGCTCGCAGGCGAAGCCGATGGGGCCGTTCCGGAAACCCGCCGAATGTAATCCTGCAGAGGACTCGCTGTGGGTTTGTTCTTCTCTTTCGTCTTCGCAGCAAGCGGCGAGACCAGAACCGTGGCCAGAAGAATCGCGAAAAGGAAACGAGCGGGGTTCATTTTTTGTCCTTTCCCGCAGCAGGTTTGCCGATGCGGAGCTGAGAGGCAGACGACACTTGAGCGTGCAGAATCAGAGATTCCTGATTGCGGGTGCGTACTCGGACCCAATCTCCAACCTTTCCAGCCTCCAGACAGATCACCGGAAGCGAAATCCGAATTCCGGAGTGCTCCCACACCAGTTCGGCACGTTCTCCGGCATGCATATCCTGCCGGCGCTCATCGCGAAACGTTCCTGCTTTCCGTGAAACGCGGGAAGCTGCATATGTTCCGTTGTCCAGAATTTGATGGAGACTCTGACTCGCCGACGTTCGGCGGACGCGAATCAGAAATGGGAGGCATTGCGACGGTTGCTGGCACTGCAAGAGGAAAAACCAGGCGCGCAGGCGTCTGTCCCAGAAAGCTCGTTGGACGTGCACTTTTGCCCGTTCCGGGACAGCTGCGGCTGCGGTGCAATCCAGGGCAAAGTCGAAACTGGAAACCAGATCCCTGTCGACCGATGCGATTACATCTGCAATGGCGTCTGTCACTGCACCACAACTCTGCGAGGTCTCCCCCGGCAACGATTGGCTTTCCACCCGATGCGTGGAGTCAAGTGCGATCGCTTCGGGAAATGAAAAAAGAAACCAGCCCAGTAGAGATACGGCACAGAAGATCCCTCCACGGCCAAAAGCGAGGTTCCGATTTGGATACTTAGCGCCCAAGATTGTTGATGTTCTGCAGCATCTGGTTGGCTGCGTTGACGACCTGCGAGTTGGCTTCGTAAGAACGCTGGGCGATGATCATGTTCACAAATTCATCGACCACACTGACGTTCGATTGCTCCAGCATGCCTTGCACAATCGAGCCCAAACCGTCGCTGCCGCCCGGCGCTCCCAGAATTGGCTCGCCGGAGGCCGTGGTTGCCAGGAAAAGGTTGCTGCCGGTACTGTTCAATCCTCCGGGATTGTTGAATAGTGCTAACTGAAGTTGCCCAACCTGAGTTGCGGCGGCTTGCCCAGGCAGCGTCACGCTGACCGTACCATCCTGCGCAACTGTGATCGAGGTAGCGCCCGACGGAATAGAAATCGAGGGCTGGACCGGATCTCCATCCTGAGTCACCAGATTTCCCACGGCGTCCAGATGGAAGCTCCCAGCTCGCGTATAGGCAGTTTCACCGTCCGGCAGCAGCACTTGGAAAAATCCCTGTCCTTGAATGGTCATATCCAGTGGATTGCCCGTTTGCGTAAAATCTCCTTGGGTTTGAATTACTTCCGAAGCAGCCGAGCGCGTGCCCAGGCCTACCTGCAATCCCGCTACCATGGTTGTTTGCTGCGAGGCCGCTGCTCCGGGCATTATCAAATTCTGATAAATGAGATCTTCGAATTGCAGCCGGCGGCTGCGGAATCCCGAGGTGCTCGAGTTCGCCAGATTATTGGCCACATTATCGAGGTTTAGTTCCTGTGCGGCCATGCCGCTGGCAGCGGTGTACAGAGCACGAATCATCGTAGTCTCTCGCTTTCTGGCTAGACTTTCGGCAGATCCTGCACGGCTGTCTGGTTGAATTCACTGTCGAATACAGTGAGAGCTCGCTGCATCATTTCCGCATTGCGCTGCACCGTGATCAGCTCAACTACGCTTTCGACGGCGCTCACATTGGATGCTTCCAGCATCCCCTGACGAATCGAAGAACTCGACGCCGTTCGCACCGAATCCAAGGGAGCCGTGTAGAGCGCATTGCCGGCGGCTTCCAGCTCTGTTCCGCTGGCAAACTCGACGAGTCGGATCTTGCCGGCAATGGCGCCATCCACCGAGATCGTGCCGTCAGAGCTGACCCCGACGGTGCCATTCGGCAAGCCGATCGGACCTTGCCCTGTCAGTACGGGATAGCCCTCCTCACTCACCAGATTCCCGTCTGGCGTGATGTGGAAGCTGCCATTGCGTGTGTACAGCACGTTTTGCGGCGTTCGTACGGCAAAGAATGCCGGTCCGGCAATTCCCAGATCCAGAGGGTTCCCGGTCCGCACCAGGCTCCCGGAGGTCAAATCGGTATGGCTGTTGCTCAGCACTGCAAAATTATTGATCGCGGTGTTCAGAAGGTTTTCCGGCACACTGGCGTAACCGGCCATCAAAGACTGGAACATCATCTTTTGACCGCGGTATCCCGTCGTGCTGAGGTTCGCCAGATTGTGGGCGACCAGATCCAATGCCTGAAGTTGAGCCGCTAATCCAGTGCATACTGCGTAGAAGCCGCTGTCCATGCTTTCGAACTCCTGCTGAAATCAAAGCAAGTTGGTTTCCAGAATTCAGGAGTGCATTCGGAGGAACTATGTGCCCGCAACATGTTGGAAGGAAAGAGAAATGTCCATCGATAGAATAAAAGAGTTCTTAGCAAATGAATCGGAGGAAGACTTTGCCGGGTTACGGTGAATCTGGCCCGGCAAAATCTTCCCGGCCTGCGCGGGATGCAGGCCAAACTTGTGGTCAGTTATGGATTTCCAACGAAAGCACAATTGGCTCCCCTTCGAAAATCAGTATGGTGCGAATTGCGGAACTGACAGCCAGTGGATGCAGGTTGTAATCGGCTCCCGTGATTACAGTCGGGACAGACAACATGCAGCCATCAGCCATCCCACTGATCTTGTTCTTGAAATTGCCGGCGACCATGTTAGAGATCTCGCCGAGCGCATCCCAAATCGCATGTCCGGCGCTCTCAGGGGTGACCCCAAGCATTTTGGACGCCATCACGGCAGCTGATTTCGTGCGACAGCGGATCGTCAGCATGCCGCACAGTTTTCCGGCAAGCCCCACCATGGCTGTGTTGTCCAAACCTTGATCGTCTACTTCCGCGGTTGATGGCTGCACGCCACAGTTCAGCATTAAATTGAAGACTTCCTGGGCTGCCAATTGCAACAGCGGAAGCCATGTGTCATACGCTTGCTCGGCGGGGAAAGACTGTCCAATCGCGTTCATGGCTTGCCTGCCAAAACGGGAATTACATGCTCTTTGACTTGGTCGGGCGTGAACGGCTTGCGAATATAGCCGCGAGCTCCGGCCGAAAGCGCCTGCACCACGTGTCCTTCACTTCCTTCAGTGGTAATCATCACGATGGGAACGCCCTTTGCGTTTTCTACTGACGAAAGTTGCTTGACAAATTCCAACCCGTCCATCACGGGCATGTTGATGTCACACAAGATTAGATCCACCTTGTTTTCCTGTAACGTACCCAGCGCTTCGGCCCCGTTGCCCGCCTCAAAAACCTGGGCAATCGAAATTCCAGCTTGGCGAAGAGATCGTTCCACAATTTTTCGCATCACTGAGGAGTCGTCCACAATCAGTGTTCGTATGTTCTCCATAGTGCCGATCCTTTAGAGTGCTATTCCGCTTGCGCCTGAGCTCAATTGGCCCTGCGCATCCGTAAGTTCTCATCGGCAGAGCATCACCAGAGCTTTAAATAAATTACATCTGAAGAGGTTTGAAACTGGGGCGGTTTGACCTTCCCTTTTCCTCACACCTCTTGGGAGGGACGGGTGTGTGGCGTTTCAGAATCCATCTAGACCGAGACTAAAGCGTCATGGCCGCTACTTGAGCCGTTCGTCGCTTCGCCAGCAGGAATCCGATCCCGCAACTTACCGGCCAGGAGAGTAGCCAAGACATCCAGTACCAATGCGGCCATCCTTTGTTCCAGTTCGGTATTGTCGTTGCAATGCCCATGGCTTCTCCCAGAATGAGCAACCACAGCA